>JAITFK010000024.1 GCA_031281555.1 Treponema sp. | reverse complement strand
ACAAGAATTTTATCATAGGATGCCGCAATATCATCGCTTGCCGTACAATCGCAAAAACAGGTATTGGGAAGGTTATACGAAATCATCTTTTCAATAAAATCAGAAATGACAAAAGGGACTGTTCCTTTTCCGCCTTCATTTACAAGGTTTTTTGTTTTTTGGGGATCAAGCCCTTCCTGCGAAAAGATCATTCTGTCGTAATTGGCAACTCCGATGAGATTTATTTTTATCATATTCCTGTCAAGCTTTTCTTTTGTTTCAGCGATTTGATCGAGCAAAGTTCCTCCGATGTTTCCCGTACCCACAAGAAAAAGATTTACAGAACGTGTTTGAGGAAAGAAGAAAGCGTCATGAATTGCGTTTAACGCCTTGGCTTCGTCATTCTTTGACACAACTGCAGAAATATTTGTTTCCGTAGACCCTTGTGCAATCGCAATTATATTTACTCCGTTGCGGCCAAGAGCGTGAAAAACCCTTCCTGAAATGCCGGAAGTACTTTTCATGGCGGAACCTACCGCCGCAATAATTGAAAGATCTCTTTCCACAACAGGATTTTCTATATACCCGCTTCGAATCTCATTAACGAATTCTTCTTTTAATACTGCTTCCGCCGACTGCGCATCTTCGGGCAGTATCGCGAAACAGATCGAATATTCGCTGGAACTCTGCGTAATCAGCATAACGTTGATCTTCTTACGCGCAAGCGCGCTGAAAACACGGGCTGAAAAACCGGCAACGCCTGCCATGCCTGACCCTTGTATACTTACAAGAACGGCGCTGTTTATTGAGCTGATTCCCCTTACAGGATATTTTCCGGCCGGAGCGTTTTTGGTTATTTTTGTTCCCGGACAGTCAGGATTAAAAGTATTGCGTATTATAATCGGAATGCCTCTTTCAAGAGCGGGTTTAATAGAAGACGGAAGTATTACTCTCGCTCCGAAGTGGGATATTTCAAGCGCCTCTGTATATGATAATTCATCTATTCTAAAAGCGTTCTTTACCTGATCAGGATCGGCTGTAAGGATACCGTCAACATCTGTCCAAATTTCAAGTTTTTTTGCGCCGACTGCGGCGGCAAAAACAGCCGCTGTTAAATCAGAACCGTCACGGCCTACAGTTGTCGTGTGTCCATCCACAGTAGAGCCGATAAATCCGGTTACAACCTGCATTATTTTTTTATTTTTAAAAAAGCCGTGTATATAATCTTCGGTTTCTTTTTTAAGAATCAATGCTTTCCCGTAATCATCATTTGTTTTTACAAAGTCTCTGGCATCCAAAAAGTCGGCTTCTATTCCGTTAGCTGACAAAATAACCGCAAGGAGACCGGCGGAAAGCCTTTCGCCGAAACTCATTGCCAAATCCATACTTCGCGGAGATAATTCTCCCAGCAAAGAAATCCCGTCAAGAACCTGCGAAAGCTCTCCAATGTTTTTCTTTATTATTTTTACAGCTTCTTTTTTATCATTACCTTTTAAAAATTTATCGGCGCAGTCAATATGACGTTCCAATAGAGCGTTTAACGATTGAACATAGGGTTCGCCGCTGCAGGCAAAACGGGACAATCCGATAAGCGTGTCTGTTACTCCTGAGAATGCTGAAACTACCACAACAGGAACTTTTCCAGAATGTTCGCTGTTTTTCAAAATTCCGATAACCTGCTTAATCCCGTCATGGCTCCCTACAGAAGAACCGCCAAATTTAAGTACAATCATAAAATAACTCCCTTCATGTTGAATACTATCCATATTTTTTATATATTTATATTGATTTTTAATCAACATATCACATGATTACAAAAGATTCTGAAATAAGACGTATTTATTTTGATTGGGCAGCCTCAGCGCCCGATATTGCTCTTTTTCCGATTGAACCGGGTCTTTACGGGAATCCGTCATCATTGCACAGTGAAGGCCGCGCAGCCAAACTTGCTCTGGAAGATGCCCGACAAAGATGCGCAGCTGTTTTAAACGTTCCAGCTAATACGATTTATTTTACTTCAGGCGGCACGGAATCTAACGGTATTGCTATTTTTTCCGCATTAATGCGCAGAGGACAGGGAAGAATAGTTGCTTCCGCCGCTGAGCATTCTTCTGTCAGGGAAGCTATGGACACTCTTGATAAAATGGGAAAGCCTACAGGCGTTATCGCTGTCGATTCGGAAGGCAGGGTAACTCCTGAAACTTTGTTAAAAGCTCTTGATAAATACAAAGATGTCCGCTTTGCATCCGTTATGGCGGTAAATAATGAAACAGGTTCCGTTACTGACATCGCTTCCCTTATGGACATTATTCGAAAACAAACTCCTCCTGTTCATTTTCACTGCGACATTGTTCAGGCTGTGGGAAAAGTTCCTATTGATATATCAGGCTGGGGAATTGATTCCGCTTCAATAAGCGCCCACAAGATCGGGGGGCCGCGCGGGATTGGCCTTTTATATTTGCGTCATTCTGCAGGTCAGAGCAAAACAGAAGTTTTTTACAAGGGAGGCGGACAGGAAAACGGAATAAGGGGAGGGACAGAAAATATACAAGGCGCTATAGCTCTCGCTAATTGCATGGAAATGTACGCAAGTACTAAAACATTACACGAAAATTATGAAAGCGCAAAAGCTCGCTGGAATAAATTGATCACTGCCCTTTCGGCCATTGAACGCTGTACGATAATTCCACAGCAGCGTTCACTGCATTTAAGCGTACAAAGTAATAATACAGACAGATTTTCGCCATATATTTTACAGGTTGGTTTTAAAGGTATCCCCGGCGAGGTTTTGGCGCGCGCTCTTGACGATCTTGGTTTTGCGGTTTCCACAGGTTCCGCCTGTTCATCATCATCGCCTGAACGTCCGGTTCTTGCCGCAATGGGTATCGAAGAAAATTTAAGAATAGAAGGTATACGCATTTCACAGGGTTTTACAACCACAGACGAGGATATTGACCTCTTATTAGACGCTATTGCGGAGGTATTAAAATTCCTGTAAGTACATGGCTTTTAAAACCCGCTGAATTAACATTAAAGGGAGAAAACCGCGGTAGTTTTGAAAATATCCTGAAGCGTAACATTACGCGCATGATTTCCCGCGCAAATACAAAAGTAAAATTCCGTCTAACAGCCGGCCGTTATTATCTTGAAGCTCAGGATGAACAATCAGAAATTGTAGAGAATATCTTATCCCGACTTATTGGTATTTCAGGCTGGGCAAAAACTACAACATGTGAAAAAACGGTAGATACCGTTCTTGCCTGCTGTATTGAAGAAGGGAAAAAATTAAAAGAGCGGGGAATGAAAACATTTAAAATTGAAGCTAGAAGAACCGATAAAAGTTTTCCGCTTAATTCTTACGACCTGTGTTGCAACGCGGGAGAAGCAGTATTAAATACGGTAAACGGTTTAAAAGTTGATATTCACGTTCCGCAAGATGTAATACACATAGAGATTCGGGAAAAAGCGTATATATATTCCGGAGGTAAAAAAGGACTTGGAGGTCTCCCTGTCGGTTCGGCGGGAAGAGGGCTTTTACTTTTGTCGGGGGGAATTGACTCTCCTGTCGCGGGATTTTTAATGGCAGCGCGCGGAATGAACATTGACGCTGTACATTTCCACGCTTATCCCTACACTTCAAATGAAGCAAAACAAAAAACTGTCCGCCTTGCCGAAATTGTCTCCTCCTACTGCCCGGGTATCCGCCTTTTTATTTTAAACTTTACGCAAATACAAGTGCGTATTAAGGAGAACGCGGATTCACAATGGCTTACCGTTCTTTTACGAATGGCAATGATGGAAGCGGCAGAAAAAGCCGCTCTAAAAATAAAAAGTAAATGTCTTATAACAGGAGAAAGCCTTTCGCAGGTCGCAAGCCAGACAATAGAAAATTTGACATGCACACAGAGCAGGATAAAACTTCCCGTTCTTCGTCCCCTTATCGGCATGAACAAGGAAAGCATTATCAGTGAAGCGCGGCGCATCGGCACTTATGAAATTTCAATACTGCCCTTTTTTGATTGCTGTACGCTTTTCAGCCCAAATCATCCTGTGTTATACGGAGATCCAGAACAAGCAAACGCGTTATACGAAAAACTGACGCTTGCGCCCTTGATTGACGAAGCGCTGTCAAACTGCGAAATTATCAGATTGTAATTATTCCTTTAGTTAAGCGGTGAAAAATATCCGGTATTGTCGCGCCCTGATCTTTCCAAGAGATAAACTTCCGCTTCAACAGGAAGCCATGCCATGCCAAAATCAGACTGAAGGCGCGAAGTATATGTAAAACTGTAAAGTCCGCAGGGAGTTTCCGCTATACCCTTTATAAGCTCTCCAATGCCTCTCGGACGATACAGGCGCATCGCTCTGCCGCCTGTTTGTCTGCATAAATACTCAACCGCGTCTGTTATTTGACCCGGACCTACAATAACCGCGTTAAACGCTATGCCGTTATTTGCAAGGTAACTTGCCATCTCAGAGAGACTGTTCTGTTCAAACGCAAGCTCTCCGATATCTCCGCTTCCGATGTACACAACAGAACGTTTTGGAGCAGCGCTTAAAAGGTCTGTCGCAGCAAGACGCAGAGACATGTCAAAACGCCAGCGCGGGCTGTAGGAAGAAGCTGTTCCCCTGACTGCGTTTTCAAGAGAAGGTTCGTGCCTCTCTCGTATCGGCTGTGCGCTTGCCGAAATTACGGAAATAATTTTTGAATTGCCCATTTCCTGTAAAGCGCGGTTTATATCGCGGGAAGCCGCCGCTAAATCATCGCGCAGACCGGCAGTAGCGGAAGATCGTTCTATCAACAGGGAAATATCCGCGCCCCTATACTTATAGCCCGGAGTAAGAAGGAGTTGTCCGCCTACAGCTCTGCCACCTTCCGTTAGCAGGAAATTATTGTTATCAAGCCCCTGTATAGGGCGGCGCAGTCTGTCTTCTACAGTTAATTCAACAGTAACAGCAGGAAATTGATCCGCCCTTACATTGCGTATTTGAACAAAAAAGCCTGAAGCAAGATCATCAAAGCGTGTCATTACGGAAATTTCTCCGGCGTTAAAGTTAGCCGCAACTACATTGCCGTTACTGTCCATGTCGGCGCCTGTAATACGGTTTTTTTCTCCGCCGATAAACCCCAGTTCGCGTACAATCGCGGAATCGACATCGATCTGCAGAATTCTGTTTACATCAACAGCGAGAAGCGTACCGTCTGAAAGGAACCTCAGTGACTCAGGTCCCATAAGTCCTTCGGCAGCAAGCCTGCCTATATAACTGCCGTTAATGTCAAACATATAAATAACTTTTCCAGCGTTATCCGCAACATAGATCTTGCCGTTTGCCGCAGCTATTCCCGTAGGTGAAAGCATTCCCGGAAAAAGCGCGTCTTTCTTGGCAAATGAAATAATAAAAACTCCGTCCGGATCATATTTGCAAATACGGCTGTTTCCGTAATCCACTACATAAAGGTAGCCGTCTTCATCAACAGTAAGATTCTGAGGGCCGACAAGCTGACCGTCCTTTATACCTTTTGAACCGATATAGGAGAGCCAGTCTCCGTTATTGTTAAGAACGCTTACCCTGCCTCCGCGGTATTCCGAAAGATAAAGCCTTCCGTCAATACCGCGCGCCATATCATACGGTCTGTCAAATCCGTTAAGAGGTCCCCTCTTGCGATCTTTTACCATTCCGTTTACATCAACTTTTACTATCTCATTGCTGCCGTACGCTATTACCCAGACAGAGCCGTCATTATTCGGCAGAACAGACGATGGCTGACGGTAAAGAATAATTTCACCGTATTTACCCGGATAACGTCCTGCTTCCACATAACGTACTCCGTCATTCGCGACCGGCAGAAGGAAACGCCTGTTTGCCACGGTTTCAATTCGGGAACCAAGCAGCATTCCCGCGCTTGAGTTTCTGCCGAAAATATCCAGCGCGGCTCTCCATTGCCTGAGCGCCGTATCTTCATAACCGGATCGGTAATACGCTTTACCAAGCCAGTCAAGTATAACCGGTACACCCGGTCTAAAAGAAAAAGAACGTTCAAAAGCCTGTATCGCCTCATTATACGCGAAACGGTTATAGGCATGAACTCCAAGCCTGAACTCTTCATAAGCGCTGAGAGCGGCCGCTCCTGTTCCGCCTGTCGGGTCAAGATTACGTATTCTGACATCGTCCTGACCAAAAATAAAAACAGAAACAAGAAAAAACAGACTTATGAATAAACCTTTTCTCAAAGAGGCTCCCCTGCGGCTATTTTTAAATGCCTTTGTATTTCTTTTTCATCGGGAGAAATGTCAAGCGCCCTTCTAAGCCATGTTCTTGCTTCCAGAATTTCACCGCTTTTATAATAAGCCCAACCTAGAGAATCAAGGTATGCTGCGTTTTGCGGCCTTGTATCTACAGCTTTTCTGCAAAGCCGTAACGCTCGCATAACGTCAAGGCCTGTATCGGCAAGTATAAAACCCATGCTGTTCATCGCAGTAGCGTTGCCGGAATCAATTTCCAGGGTTTTTTCATATAAACTTATAGCGTTTTTATTCTGTTTTTGCAGCCAAGCGGCATAGGCAAGCGTATTATAGATCAAAGGGGATTCCATACCGCTGTTTTGAAGCTTTGTTAACTCATATTCAGCCATTTTTACGCGCTTTGTTATAATATAGATATACGCGAGCGTTATGCGGCATTGAAAAACACGGAGTATTTCATTTCCTGAAACAACAACCTGTTCAAGAAAAGGAAGAGCTTCTTCGTATTTCTTCAGTTTCGTGTAACACAATCCAAGGTAATAAGTAAGTTCCATCTTTTCTTCACTGTTAAAACCTGAGGTATCCGCCGATAAAAATTCTTTAAGGGATTTTTCCCACTCTTTCATGCGATAAAGATTTACCCCGTCCTGAATTTTCATATCCGGGCGGTATTCTTTTTCATCGCTGGTTCCAGATTCGTCAACACCGCTTTGCTGTGTCATACCGGTTTAATCCCTCCCCTCAAAAAATTTAACCCGTATTCTGTAAGACAGCCGGCTCTGACTTTACAATACTTATTGCGGCGTTGTTTCTTAAAACTTCAGCCCAATCGGAACCGGGCTCAGGAGTATTATCAGATTTCCCCGGTTTTGCAAAACAGTACTTATTGTTATCGTCAGCCGTAAATGTAACTATATGATCATTATAATACCGTATAGAATGAAAAACAGGAACAAGAGCGGAAGGTTTTTTTTCTATATTCGGAAAATTTACATTTAAAAAAGAACCTGCCTTCCAGTAACTTATTATCGCCGACAGATTATCCGTAATATATGAAATTACCGCATCCCATTGCCAGGGACTGTCATTCTCAACCAGTGACAGGGCAGCGGACGGAATTCCAAAAAGGCTGCCTTGCCGCGCCGCCGCGGCAGTACCGGAATAGATAATATCCGTACCTAAATTAGCGCCGGCGTTAATTCCCGAAAGAATAAGATCGGGCGCGTTTCCCATATTTCGCTCTTTACTCTCAAGAGAAATACATAATTCAGGAATCCCGCCTAAAAGGGATATTATTATACAATCTACAGGTGTCCCCGAGCATGACCATGTATCTTTTTCAATCTCCGCCAATTTACATGGGCCCGATAAAAAAATTATGGAATGGGAACTTCCCGATCGGTTAACATCAGGAGCTACCAAAAAAACCCTGTGCCCTGCCTCGCGCATGGCTTTTGCCAGCAGAAGAACCCCAGGAGAATCAATACCGTCGTCATTAGTGAGCAGTATTCGCATTAACCCTCCTGCGCTCTGGGACAACTCTTACTCCGGCGGCAAGTTTTATATCATAAATTACCGGACGAAACCCAAAAATACGCTCATATTCTTCCAGACGTTTTTTATATTCTTCAGCGATTTCACGGCGGATAATTGTATATATACATCCTCCAAACCCAAGCCCTGTCATTCTTGAACCTGCGGCGCCTTCCATTTCCTGCGCTCTTTTGACAAGCCAGTCAACTTCAGGGCATGTAATTTCATAAAGATCCCTTAAAGACTCATGAGAATGGAAAATAATTTTGGCGAGCGACGCAAGATCACACCGTTGTAAAGCGTCAACCGCGTCATTAACCCTGTGTATTTCCTCTACAATATGCATACTCCTGCGTCGTATCTGTTCAGGAAAATCTCCTAATGACTCAAGCACGTCTGTAGACGCAATATCCCTGAAACTAGCGCCACCTAGTTTTTGCGAAAGAAACTCAAGCCCTTTTAAAGAATCGGCGCGTCTGGACGCAAGCTCGCCTTCCGCTCCAAAACGGGGAACGCGGGAATCTACAAGCAAAAAATTAAAACGTGAAAAAGGAGATTTTATTTTTTTTACCTCGCCGGATGAATTATCCATTAATAAAAATTGGTTCTTACGCGCGAAAATACAGGTTAGATAATCAACCAGAGAGGCATAGTGGTTAAAAAGCGCTGAATGTGTCTCCTGAAGTTTTTGCGCCAGTTCCATATCGTTTATTTGAGCTTTTAAAAGGCTTCTTAACGCTACGGCGGCAGCGGTTTCTATTGCGATTGAAGATGCAAGCCCGATATTCTGTGGAATATTACCGCAAAATGAAATATTCAAACCCTTCATCGGGTATCCAAGATTGTTAAAAAGGAAAATAGCGGTTTTCAGGTAATTTGCCCACCTGTCCTCACGTTTGTATTTTAAATTTACCAAGGTACTTCTCTTCCTTTCATCAAGATCAGAAGCAAAAAAACGGAAAGAATTGTCTTTTCTAAAGCTTACAGCTAATTCAATATAGCGATCTATCGCGGCAGAAATGAAAAAACCGGACTCTTCTTCACCCAAAAAATGAATTCTGCCAGGCGCTTCGACAATAATAACAGGATTTGTACGGTCTCGGTCGTTTTCTATCTCATATTCAGTTCGATGTATTTGACCAATACCCGGCATTGAAATAACCTCGCGTTTTGATGAAAAAAATCCGCTTAATCAAGCTTTTTATCATGTTATCAGAAAAAATTGAATATTTCAATGGGTTATATTTTAAAATTATGGTGTAATTTAAGCAATGCGGAAACTATTACTAAAACCATGAAGGTGCAAATGTACGGAAAAGCCAGAATAAAGTCAGCGGGTATGTTCCAGATTCCTTGCGCATGGTTGGAAAATGCCTCAGCTATGCCAAAAACAAGTGCAGCGGCTAAGATACCAAGCGGTTTTCGTCCTCCAAGGAAAATCACCACAAGCGCAATCCAACCCTTTCCGGCAGATATTCCCGGAACAAACGCTCCTATGTTAAGGCTTAAAAAGGAACCGCCAATTCCACAGGTAACCCCTGACATAAACAACGCGATTATTCTGTAAAATTGGGGGTCAATTCCCAGAGAAACCAGGGCTTCACTGCTGTTTTCGCATGAACGCAGTCTGACGCCAAACGGTGTTTTATTGACAGCAAGCCATGTGATTATAAGTAAAATTATCAGGAAAAACAGATACCAGACGGCAAGAGAAGAAGGTATTTTTATGTCATTTTGAAAAGCGACCACGCCTCTTGTATTGAACAGCTTTCCGGAAAGGACAGTACAAAGTCCTGTTGAAAAAAGATTTACCGCAAGCCCCGAGATAAAAATATTCGCGCGCAGTTTAAAAGAAGCAAAAACATGTATCGCGGATAACGACATTGCCGCAAAAACAGCGGCTGTAACAGACAGAGCGATATTACCTGTCAAATGAAAAACGGCTAAAGATGAAAAAGCGCCCGCTAGGAGAAGGCCTTCAAGCGCAATGTTAAGAATTCCAGCAAGAGCGGGAAAAAGACCTCCCGACGCGGCAAAAAGTATTGGTATCATTATTACTACAGCGCTTTTAAGAATAGGGAGAATTTCCATTCTATTTTCTCCCCCTTTTTTTTGAAATATTTCTAATTACAATACTTGTAGAAAGCAGGAAAATTACCGATTGTACAATTGAAGACGTTTCAAAAGTGAGGCCCGTATTTTGCATAGCGATTCTTGCTCCCGCTGCGAGCCATGCGAAGAAGAGCGATGCAGGTACTACAAGTGAAGGGGAAAAACCCGCAACCATCGCAACAGCAAGACTGTTCCAGCCAAGACCTGCCGAAAATTCTTTTATTACCGCGTGATAAGTTCCAAAAACAAGCATAGCTCCCGCGAGTCCGTGAAAGCCGCCGCTTATCGCCATAGCAAGCACAGTATTCAGTTTTGTGTTAATCCCACCGTAACGCGCGAATATTTCGTTTTTGCCTGCCATTCTGAACTCATACCCGGTTTCTGTTTTTATGAGAAAAAGAGAAACAAACAATACCGCCAGAATTGCGATAAAAATACTTCCATTTAGATTGGAAGGCTTTAACACCAGCGGTAAACGCAAGTTTACAGGTATTTTTCCGGTTGATAAAAGCGATGTTTGCGGATCAAGAAACGGGCCTGTTACAAAATAATTTACTACAGGAATAACAGCGCTCGACGCCAAAAACGATGTAATAAGCTCGTTTGTATTCCATCTTGCCTTGCAAAAGCCGCTTATTGCCGCTAACGCACTCGAAGCGAAAACACCGGCGGATATCGCAATGATTCCCGTAATTATGTTTAATTGAAAAATACGGTAATTTAACAGCGACAAAGCGGCTGCTGCGGAAACAAAAGCTCCAAGATAAATCTGCCCTTCCCCGCCGAGATTGAAGCTTCCGGCCTTCATCGCGACAGTTATACCCAGCGCTCCGAAAATCAAGGGTATCGCGGTATTTAACATATTACCGAAACTGTAAACATTTCTGAACGGTCCTGTAAAGAAATAATAAAGCGTTTTAAACGGAGTTTCGCTTAAAAAAAATACAAGAAGAACCAATACGGCAAGCGCTATAACAGGAATAAAAATTACGCCGAAAGACAATGACACAGAACGTAAAATATCTTCAAACCGATTGTCTTCTTTTTCAGGCGGGCCAACCGCCTGCAAACGTCCTTTCATCCTGCTTCCTTTAAAATTCCCTGCATACAACCGCCGATTTTTTCCCTGATTGAATTATCTTTTGTGTTATCAAAAACACCCGCAATTGTTCCCTTATACATAACAATTATACGATCCGCAAGCTCAAGCGTTTCATCAAGATTTGTAGATAAAAGAATAATTGCGGCGTTTCTTTTTTGAAGCGACAATATTTCACTTTTGATAAAGCCGCTTGAAGCTACATCCAGTCCCCATGAAGGCTCTGAAAAAACAATATAATCTTTTATACAATTTATTTCGCGCGCTAAAATTAATTTCTGTAAATTACCTCCTGAAAGAACTGAGCATTTTTCTTTTAAACTCACTCCTTCTATATTGTACTTTTGTACGAGTTCAGTAAAAAATCTATTAATTTCTTTTTTATCCAATAATATACCTTTCTTAAAATCATGACGGCGCGTAATGATAATATTTTCTTCAATTGTAGCGTCTTCGGCGCTCGCTACGCGTATTCTATCCGCCGGAACATAGGCAAGCCCCTGTTTTCTCAATTTTCTGATATTAAACATTGAAATATCTTTTCCCCTATGGAAAATTTTACCTTCCTGCGGATGCAGAAAACCGCCGAGAACGGCTTCTATTACACCAAGTCCGTTTCCCCTAACGCCTGTAAATCCAAGAATCTCACCTGAGTGTACCGTAAATGAAACCTTGTCAAGCAGCGGTTGTTTCTGTCCTTTCCTTTTTATAGTAACATTTTTAAATACAAGCACAGGATCATTCTGTTTTTCTTCTTTTTGAGTTTTTTCCAATAAGGGAATATCTTCACCCATCATCATTCGGGTAATCTCGTATTTATCAGTTTGAGAAATTTCCTTTACTCCGATTAACTCTCCTTTTCGCAGTACGGCTACACGGTTTGCTATTTTTTCTATTTCGTTAATCTTGTGAGTTATCAGAATAACCGATTTTCCTTCTGACACAATATCCTTTAACATTTTAAATAAAGAATCCGTTTCCTGTTCTGTAAGTATGGAGCTGGGTTCGTCAAGGATTATTATTTGCGCGTTTGCGTTAAGAATACGGCAAATTTCAACCTGCTGCATCTGTCCAAGAGTTAAATCTTTTACTTTTTGCTTTGCTGATATTTGAAAATCATTTTTTTTTATTATTTTATCCGAGATTTCTTTCGCTTTCTTTTTATCATAAAATATTTTTAATTTACAAGGTTCTGTTCCCATAACAATATTTTGCGCTACTGTGAATTCAGGAAAAAGCATAAAATGCTGATGAACCATGCCTATTCCAAGCTTTTTTGCCGCAAGAGGAGAATTTATTTTCTCATTTTTTCCATTTATAAATATTTCTCCGGAATCTAGTGTTTCAAGACCGCATAGAATCTTCATCAGGGTAGTCTTACCCGCTCCGTTTTCTCCGGCAATACACAAAATTTCTCCGTTTTTTAAATTAAGACTGATTTTGTTATTGGCTTTTTTTTCTTTACCGGGATATTGTTTGCAGATATCTTTTAAACTTACCGTATAACAAGTGTTATCTTTCATTATTTCAAAGTGACGGAATAGTATAGTTTATAAGCCCGGATTTGAAATCACTTAAGAATTTCTCAAATTTTTCCCGAATATCAGATGGAATATTGTCTTTATAACCCGGATCATCCAATATAAAATTAATATAACCTTCCCTTACTCCAAGCGTTTGTGAAATTCCATACTGTACTTTACCTGAAAGGACATCGCCTAATATCTCCATTATTAATTTTTTCTGTTCCATTATGCCGCAACCTACAATTACGCCGGGAGCCTGATTGTAAGCATTAATATTATACCAAACAATGTACGCCCCTCTTTCAGCCGCTGTTTTTATCATGCCCTGCGCTGCGCCGCCTGCAATAGCCGTAAACACGTCAACTCCCGCATCCATCATGGCTCCGGCAAGTTCCGCCGCCTTATTCGCGTCTCCCCAACTGCCGACTATACGGCGGTCAATTTCAATCGCGGGGTCAACAAGACGGGCTCCCTCAAGAAAACCGGGTACCATTTGCTTTGTTAACAGAGGATATTCCTGCGCGGCAATAAAGCCGATGCGTTTTTGGCTATTGGCATTCGGCATTTTACTTACGGTTATAAGTCCCGCTAGGTACCCGAGCATAAGTGACTGTTCGTACTGATTGTAAAGGTACGTTCTTATTTGAGGGTTTCCTTCGAACTGAGCGTCCGTAATTATAAACTTCTGCTGCGGAAACATTTTCGCGACATTGGCGCAGATCTCAGGAAGAGACGGATTCGATCCAAGAACTATGTCATATTCGCCGCTTGAAACCATTTCTCCAAGCTGATGTTCCCATTCAGCCTGATTCATTCCGGCCTCATATATTTTTACATTTACATTTTGATTAAGACGAGCAAATTCATTTGCTCCATCCGCCATTAATTCATATGGTGGACTTCCCGCAATAACGCCTGTAATAAAAACAAGGACGGAAAGATTTTTATTCTGAGGCACAGGTTTTTTTTCACAACCAAATATGAGAAATAAAAATACAAGAAAAAAAACAGCGCATAGTTTCTTCATAACAATAAAACAGTATAAAAAAACTAAATATATGTCAAGTAATCAAATCTCTGCTGTTTCTGTACTTCTCAAAAAGCTCATTATATAAACTCGCGTTTTTCGGATTGGGCTTGAAATGTTTATCAACATGAACCATTACGGAAGACGCTTCGCCAAATGATGAGTATTTACCAAGGAAACATGAACCTATTACGGCAAGACCGAGAAGTTCTCCTTCTTTTTGAACAGGCTCCAGTATTTCAACCCCCGTAATATCGGCTTTTAATTGATTAAAGCAGTCATTACCCGCTATTCCTCCTGTTACGCGCAACTGTTTTACCTTCTCGCCTGATTCTTCCATTACTGTAATAACGTCCCTGATCGCGAAACCGATACCTTCAAGAATCGAATTAGCAAAGTCGCCTCTTGACGAATTAATACTTAAGCCGCGCCAAAGTCCGCGTACCGAAGGATTCCACAGGGGAGCGCGTTCACCGGCAAGATAGGGCAGGAAAACAAGTCCGCCGCTTCCTGCCCTGCTCTCCCCAGCAAGCGAAAAAAAATCCTCAATACCGGAAAGCCCCAGAATACCGCTTGCCCACTCTATCGCCTTACCAGTTGTGTTTATAATACCGGAAAGATTCCAATACGGCTTAACAGGATGACCGTACGACATCAGCCTCTCATCATTTACTTTTTTATTTATACAAAGATTAATTCCCTCAGAAGAACCTGTACGGTCGCAAGCCTGAGACGGTTCCGTTACTCCGGCGCCCAAAATAGAAGCAAAAAAATCAGGCCCTCCCGAAATTACCGGAATGTTATTTTTTAGACCGAAGAACGAAGCCGCTTTTGGCAATACTGTCCCGAACGGTTCACCGGGCCGAATAAAAGAAGGCATTTTTTCCGTATCCAGTTCCAGTTTTTCAAGAACGTTGTTATCCCAAAACCAGCGGTCAAATCCGTCTGAAGGAAAAACAGTCTTCGCCTCTCCTGTAAGAGTGTACGCAAGATATTCAGGACAACCGAGGAAATATTTCACCTTACGGTACAATTCGTTTTCATCATTTTTTATGCTTAGAATTTTAGGCAGAAAAAAACCTGCGTCAACAAAACCGCCCATTATATCAGAAACCTGCGCCTGATATTTTACTGCCCTTCTGTCAAGCCAAAGACGTGCGTTTTCCGCCGCAGGAAATAATTCGTTCTCCGGCAGGTGTCCTTCCAAAACAGGCACAAGCGTAGGACCGTTACCGCTGATAACAATTACGCTTACACAAATGAGATTTCCAAGTTTATCGCAACAGTCCTTAAAAGCGTGAAGCCATTGGCCACATATTACTTCACATTTCTGTTCATCGCTGATATTGACAGACAGGGGAAAAGACGCAAAAGCAAGACGTTTTCCTTCATAGTCCCAAAGAGCGGATTTTAAACTGGAAGTCCCGATATCAACTGTAAGCAGCACGTCAATCTCCGTTAGTTATTTTTTCATATTTTACGAGAAAATAAAAGTTCTTTAATCGTATGATTTTTCTCAAGCCCTTTTTGTTCAAACTTGGTTCTTGGTCTCCAGCCTTGAGGAGCGGCAAAGTTCTCATAATTATTTTTTAAGATACTACAGGCGCTTAACTCTTCAAGAGCGTGAAGAGCGTAATCTTCATTATCCGTAACCATGTAAAAATAGCCGCCATTTCTTAGGCAGTTTGCCATTTTTTCCGTAAAAGGACGCTGAATAAGGCGACGCTTGCGGTGTTTTTTCTTAGGCCACGGGTCAGGGAAAAACACATGAACAGCGTCAAGTGAAAGAGCGGAAATCATTTTCTCCAAAACCTGTACAGCGTCATACTCAATTATCTTTATATTTAGAATGTTTCGATTCTCTATTTCCCATAACAGCCGCCCGATACCCGGACGGTGCACTTCAATTCCAAGATAGTTCTTATCAGGGTTTTCAACAGCAATGGTTGCAGTCGCTAGACCTGAACCAAATCCTATTTCAAGGGTTACGCCGTTCTTATTGCCGAATGTTTTTTTATAATCAAGATTTTCTTCAGAAAACGGAATTAAATATGCGCCGGATAGTTTTTCGTAGGCATTTTTCTGGGCGGGTGTAAAATGCACTAATCGTTTAACATAAGATTTAATCATTAATTAACAGGAACTACATTCGTAAAAGCGCTGCATGAATTCGCAATGTCATCCGACCATAGGGCAGCAGACCTTACGCTTGAGGGAAGTTTTAACTGGGATACATCGCCTGAAAGTGAAGGCAAATCCGCTGTCGTTACGTAATTTCCGGTACTGTCATAACAAACAAGACTGTTGGACGGCCACTGCGATTTTACCGTATACCGACCGTCGTTTATTACAATTTCAGGAAACGGATAGCGGACAGCGCCGTCAAAAGTAAAATTGCGTTCAGCGGTTTCTCCGCTTTTGTTAACCAATACCGCCCTGTATACGCCGCGCGGAAGGGTTCCTTCTCTGACGGAAATACTTCGTGTGCCTATCCAGTTTTTTCCGTCCTGCGTATAGTTAATCCATTCGTCGCTTTTTATCTGCCAGCGAAGCTGTTCCCTGTCGTGATAAAGGTATAATTCGTCCAGATTATCCACACCGTCTTCGTCTTTGGGGATTACAAAAAATGAAAAATGTTCCTTCGGTCCCGTATCTTCCTGATACAGTACCAGTTGCATAAACCCATAGGTAATTTCCGGTTTGGAATTGGTGCAAGATACGGATAAAACAAAAATTATCCCAAAACACGCAAAAATCAATAAATATTTGGTTAACTTGTATTTCATTTGTCATTTTAAGTATAGATTTATTGAGGGCAATTGTCCAGCAATTCGCCACATCTATATCTTACGGCGTGAGGCAAAGCCCTTGCGGGTGTTTTACGGCTGTGGCATTTATTTACGCACGCTTTGGCGTGGCTGCATCGGCGATCCACACCGATACACCCGCAAGGGCTTTGCCCCACACCTGCAAGATATATTTGTTTTATGCGAGGGAAGAGTTAAAGCTCCGACTGCGTTTTACGTAGTTCGAGACACCGAAGGCAGCGAAGCAGTTACAGACCTTTTATATGCAGTTGCCATTGTTCTTATTTTTTTTATCAAGTAATTGCTTTATTGTAATTATTATAATTATTCCTAAGTCTATGATAAATGAGTATAACAATCCATTCGGGAACAATAATAATGTCATTAACATATTAATCGGTATTATAATTAATATCCCAACAATTAGCC
>JAITFK010000185.1 GCA_031281555.1 Treponema sp. | reverse complement strand
ACGATTATACCTTCTTCCTTCGCAAGCCGCCTCGCAGCAGTTCCGGCTTTTACTTCATCGGTCTTGTAAATCTCGTCGATAACTGAAGGGTCATAAACCTGAGGTATAAAACCCGCTCCTATCCCTTGAATTTTATGCGGGCTCGGCGAACCGCCTGAAAGCACTGGAGACGCGGCAGGCTCTACGGCAACTACCTTTACACTTGGTTTTTTCGATTTTAGAAATCTTCCCGCTCCGGCCAAAGTTCCGCCTGTTCCCACTCCGTCAACCAGAATATCAACCTGTCCGTCAGTATCATTCCAGATTTCCGGGCCTGTGGTTTTTTCATGTATTGCCGGATTGGCGGGGTTATTGAACTGCTGAGGGATAAACGAATTGGGAGTAGCTGCGGCAAGTTCTTCCGCTTTGGCGATTGCCCCCTTCATGCCCTTGGCTCCTTCGGTAAGTTCCAATTCGGCTCCAAGCGCTTTGAGCAGTTTGCGACGCTCAATGCTCATGGTTTCGGGCATGGTAAGGATTATCCTGTAACCCTTGACCGCCGAAACAAAAGCCAGCCCGATGCCGGTATTGCCGCTCGTTGGCTCAATAATAACCGTCCCTTTCTTTATTTTGCCTTCTTTTTCGGCAGCCTCAATCATCGAAAGAGCGATACGGTCTTTAACGCTGTGCAGCGGGTTAAAGCTCTCCAGCTTGACATACACTGTCGCTCCGCCTTCATTAAGTTTATTGATCTTGACTAACGGCGTATTCCCGATAAGATCGGTGATTTTTTCTACTCTTGCCATAATTTTCTCCTTTTACTTGATAGTTAGTAACCATATAGGATTACTAGGTAAAGAATGAACTATAATTCCTAGTTTGTCAATAGGAATTTAGAGATTTTCTTTTTGTATTAAAAAGACCTAGGGAACCTCTAAAAACACCGTTTGGGTTTTTAGAGGTTCCTTTTATTTATTTGTCAGCCGAATCATTAAATTTCTTAGTTTCCTGTTCCAACTCGTTAAAATGCCTGTTGTTTTCAAGGCTCATCTCGTTGACTTGACTTACAGAAACATTTATCTGATTAATGCTTTTCAGTATCTCGTCCATTCCCTCCGCCGCTTCCTGACTTGTTTTGATAAATTCATCCGTTTCCTTAACCAGAGTCTTGCCCGATTCCGCCATACCGTAAGAGCCTTTTTTAACAGAGGACGTTATATCTTTAAGGCGGCTAATGGATTCCAGTATTTGCCTTCCACCGGCTTCCTGTTCTTCCATTGCGTCAAGGATATTTTTCTCGTGCTCGGAAACTGTTTTCACGCTTGAGTCTATAGCGCCGAAACGGTTCAATACATCATTGGAAGACCTTGTAATGTTGTCTATTGACGTTTTTATTTTCTTGAGCATTGCCGCTGTAGTTTTTGATTGATTGCTTGACGACTCGGCTAGTTTGCGGATTTCCCCGGCGACTACGGCAAAACCTTTGCCCGCTTCTCCGGCGTGAGCCGCTTCAATCGCCGCATTCATAGAAAGCAGGTTTGTTTGGCTTGCTATATTATCCATTACCGAGTTTATTTCCAGAAGCCCTTCGGAATCGTGCGCTATTTCCTGTATTTCCTGCGCCACCAACTGAACGCCTGTTTTACCGTTTTCAGACGCTTCGGTTAAAACCTCGACATTTCTGCTGTTTTCAGCCAGCGTCCGTGTTACCGAGTTGATGTTAGCTGTCATTTCCTCAATGGCGGAAGACGATTTATCCACACTTTCAGTCTGTTCTTCTATCATCTTGTTCAGGCTGTCAATATTTGTCTTAATATCACCTACCGCCTTGCCTGCTCCTTCGGCGCTTCTTTCCTGCTTAGCCATAACATGTTCCATATTGTCAATATTCGATGAAATCTGCTGTAAGACCTCAGAAGTTTTTCCCATATTGTCGGAAAGCTCAAAACTGGTTTTATTAAGCCCGTTGATTTTGTTTTTTATTGTACCTATAAGATTTCCTATTTTGTCGATTGTGAGGTTGAAATAGCCTGATAATTCCCCGATTTCGTCCCGGGACTTAACTGCTACTTTAACGGTTAAGTCCCCGTCCTTTAACTTTTCCAGAGCCGAGTGAATTGCTTTTATCGGAGAACTGATTTTTCTCGCTACAAAAAAGATCAATACAAAGACAACTGCCGCCAGCATCACCATACTTAAAATGATCAGGCGCATAATCAAGGTATTGATATCACCGAAGATTATTGATGACGGGATTGTTGATACAAGGATCCAGCCGGTATGCGGTATGGCAGAAGAATAAATAAAAATGTTTTTATCAATTTTAAAGAATTCGGCGGAACCCAAAACGGACGCACGGTATTTGTCAAGATTTAATTCCTTAAAGAAGTCTTGTTCCATAACAGCGTTGATGTCTTCATGGGTGATAAAAAGCCCGTCAGCATTAATGATATACATTTCCTGTCCGGGAAACCCCCGCATTTCGTTTATTATATCTTTCATAACATTTACAGCTACATCGTCCGCCGCTACTCCGATGTCGGTTCCTTCTCTGTTAAAGACTGTCATTGAAAGAGTAATTATAACGTCGCCTGTTTCTGAATCAACATAGGGCTCGGAATAAGCTATTTTGCCCTGCGCTTTCTTGGCGTCGGTAAACCATGAACGCTGGGTATTATCCCAATCGTCATCGGGAACCCAGCCTCCGGCAAAAGCGGCAAAACCGCCCGGCTTGTTCCACATAACATTATTTGTAAAATACAAATCAAGACTGTTAGGCGCAATTTCTTTTATATCGCGTAAATATCCGGCGACGGTTTCCGTTGAGACCGCGCTTTGCTTAAAAAGATGCGTAATACCGATTGAGATCTGTTTCAGGGTTTCTTCATGTTCATTTATAAAAGATAAAACCATGTCCTGAGAGCGGGCGACGTTTGTCTTTGTGTTTAACTCGGTTAGATTGGTAACGATACTGCGCAGGTTGTAAAAAAAAATTACTGACAGAGATACCGTAATTGATAAAATCATAAGTAAAGACACGCCGATAAAAAATCTGGCGAACGATGTTTTTCTTGGCTTTTTCATAATATATTTATTCCTAGTTTATTTTACAATATTTTAGGAAAAATAAATTAACAATTTTGCTCATTTTACCTCTTACAAAACTAAAACGAGCGGCTTCGTTATCTTGAAAAAGTATCACTCCACCTTAAAGCGTGAAACTTCCTTTATCAAAACATCAATGGCTTCACGGTTCTTTTGGGTCATCTCATTGACATTGTTTACCGCTATATTTATCTGATCCGCTCCGTTTGCCATCTCGTTCATGCCGCCTGTTATTTCCTGCGTTACTTTTTCCAGATTCTGGCTTTCCTTTATTACTTCCTGACTGCCGTTAAGCATTTCCTCGGAACCGCTTTTTACCTGCTGG
>JAITFK010000156.1 GCA_031281555.1 Treponema sp. | reverse complement strand
TAATGCGTGAAGGGGAGTGGGTAATTCTGCCGAAGGCTGTCGCTATGTTTTGCGGAGGAGAAATTAAGTGAAGGTTCTTGTTGTAGGCGGCGGAGGCCGTGAACACGCAATAATTAAATTATTAAAAAAAAATGAGCGCATAACAGAATTATTTGCGGCTCCGGGAAATGGGGGCATAAGCTGTGAAACGGAATGTGTGCAGATAAAAGCAACGGATATTCAGGCAATGACGGAATTTGCGGTACAGAACAAAATTGACTATGTTGTTGTAGCCCCTGACGATCCTCTTGCTCTTGGCATGGTGGACGCAATGGAAGAAAAGGGTATACGCTGTTTCGGCCCGAACAAGGCGGCTGCCCGTATTGAAAGCAGTAAAGTTTTTTCCAAAGGTTTAATGAAAAAATACGGAATTCCGACAGCCGCCTTTGAAACTTTTTCAGATTCTAAAAAAGCTTTAGATTATATTAAATCATATTCAGGTTCATTTCCTGTTGTGATAAAAGCGGACGGGCTTGCGCTCGGAAAGGGCGTAATAATTGCGGAAAACAAAGACGAAGCGTTATCTGCAATTAATACCGTGATGCTTGAAAAAAAATTCGGCGCAAGCGGCTCAAATATCGTAATAGAGGAATTTTTGACAGGGCCTGAAGTTACAGTCCTTGCATTTACGGACGGAAAAACTGTTACTCCGATGGTTTCCTCTATGGATCATAAAAGAGCTTTTGACAACAATACAGGTCCCAATACAGGCGGCATGGGTGTTATAGCTCCAAACCCTCATTACACGAATGAAATTGCCGAGGCTTGCGAAAAAACCATCTTTCTGCCGACTATTTACGCAATGGAAAAAGAAGGCTGTCCTTTCAAAGGTTGTCTGTACTTCGGGCTTATACTCACTCCGTGCGGCCCTATGGTTATTGAATACAACTGCCGTTTTGGTGATCCGGAAACTCAGGCGATACTCCTTCTCCTTGAAACTGACCTTTTCGATATAATGGAAGCCGTTACAGACGGCAGACTGGACACTGTTGATATACGCTGGAAATCCGCCCATTCCGCCTGCGTGGTGCTGGTAAGCGGAGGTTATCCGGCCGCTTATAAAACAGGCTTCGCTATTGACGGTCTTGATACGGACGGTAAAATAAAAAACGGCGAAGCTGTTGTTTACCATGCCGGAACTGAATATAAAGGTGGCTCATTTTTTACTTGCGGCGGCCGTGTGCTTGGTGTTACCGCATGTGCTCCTTCATTGGACATAGCTCTTGAAAAGGCCTATAAAGCCGCCGGTACAATCAGATTTGACGGCGCGCATTACCGTAAAGATATTGGAAGGTATTAAAGGTACCTTATTCGTGGGTTAATTGATAATTCACACGTTTGTAAGACGCTATGGCGAAAAATTGAAATCCGCATAATAATAAAATTATGGACTCAAAAATGGTAGCCGGTATAATTCGGCAATTTGCTATTTACGGTGAATTTATCAGCGCTTCTTCTTTCGGAGGCGGGCATATCAACGACACTTTTCAGTCCCGGTGGAATCAAGCCGGAACCGCAGTGCGTTATACGCATCAACGAATCAATTCAAAGGTATTTGTCCGTCCGGATCAGGTGATGGAGAATATTCTGCGGGTTACACGCCATATTACGGAAAAATACCAAACCGCAGGAGTTCCGGATTACAGCCGGCGCTCACTGACTGTTGTTCCTGCAAGAGACGGAAAGCCCTGGGTACAGGACAGTAACGGTGAATGGTGGCGGACATATCTTTTTATTGAGAACGTCCATACAAAGGATAAGACAGCTTCACCGCAGGAAGCTCGTTTTCTGGGCGCCAGTATTGGCCGCTTTCAGAAACAGCTTGCCGACCTTCCGCCGCCTCGTCTTCATGATACTATACCTGACTTTCACAATATGGAAAAACGTTATATTCGTTTTTACGAAGCTCTGGAAAAAGACGTATGCGGCAGAGCAAAAGACGTAACTGCTGAAATTGACTTTATGAAGCAGAATGAAGAACGCGGCGCTGTTTTGTTACGCGCTCAACGGGAAGGGCGTATCCCGGAGCGAATATGCCACAATGATACGAAAATCAACAATATTCTCATAGATGACGCGGATTCAAGCGCCCTTTGTGTGATAGATTTGGATACAGTCATGCCCGGAACAAGCCTCTTTGATGTGGGGGATTTGATTCGAAGTGTTACTACTACCGCAGCGGAGGATGAGCGGGATATTTCCAAAATAGAATTCGACACAGTTTTTTTTGAGAGCCTGCTTGAGGGTTATCTGGCGGAGGCTATGGAATTTCTCAGTAAGGAAGAAATCGCCCTGATAGCCGAATCGGGCAGAACAATTACACAGATCATGGCGCTCCGTTTTCTTACCGATTACCTTGAAGGGGATCATTATTACCATATCAGCCGGACTGAACACAATCTGGATCGAAGCCGGAATCAAATCGCTCTGATACGCTCAATGGATTCCAAGTGGAAAAAAGCGCTGGAGATCGTACAAAAGCTCACAGGTGAAAACATCTGTTAGAATTAAAAGAATCAATTTACTGCAAGAAGGATGGTTAACATGGCAAAATATAAAAATGGGCGTGTAACGCTTCCTACAGACAGAAACATGGACGAAAAGATTCTCGAAATACGCGAGCTTTGGGGCGCTGACGCTATCCGTAACAGCGACGGCACCAGCCTCTCGGAAGATGTTATGCGCCGTTTTGAAAAAGTTTATGCGACATATCTAACTACGCGGGCAGATTTGGAATGGGGCAGGCTTCACCCCGAAGAGCTTTCGCAGGTCTACCTGATGACTCCGCATACAACCGCAAAGACGGAAACTCTCGAAATTTATTTACTTAAAGGTTATTACGAGGAAGAAATACAGATAAACAAACTGGAGGATCCTGTCCGCTGGTGGGAAGTCATAGACCGCAGTACCGGCGAGGTAGTGCCGCCGGAACGCTGGAGTTGGGATTTTGACAAAGGAACCGTGACAATTAAGGCGGAAAAATGGCATGTTTACACCGTTACTTTTCTAGCTTTCCAGATTTGGGATGCGGTCTGCATGTACAACCACCTTATCAACAACTGGGGCGACAAGCCTCACGATTTTCCCTACGATGTTTACAATCCGCTAACGCGCGAACATGTGCTGCAATTTTTAAAGGATTGGTTGCGTGATAATCCGCGTCCTGATGTTGTGCGTTTTACAACATTTTTTTATCAGTTCACGCTGATCTATGACGACAAGAAGCGTGAAAAAATTGTGGAGTGGTTTGGTTATTCAGGCAGCGTGAACCCGCGCCTGCTTGAAGATTTTGAGAAAGAATACGGCTACCGCCTTCGCCCGGAGGACATAGTAAGGCAAGGCTGGCATAACGGCGCATTCTGCGTGCCGACCAGACAGTTCCTTGATTACATGGATTTTGTGCAGTGTTTTGTTACAAAACTTGCCAAACAATGCGTGGATTTGGTTCATGCGGCAGGTAAGGAAGCCATGATGTTCTTCGGCGATCACTGGATCGGCACTGAACCCTATGGCAAGTACTGGGGAGAAATAGGGCTGGATGCGATTGTGGGCTCTGTGGGTGACGGCGTTACCTGCCGTATGATTGCCGATGTGCCTAATGTAAAGTACCGAGAGGGGCGTTTTTTGCCTTACTTCTTTCCCGATACTTTCCATCCGGGCGGCGATCCAACAGGCGAAGCCAATACCAACTGGCTTGCGGCTAGGCGTTCCATTTGCAGAAGCCCGCTCGACAGGATTGGTTACGGCGGATACCTCGGCCTTGCCGCCGAATTTCCAGATTTTGTCGCAAGGGTAACCGAAATATGCGACGAATTCAGAGAGATATATGACAAAATCGGCGGCGCAAAACCATTTACACCGAAATTCAAGGTAGCAATACTCAACAGTTGGGGTAAGGCGCGCCGCTGGCAAACCACAATGGTTGCTCATGCTAAAACATATAAACAATTTTACCCGTACATAGGCATAGTAGAAGCTCTTTGCGGAATGCCTGTTGATGTGGATTTCATATCGTTTGATGAAGTTCGTGAAAGCGGAGTACCGGACGATGTGCGCGTATTGCTCAATTACGGCGCGGCGGGCACTTCGTGGAGCGGCGGTGAAAATTGGCTTGATCAAAAACTACTTTGCGCTGTGCGTGAATTTGTAAACTCAGGCGGCGGCTTTTTAGGAATAGGGGAACCATCCGCGATACAGCATCAGGGACGTTTCTTCCAGCTTGCCGATGTTCTGGGCGTTGATAAAGAAGTTGGAATGACTTTAATTTACACAAAGTATACGGAACAGCTTCGTGAATCGCATTTTATTGTAGATGGTCTTGGCAGGGATTTTGATTTTGGCGGCGGAACTGACGATGTTTACGCGATAAACGACGACACAGCCAATCTTGTAGTTGAAAAAGGCTGCGTGAAAATAGCGGCAAATAATTTCGGCAACGGCAGGGCAGTGTATATATCAGGCTTGCCGTACAACGTGCGCAATGCACGGCTTTTACTTACGAGTATTTACTGGGCCGGCGGTATAGAAGGCGATATTAAAAAATCGTGGTTCAGCGAAAATATATACACTGAATGTAATGCTTATCCCGATAGCGGTTGGTTCTGCGTATTGAACAATTCGTATGAAACGCAGAAGACAACTGTTTATAAGGGTGACGGTTTAAATGTCAATGTAGAGCTTGCTCCGATGGGGATTAAATGGTTTGCTATGTGAAGCTTGAAAATCAATTGCGTAATAACGCCGGTATGAAATTACATTAGTTGAACCTCATGATGAAAACCATAGTAGTTTTTATGAGCCTAAATCGTGCGTTTGTTTTCGCGTGGAATTCACGTAACTCGAAGGGGCGGATAGGCGGACTTTTTTGTAGAGCCGTGAAAAATAAAAAGGATCTTCATAACCCACCATAGCCGCCGCTTCCTGAATAGACAGTGCCGGATCGGCGGCGATAAGACTTTCAAAACGTTGTATCTTCTTTAGAATGCAGATTTTCTTAAAATTCATCCCCAACTGACGTTTTATTTCATGGGAAACAGTTGAACGGCTGTATTTTACCGCCGCTGCCACATCATTCAAACTAAGCGGTTCGGCGATATGTTCATCCAGCCAATGTATTACCTGTTCCGCTATCCCCGGACGGCGTATTCGCACATATTCTCTGGTTACGATAAACGCGATTAACATGGAAAAAAGCCTGAGCATATTATCCACAGCCGGTTTATCAAAAAGCGGCTGCGCCTCATACGTTTTCAGGAGTTCTTCAGAGGTAAACCCTGCTTTTATCCAATCTTGAATTATCACATCCGGTATGCTCCGACTGGTTCTGAACTGCCCCAACATTCCGTAACCAATAAGTTTTTCTTCAATTTTAATAGGTACAACTATCTCGGAAAGTCCTCCGTAACAATTATACATGATTACTTCATCCTGCCGTTCGCAGCGTTCACACATCAATTTATCCTGACGGCAGCAACGATAACGGTATCGGAGCTTTTTTTGGATCAACTGGCAAAAAGCGGAGCCCGGATTTTGAAGCCCTACAATCATTTCTTCCATTCTGGCGGAAAAAACCGTTATTTTTACCTTAAAACAATAAGCGAAACTGTCTATAAGACGCTGTACCTCTTCGTCAAAAAAAAGCCCCAATTTACCGGAAGGAAACCGCGTGTCGATAGGCCAGCCGTTTTCCGTATCTGTCATGCAATTATAATATAGATAATAATTGCACAATTGTCCATGTTTTTTACTAATTCTGCTATGGAAAATAATAAAGGATATTCTTAACTTTATAAGTTCAGGAATGTTGTCCATGAGCTGAAGTTTACGAACAACATCACTGTTAAAAAATTATTTCATTGAGGAGGAAAACATGAAACGTACTATTACAGTAATGGCCGCCGTTCTGGCGGCGCTGGCGGTATTGGGCGGTTGTACAAAAAAATCAGATGCGGCCAAGCTGGTGTACTGGACAATGTGGAACGAAGCCGAACCACAGGGGCAGGTAATAGGCCGTGCCGCGGAGGCTTTTACCACGGAAACCGGTATTAAAATCGACATTAATTTCAACGGACGGGATATCCGCAAAACCTTGCAGCCCGCTCTGGACGCGGGTGAAGTTATTGATATGTTCGATGAGGATATTGACCGGGTAAACGGAGCATGGGGAAGCTACTTGCTGCCGTTGGATTCATACATATCCAAATCCTACCCAACTACAGGCGGTTCTCCCTACAGCCAGGTAATCAGCAGGGCCTTGCTTGATCTGGTGAGGCTGCGTGGCGGCGGATCGGTTAAGACTATTCCCTACCAGCCGTTTATTTTTGTGACTATGTACAATAAAGACCTGTTTAATCAGGCAGGTATTACCAATTCCCCTAAAAACTGGCAAGAAATGCTGGAGACTTGCGCGAAACTCAAGGCTATCGGTGTTGCGGGCATCACCGTAGACGATGCCTACATGGCCGCCCTGTTCGGCTATAACATGGTCAGGCTCGCCGGTTATGACGCGTGCAGGGTTATGGTAGACAATAACGACTTTTCAAGTCCCGCAGTTTTAGAATTCGGGCGGATATGGGAAAATATGGCCAGGAACGGTTACATCCATCCTAACGCCGCCGGCAACGTATGGCCTTCCGGTCAGATACAGGACTTCGCCACCGGCAAGGCGGCAATGTACCTGAACGGTACGTGGCTGCCCAACGAGATTAAGGGCAACGCCCCCAACATGAAATGGGGTTCCTTTGCATGGCCGGAGATGGGGAACGGGGATGGAATCAACACCAATAACGTCAGCGCCCAGAGTTTCGGAATCAACAAGAATTCCAAGTACCCGGAAGAAGCCTTCCGCTTTATCGTGTATCTTACCACCGGTCAGTGGGACGTTACCCTTGCCCAGGAAAGCTTGGGTATTCCTTTGGCTAATGATTCCAGATGGCCCGATGCGCTCGCCGAGGCCAAAACCGTAATGGAAAACACTACTAAAGTGCTTCCCTGGGCTGCCGGCATGGAAGACAAAGCTGAAATCAACGCGAAGATCAAAGAGAATTTCGCCAGGTTGATTAAAGGCGACTTTAATGCCCAGCAGTTTGCTGATGCGATGAAAAAATAACAGGAGAGTAAAGGGATGCTGAAACCCAACAAATCGGTAATCATCATTTTTCTGGGGCCGGCGCTGTTGTGTTATGTGCTGGTTTTTCTGTATCCCTCTGTCCGGACTGTGGTGATGAGTTTTTTTGCTGTTGAAAGCGTTTCAGATGCGGTTTCAAAATGGGCTTTTACGGGCTTTGGTAATTATAAAAAACTCTTCACCACACAGTTTTTTTTACAGTCAATGAGTAATATCGGCAGAATATGGCTGGTCGGGGGTATTATTGTAATGTTTTTTGCCCTGGTCTTTGCGGTTGCTCTGACCGGAAATCTGAAAGGAACCAAATTTTTCAGAAGCGTTATTTACCTTCCCAATGTAGTCAGCGCGGTAGCTATGGGAACCATGTGGATCAATTATGTGTACAATACAGACTACGGTCTTCTGCACAATGTGCTGTCCACTTTAGGGTTTGACTCTTTAAGCAAAATTTTGTGGACCGGGCCGGGAACAAGATTTTGGAGTATGCTTGCAGCATATTGTTTCGGTATGGTGGGCTATCATATGTTGGTCTTTATAAGCGGTATTGAACAGATTCCCAGAGATTATTACGAAGCCGCTTTGCTTGAGGGAGCAAATGTACTTCAACGTTTTTTTAAGATAACGATACCAAATATGCGCGGTGTTATACGCTCCAATATTGTGATGTGGACGGTATTTACAGTCGTTTTCTTTGTATGGGGACAGCTTTTCAGTCCGGTAAACCTTTCAAGCGACACTGTTGCGCCGATGAATTATATGTACGAACTGGTATTCGGCGCATCCTCTTCGGCGATTACGGTACGAGACACCGGATCGGGAGCCGCTATCGGCGTAATTTTAATGATGATGGTTGTTGCCGTATTTTTTGCCACTATGTTTGTAGTGCGTAATGACGATGCGGAGGTATAAAATGACAGCTAAAAGCATTCTGAACAAACGAACTTTTATATCTTTTTTAGGATATATTCCTGTTTTGATCTGGGTTATCTTTACCTTCGTGCTTATCGGATGGGTTTTTTTCGCTTCACTCTCAACATCAAGCGAGATTTTTTCGGATCATATGTTTAAATTTAAAAGCGGTTTTCATTTTGAGAATTATGTAAAAGCATGGAAAACTCAACGGGTATCGGTATTTTTTATGAACTCGCTTCTGTATACTGTGGTTTCCTGTACAGCGATTATTCTTATCGCTTCTCCCGCCGCTTATGTCCTGTCACGCTACCGTTTTCCCGGCAACGTCTTGTTTCAAAATATGTTCGCTGCGGCGCTGGGAATTCCCGCTATCATGATCATCATGCCTTTGTTCGGCATTGTATCAGTATTAAAACTTACCAATAACCGGATTTTGCTGATGTTCCTGTACACGGCTATGAATGTCCCGTTCGGTGTTTTTTATATGCTGGCTTTTTTCAAAAATTTAAGTTTTACCTATGAAGAAGCAGCGGCAATTGACGGCTGTTCGCCGATTAGAACATTTTGGAAGATCATGCTTCCCCTTGCTCAACCAGGGCTTGTCACTCTAACGATTTTTAACTTTATCTCAATTTGGAACGAATATTTTATGTCCCTGATTTTCGCTAACCGTACTAATGTACGGCCTGTAGCGGTAGGATTGTACAATATGATTCAATCCATGCGCTATACAGGCGATTGGGGAGGAATGTTCGCCAGCGTGGTCATTGTGTTCATGCCGACTTTTATCCTGTATATTTTTCTATCTGACCGAATCATCAAAGGTGTTACAGCCGGAGCGATTAAGGGTTAAAGTAGACGCTTCCCTTATATGCCGTAGCAAGATGATACTAAAAAGTTCTTCTATATACGACGCCTGTTGACACTTTTTTTATTTTTTGGCATATTGGCTGTACTAGTACTTTGCGGTGCTAAATGTAGGGTTCCCTTCGGGAACGGGTTTGTTTGAAGCGGCGCTGTCGCATGGCTAAAGCCATGCTTGCTTTTTTTGGATGCCCGTTGCGTTTTTTAGCGCCTGGGCTGTATAGTTTTAATGGATTCAACACCGCTTTGCGGTGCGTTTATTTAGCCACCTTAGCTCAGTTGGTAGAGCAGCAGACTGAAAATCTGCGTGTCTGGAGTTCAATTCTCCGAGGTGGCATTTTAATTTTTTATTATAAAGAATTAACAAATGCCATGAATGAAAATAAGCAAAAACTAAATTCTCTTGGGCTTGATATTCCGTCAATACTTATGCCGCAAGATGTTTATATAGAAAAGTGGCCGGTAATTGCATGCGATCAATATACACAGGATCGTGATTATTGGGAAAAAGTAAGGACAGCTGCCGAAGGTTCTCCTTCAACAATAAATTTGATTTTTCCTGAAGTATTCCTGTCAGATGATGACGCACAAAAAAGAATTACGGATATTCATTCGAGTATGAAACGTTATCTGAAAGACGGGGTTTTTAGAGAACCCAAACAGGGATTTATTTATATCGAAAGGTATACGCCATACCAAAAAAAACGCCGGGGTCTTATTGCGGCGGTTGATCTTGAACAATACGACTGGAAGCCGGACTCGCGTCCGTTGATTCGCTGTACTGAGGGAACTGTGGCAGAGCGGCTGCCTCCCAGAATGGACATTCGACGCGGCGCGCCGCTGGAACTACCACACATTTTACTGCTCATTGATGATGATACGGAAAGCTTGTTGTCGGCTCTTGCCGAGCGCGCCAAAAAACAGGCTCCTGTTTATAATACCCAGCTTATGATGGACAGCGGAAATGTCAGCGGCTGGTTTTTGGACACAGAAGAAGATTTTGGTTTTATTGCAGATAAACTTGACGAGCTTTGCTGCCGTTCTGTTAGCCGCTATAAAAGCTCAAACGGAAACAAAAATCCTTTTCTCTTTGCGGTGGGAGACGGCAACCATTCGCTCGCTGCCGCTAAGGGTATTTGGGAAGAAGTAAAAAAAGCTGATCCTGTAAACAGTTCTGCCCATCCATGCCGTTACGCGCTTGTAGAGATTGAAAATATCTATGATCCGGCTATACAATTTGAGCCTATTCACCGTCTGGTTTTCGATATTGGATTTGACGAAATACTTTTTATCCTTTCACAGCTTCCGGATTTTTCATACCGTCTGGCGAACAATGCTGAAGAGCTTCAGCGTTTGTGTAAGGCGTCTACCGCTGCAAATTGTTTCGGTGTCATTTCACAGGATCGCTGTATGTTAACTGAGACCTCCGCCGCAGGAATTTCAACTGCGTGTTTACAGCCGCTGCTTGATAATTACAAAGGTAAACCGTTATCTATTGATTATATCCATGATGACGAAGAATTGTTCCGTTTAGCTTTAAAAGACAGTAAGTCAACGGGTATTTTGCTGCCTCCTGTGCAGAAATCAGGGCTTTTTGAAACCGTAGGAAGGCTTGGCCCCTTACCGCGAAAAAGTTTTTCTATGGGACATTCCTGCGAAAAGCGTTTTTATCTGGAATGCCGCAGTCTTTTTATGTAGTTTTTTTAAGAAAATTACTATAATATTTTATAATGAAAAGAATTTTATTATTTTTGTTCTTTATTTATTCCGTCAATATCGTATACGCGCAAAGGATACCTGTTGTAGGTATTATGGAATTTGAATCAGGCGGCGGTGTTACACCTGCCGAACTATCCAATATTTCAAGACAGGTTGTTTCCGAATTAAGCTCATGGGGAACGCTCAATATTGTACGAGGTTCGGAAGGAACCGCTTATGTTGTAAGCGTTATTGTCTCCAGACAGGGGAATCTTGTTGTTTTGGAAGCCAAAACAACAGAAACGGGAACACAGAAAGTAATTAACGAATCAAGGGAAACTGCCGCAAGCTTCAGGGAACTTAACGTTATTTCATTTTGCGGCAAGATAACCGAAAAAGTCCCCCTGCCTAATTATCTGCTTGGAACATGGCAGGCGACATTAAATATGCCGGACGGTCCTGTTGTATGCGTTATGGAATTTAAATCCGACAGAACTGTAAGTGTTGAAAGATACGACACATGGGAGCACAAGCAGAACAACGCGTTAAGATATGAGGGATACGGAAACGGTACTTATTCCTACGCAGGTTATATGAACCGCCAGATTACCGTGAATTCCCAGCAAATAAGGATAGACGCGATAATAAGCGTTAATTTAAAACTTGAAGAAACACTGCCCGAACAGACTACTGTTAGCAGAGCAGGGTTGAGTATTGCGTTTAACGGAGACAAAAGCGTTTTTGATATTGTAAACGGAATATTTCCCTGCGGAAATAATTATGATGGTCAATCTGTTTATCCTTCCGCCGTACTGGGGTTTTCTCGTTTCACAAAAATCAGGTAGGTATTTATGAGTAGCAGAATAAATCGTAATTTTAAAATATTTAAGTATTTGGTGTTAGCTGCAATTATGCTCTTTACGGCAGCCGGAAATTTGGCGGCGCAGAATACTCAGAGAGCCGATCCTTTACGCTCTCCGGTCGGCGCGGCTCCGTTATGGGAGACGCCGATTGGCGACACAATCAGGGGAATGCCTCACCTGCAGGCAAGCTCTGCTGTGCTTGTCGGTGAAAGCGGAAGCGTCAGATCTTTTTTTATAAGCGGAACACCTCTGTGGAACTTTGACGCGAGGGGAACGGCAGTTCCGTATATAGCGCGTTCTTATGAGGCTGCAACCTATATTTGCAATACAAACGGCGTTTTTATGGCGATAAACAGGATAGGTCGTGAGCTTTGGCGGCTTAACCTTGAGAAGCCTATTTCACATTCTCCTGTTGTAGGATGGGACGGCAGAGTTTTTGTTTTTATTGATTCCGTAATTACATGCCGAACAGCTTCAGGCAATTCTCTTTGGACGCTTGATTTGGTAAGCACTGTCGCTTTTTCTCCCATGATTGATCATACGGGAAGCGTGGCGGCAATTCTCCAAAATATGGATTTTATAAAAATAAATCAATTCAGTTATGTAGAGCGGATAAAACTTGATCGCCTTCCTGTTATGATTGTTTCAATCAGTGACGAAGGCCGTCAAAGTTATATTCTGCTTTATCAATCAGGCGAAATGGAAAAAATAGTTTTTAATAATTCCGCCGTAGAAGGAAGGAAGCTTACAAAATCAAGTCTTGGCTCCCTTCCTGCGCCGCCTGTAGCGTCGGCGGATTATCATGATCAGTTTGCGGTAACGCTTAGAGACGGCAGGACGCTTTGCCTGAACTCGCAGGGAAAAACGCTTTGGACGAAAAACAGCCATGAAGCTGCCGAAGAAAAAGGTTCCGGCAACCTTACAATGAATCAGGCAGCAATGATTTATGATGAACGCGGTGTATACTCAATTTCTGTACGCGGTATCAGCGCGTTTACAAACGAAGGCCGCAGGCGTTTTGTTCACAGGTTAAGCATTGAATGCTCAGGCGTTCCGGCGCTCAGTGATGAAGGGTTTCTTTATGCGTGCGGAAGAGACAATATTCTCAGGGTTTACAGGGTAGATTCAAAACCGCGCGCGATACCTCAATCAAGATATTACGGTCCTGAACCTGAAGGCACATACGGAATGGGAAATCCGCCTCCCTCAATCTGGTCTACAGACAACAGCCGTTACAATGAAACAGAACAGGCAAAAACTTATGCCGAAATTGAAGCTGTAATCAGGAGCGGTCAAATAGGGAGAAATGAGCCTAATTATGTCGGGTATTTAATGGAAATGATAGGTTTTTTTATCGGCAATCCTCAAACTTCGCAGGTGCGTCCGCTTGTAAGACCTGAACAGCGAATTAAACTTATCGGGCTTCTTGCCCATGTCGGTTCAAGAGAAACAGTTCCGTTCCTGTGGAATATTTTTGACAAAGACCCCGAGCCTGCTGTACGAAGAGCCTGCGCAGATGCGATAGGCATTATCGGCGTAGATCCGACAGGAAGATCATTTTATTCCTACAGTTTTCTGCTTTCTCCGAATAACCCGAATATAGATTCTCAGCTTGTGCTGGCGGCAACGACATCAATTGCAAAGCTGTGCCGTTTTTCAGGTCCTCCGCTTGCTACAGACGGAATACGTATCATCAGGTATTTTACAAATTTGCCTTCCCTGCCGTTAGGTGTAAAAACACAGATACAGAATGAACTGGACGGTCTTTTCAGGGAAGGTCTGGATCAGGTATTGCAATAGGGTTGTTAGGAAATTGCGTGATATATTTTTTGAATTGATTCCGGTTTAATGATCTAAAATACGCATAATGTTTTCTTTTAAAGCGTTAGCTCCGGTATATGACGGGCTTAATGAAAGAGTCTTGTTAATATCCGCAAGTGCCTTATCATATTCACGTTTGTTGTAAAAGGAATTTCCTCTGTTGAACAACGCTGTAGCGAAATCGCTTTTAAGCCTTATCGCTTCCGTAAAATCTCTTATTGCTCTGTCATCGTCTTCTTTTAAGTACCATGCTATTCCGCGTCTGTTCCAGATATTCGCGTTTGCCGGCTCCAGTTTTAAAATTAAATCGCAGTCTTCAATTACTTTGTTGTAATCGCTTTTTTGGTAATACGCGTAAGAACGGTTTACAAGAGCATCAACATAGTTTTTTTTAAGAGCTAAAGAACGGCTAAAATCTTCTATTGCGAGGTTAATTTCTCCCCGCTCCATTCTCGCGAAACCCCGGTAATTGTATATTTCCGCTCTGCCTGAGTCGAGTCTGACTGCCCTTGTATAATCATCAATGGCTTTTGCATAATCCTTTTTTCTCAGCCATAAATTTCCTCTTGAAATCAGCGCTTCAATAAAATCTCTGTTACTGTTAATGGAATTATTGTATTCAATAAGCGCCTTATCCATATTTCCGGTTCGGTAAAATTGTTCGCCCGCTAAAAAAGAAATTAAATACTGTTCGACTCCCATCTTCTTTAAAACATCAGGATCCGGATTTTCATAATTAACAGGATTTATCTCGGAAGAATTAACTCTGCCTTTTATACCTGAGAGTCCCGATGACGGGCGTTGAACACGGTATGAAACCTTAATTTCTTCCTTGCCGCTTTTTTCTTCTGTAATTTGCGGCAGCTCTTCTTTTTTTTCTTCCTGTACCTGTTCAATTATCTCTTGTTCTTCTGTTTGTTCCGTAACTTTTTCTTTAGCCTTACACGCAAATAACAAACAGAGTGTCAGGAAAACAGACAAAATTTTCATTAATAAAAATGGATAGTTAATACTGCGTCCAATCATAGGGATTAGGTTCTTCAACTTCTTCGTGAACTACAGGCGGCGCTTCTACCCTGTAAAATATCCTGATGCTTTCCAGTGCAGTGCGGTGCTTTATCTTTAGTATTAACGTTTGATCCTGCGAATAATATATCCACCCCGATGAATCATAACGTTCAAACTGATTGTCTGTCCTCCAGTCCTGACCGTGCATTTGTATTTTTATAAATGACCTTATCCCGCGGATTATCACATAATGCGCCGAGCCTGCCGGGAATGACATGTCTATATTTAGGTTGCCTGAAATGTATGAAGCTTTGACAGAAGGCGAAACAGTCCATCCCCAAATACCGTTATCTGCAAGCCATACCGCGTGCGGATTGTAGTTACCCGGTCTTAACACATTATAGTATTTACCGGCGCCTGTACTGTTTGTTAATACAGATAAAATAAGCGATTTGCCGACAGCCGCCCATTCGGCGTTTTGTTCAGACTGCGCCCAATCATTAACGGTTTTGCCCAGCCTAAGGCTGAAATCCATACTCAAGCCTTCAGAGTTTGAAGCATATACAAGATCATTTTCCGTATCACGGTTAAGATTTTCCAAAATAAGACTGAGGATTTTTTCTGTTACGTGTTCAATAGGATTTTTTATTTCAGGATGCCAGAGTTTAATATCGGAATACGCTTCCAAAAGACCGGGACAATAATCAGAAATTAACATTTCCGGGTCAATGTTGTTTATAATGCCTAGAACTTCATTTGCAAGAGACATATTGTTACGTGTATAAAGATAATCAAGTATATGTTCTTCTTTTAAAATATCCGGTGATTTTTCCCTTGTAAGCTGCGTGACAAGGCTCATCCTGTTGTTTTCAACGGTATTAATTGTACGGTAGGCGCTTGCCATTCCTCCTGTAAAAACGGCTGATCTGTAACTGTGCCTTGTACTTGTCGTAAAACCATCCGGTATTGCCGCTATTGCAGACATATACCTGCCTCGTGTAAGCGCTTCCGCGCAATAGGCAATTATGTCTTCTTCGTTTTGCATAACGGATGCGCTCTGGTTCCATTGGGCAAAACTTGAATCCTTCCAGGCTGAGAAAGCGTTTTCATAATTATTTGACTGGGCGATAATAAAATCAGCTGGGTCTAAAATCTTCTGCTTTCCTTTGGAACGGTAAGAGATAAAGGTTCTTTTCCCTGAAAGTGTAACAACTCCGTTTTCCAGTTCCTGCCCCTGACCGAGGAATGAATACATCAAATTGTTAAACATAATGCCGGTTTCGTTGTCTTTAACAAATGTAGATTTTCTCGGCGTAAAGGGTATTGTTACTTCAGAAATATTTTCCGCAAACTCGGCGCTTATTTGCAGTTCGGGGCCTCTTGAAGATTCAATAGAGTTAAAAGAAAGAACAGTGCCGCTGGGCAGTTCAAAGCGTATTGTATTGCCTTCAACCAGCATATATTCAGGATTAACAGAAACAGTTCCGTCAATACCGGCAAGCGTTAAGCCATTTCCCCTTTCTTCTTTCAGATTGAACTCAAGCCCGCCGTAAAATAATTTTATCCCGCCTGTAATCCTCTGCATTCCGGTTTCGTCTTCTTTGCCGGAATTTTCACCGGCGGAAAGCGCCGCTGTTTGGGATTGTAGAAAATGTCCCTTTATGGACATTCCGTTAACGGACAATGAAAAACTTCCTTTGTTGGAAAATTGAAGTATAACCAAAAAAAAGAACACTGCGCAGTAAATTAAAGCAAGACAAATTATGCGTGACGCAAGG
>JAITFK010000113.1 GCA_031281555.1 Treponema sp. | reverse complement strand
TCAACAAAGGAGGATAAAATGGCTGAATTAAAAGGATCAAAAACAGAACAAAACTTAAAAGATGCGTTTGCGGGAGAATCCCAGGCGCACGTCAAGTATCAATATTTTGCTTCAAAAGCGGAAAAAGAAGGTTATCAACAAATCGGAGCAATATTCCGTGAGACAGCTCTAAACGAGAAAGAACACGCAAAAATATGGTTTAAACTTTTACATGGCGATAATGTTCCGCCGACTACTGACAATCTAAAAGCTGCCGCTGACGGTGAAAATTTTGAATGGACGGATATGTACGCCGGTTTTGCAAAAACAGCTAAAGAAGAAGGCTTTAATGAAATCGCCGTGCTGTTTGAAATGGTAGGCAAAATCGAAAAAGAACACGAGGAGCGATACCGCAAATTGCTTACCAATGTTGAAGGTGGTCTTGTGTTTTCAAGGGACGGCGATCAGGTTTGGCAGTGTTCCAACTGCGGACACATTATTGTAGGTAAAAAGGCTCCCGAAGTCTGCCCGGTATGCAAACATCCCAAGGCATATTTTCAGATAAAGGCCGCAAATTACTGAGATGGACGCAAAGATAAACCGGGAACAGGCATGGGATCTGTTAAAACAGTACAATAAAGATGTTTTTCATCTACAGCACGCCTTGACTGTTGAAGGCGTTATGAAGTGGTTCGCAAAAGATCAGGGCTTTGTCTCTGATGAAGAATTCTGGTCTATTGCGGGCCTGCTTCATGACATCGACTTTGAGCAATTTCCCGATCAACACTGTGTAAAAGCTCCTGAGCTTCTACGTACCGGAGGCGCAAGCGAGGAATTGATCCGCGCCGTGTGCAGTCACGGTTACGGTCTTACCGTTTCAGATGTCAAACCTGAACATATTATGGAAAAAATACTTTTCGCTTCTGATGAATTGACAGGGCTTATCTGGGCGGCTGCCATTATCAGGCCGTCAAAAAGCGTCATGGACATGGAAGTGAAATCAGTCAAAAAGAAATACAAAACCCCCGCCTTTGCGGCGGGTTGTTCCCGCAAAGTAATAGAAGACGGCGCTGCTCTTTTGGGCTGGGAACTGGATTTCTTAATTGAAAAAACCATTCTTGCCATGAGAAGCTGCGAAGCCGAAGTTAACACTGCAATTGCCGCAATTAAAAACGCTTAAAAGTTTTCGTTTATTATGAGCGAAAAAGCAATAATCGCCATGTCGGGCGGTGTTGACAGTTCTGTCGCTGCCGCCCTTATGCTTGAACATGGTTTTAAATGCGTCGGAATAACTCTCAAGCTTTACAAGGGCGAAAGCCGCTGCTGTTCCTTAGCTGATGTAAACGATGCAAGGAACGCCGCTTTCAGTTTGGGAATGGATCATTATGTTCTTAATTTTACCGAAGAATTTGACAGACAAGTAATACGCCATTTTATAGAAACTTACGAACATGGAGCGACGCCCAATCCATGCATTGAATGTAACCGCAGCATAAAGTTTAACCTGTTTCTTTTGCGCGCATTGCAGCTTGATTTTGACTTTCTTGTAACAGGCCATTATGCGCGTGTAACGCAGGATACGGCAAGCGGCAGGTACTTGCTTCAAAAGGCGTTAGATGAAAAAAAAGATCAAAGTTATGTGCTTTACTGCCTTACCCAGCAGCAGCTTCAAAGAGCGCGTTTCCCGCTCGGAGAATTAACCAAGGATGAAGTGCGTAAAATTGCCGCAGAGAAAAAACTCGGCAATGCGGCAAAAAGCGAAAGTCAGGACATCTGCTTTGTGCCTGACGGTGATTACGGCAATTTCATAGAAAAGTACACAGGTAAGGAATATCCTCACGGCAGCATAATCGATCTTGAAGGAAAAACAATAGGCACTCACAGCGGTATTATCCGCTATACAATCGGCCAGCGCCGGGGGTTGGGCGTTGCGGCTAACGTTCCTGTCTACGTAACGGCGAAATCAGCCGCTGACAATACTGTAACTCTGGGGCCTGATGCCGCACTTTTCAGCAAATCCCTTACTGCGAATAATATCAATCTTATTGCCTGCGCTGATATAAAAAAGCCTATGCGCGTTACGGTAAAAACTCGTTACTTGCAAATTGCTCAAAGTGCGGCAGCGGAACAAACAGGAGAAAATACTTTGCATATTGAATTTGATGTTCCCCAGCGTGCCATTACCCCCGGACAGGCGGCGGTAATGTACGATGGGGATATTGTCGTAGGCGGAGGAACAATTGTTTAAGAGCCGAACATCATCTTGGTCAATGCCGGAGATGAATACCAGAGAGTAACAGGTTCATTCCTTCGGGTATTAACCTTTAGATATACATAACCGTTTTTTAAATCCCATGAAGTTTCATAAGGCCGCATCTCTTTTATTATTCCGTCACTAAGGCGTGTTGGACCATATTTTTCAATGAGCTCTTTTTGAACATCGGTGTAACACTTCATTAATTCGTCAAGGTTAAATGTATGAAAATAATATGTCCCGCCTTCAAGGCCGTTTTTTGAGAAATATACTACCATAAACGCAGGGTATCCCGATACTATTAAATTATCGTAAACTAGGGATTGAAACCCATTGATCTCATCTGTAAGTACCGGTTTTCCCATTTTAGCGATAAACGCGTCGCGGCTTGTACCCCATTTAAAATTGTGGAAAGCAACTTCAACATCATCTTCGGCATACAGCGCAGGCGCAATTGCCAGCACGAAAATAATTAATAGCTTTTTAATGGTACACCCCCCTTACATTATCGGCAAAACAAAGGGTAAGTCTAAAGCATATTTATCTGCCGGCGATGAGATTTGAACTCATACCCCCTTGCGAGGAGGGGATTTTAAGTCCCCAGTGTCTACCATTCCACCACGCCGGCAAAAGCACGCCGTTAAGGCGTGTCTCTTAAACAAATTCAAAACGCGTTAGGGCTAATAAACCTAACACTACCGACAAAAGCGGGCTGGCTTTAGCCAGACCAGCGCCCGAGCCGGCAAAAGCACGCCGTTAAGGCGTGTTTCTTAAATAAAATTCTAAACGCGTTAGGGTCAATAAAACCCAACACAACCGACAAAAGCGGGCTGGCTTTAGCCAGACAGGCGCCCACGCCGGCAAAAGCACGCCGTTAAGGCGTGTTTCTCAAATAAATTCAAAACGCGTTAGGGCCAATAAAACCTAACACTACCGACAAAAGCGGGCTGGCTTTAGCCAGACCGGCGCCCGAGCCGGCAAAAAAGTACGCCATAAAGCAAATTAACATTACTATTTTTCGCTATTATTTGCAAGTTGTTTATAAATCCGCAGCGAGCCTGTAGATTGCCTCTGCGTCCTTTTCGTTCAGTTTGCGGTAATTACCGATTGGGCCGAAGTGTACAGCACGTTTTGCCATTTCACCGATTTTCGCCGGATCAAGATTTGCGTCATTGAACCTTATGGGCATTCTTATTGAGCGGAAGAAATCCTCCATGCGGATAACTCCTTCAAGAGCGGCTTGTTCGTAATCGTAAAAAGCGCCGTCTACGCCCCATACCTTTGCGGCAAAACGCGCAAGGCGGGGAGTATTTTCCTTGATGTTGTAACGAAGCCATGCAGGAAAGATAATAGCCAACCCCGCACCGTGTGCAAGCTCAAAAAGGGCGGATAATTCATGATCCAAGGCATGGCTTGCCCAGTCGCCGATACGCCCGATGTCAAGAAGACCGTTATGCGCCAATGCACCCGCCCACATTATTTCCGCCCTTGCATCGTAGTTGTTTTCACCGCCTGAAAATATCTTTCTTGCGTTACGGATAATTACGCGCAATACACCTTCGCAAAGTTCGTCTGTAAGTTCCACATTAGGCTCTTTTGTGAAGTAACGTTCCATTATATGCGCCATCATGTCTGTAACTCCGCAGGCTGTCTGATACGGAGGCAGTGTGTATGTCAATTCAGGATTCATGATGGAAAAAACAGGCCGCAGACATTGAAAGTTCATCCCTCTTTTCCAAGGTCCTTCTTCATTTGTAATAACGCATGAAATACTGGACTCGCTTCCTGCTGCCGGAATTGTCAGGATTGTGCTGACAGGCAGAGCTTTATCGGTAGTTTTTTTTCTTTCAAAGAAATCCCACACATCGCAGTCGTTAACAGCTCCGGCGGCAATGGCTTTTGAAGAATCAATTGCAGAACCGCCTCCGACCGCAAGTATTAATTCAATCTTTTCCTTCTTTACGATATTAATACCTTCTCTTACCAGCGACAAACGCGGATTTGGAAGTACGCCTGTAAGCTCCTGCCACTCAACTCCGGCTTTTTTCAGGCTGTCTTTTACCCTGTCGATTAATCCCGAACGGACGGCAGAACCGCCTGAGTGGTGCAGTAAAACCCGTTTTGCATACTGAGCAGTTTCATTCCCGACACGCTCTTCGGTTCCTTTGCCGAAAATTATTTTTGTTTTATTGCAATATTCAAAGTTTTGCATTTTTTATCCCTTAAATTTATATCTTGCTTTTCTTATGATATAATACTTTTATTATGAACGCAAGATGCTCAAGGAAGGATAAAATGCACAAACTGGATACTATATGAAGAAAGTTAAAAGTTTTATTACCCACCTAAAAACTTTTCCGACAAAGAGATGTTAGAAATGATAGAAAAGATCAGACAATGAAGAGTATCTATTTTTTACTATTACCTGTACTGCTTTTTAATCTTGCGTGCAGGAAGACAGATAATAATGTAAAAGTAGAGTCATTTGATGAATCAACAGAGCATTCAATTAACAATGACAAGAGAAAGACAATAAAGTACATTTCATGGAAAAACGTTTTATGGTTCAATAATTATGAAACATTTACTTTACACACCTATGACAGAATGACAGGAGAAGAAGCTGAATATAACGGTTCGTATACTTTGGAAATATCGGATAATATTACCTTCTTGAATGTGCATTTTGATAATGGAAGTGATGAAAAATGGCTTATTTTGGCAAACGGAACATTATGCGACATATATAAATCCGACGGCAAATCAATTCACGGAGTAACAGGAAGTGTAAACAGGGACGAAAATATTTGGAATTGGCCGACAAATTTAATTAGTGCATCTTCATATTTACAAGAGAGTAATTTTTCATATTCGCCGAGCAATTTAAGTGTTGGCTATAAAACAGATAACCCCTGGGCAGAAGGTGTGAATGGGGATGGCGTTAATGAAAAAATATATTTTAAGAAAAGAGCTCTCATAAACGGAGCAATGCATATTTCAATCGGTTATGTTTCCTATGATAAACCATATTTATATAATCAAAATTCTCGACCAAAGAAAATAAAACTGTCAGTAGAGAATAAGTTTTCTATCATAGTAGACTTAAAAGATACGCCGCATTATCAGGAAATAAAGTTCCCTTCTGATATTATTATGGACGATATACTAATTCTGGAAATACTTGATGTGTATCCAGGAACAAAATATGAAGATACATGTATTAATACTGTTTATTTTGAAATGAATAGTGGCTTTTACGAAATTAATCAATATTGGGATGATTAAGTGTACAAAGTTACTCCACAGTTTCACTGTCGCTCCTGAAACGTTATGCATAAAAGATATTTTTTATGGAGAAAAGTATTTAATTCATTTACACCTTGCTTTTTATGGTATATTATTTTTATTATGAAGCAATTTTTTACTTTCTTATTAATTGTCTTAATATGTATTAGCTGTAAAAAAACAACTCTTCTTCTGAAATAATAATAGAACCGCCGGATTATTATTAAGAGGAATCAAGGGGATTATGAAGGATTCTCCTGTTGAAAATGAGTTAAGGTAATAAGGAAGAAGAATGTTGTAGGCGGAAAGGTTTGGTATACGAAAAAGTTTTCCTATACCAAACCTTGGCTGTGAGAATTACCTTTTGTTATTTTCCCTAATCTTAGAATTAAAGAAATGAAACATTGATACCCGAATAGTCATTTTCAATTTTAAGGGAATCGAGTACCTGTGAAATTTGCCCCCGATGATGAGTATTATGAACTAATAGCTGGCTCAGCATAAATGACAAGGGGACTGAAGCGGGATTTCCGCCGTACCATTCAATTTTTACGGGAAGACCAAGGTCGGATTCTTTCAGAGCTTCGGCCATACCGACATAGGCGGCGTCAATAGCGGCGGTTGTCGCTTCCAGTTCTTTCCACTGCGCTTCACTTAAAGGCCCTTCGGGTATTTTGGGAAGGTTCTCAATACCTGAAATAAACTTTACCGCGCCGGCATTGCCGCTCAAAGTGTTTTTGTACATTCCCAAAAAGAACCGTGTTCCGCCGAAAATATGACGGAATAATCCGGAAAGGCTTCCGTAGAAACTTCCCCTGTCCTTTTCCCTGTCGTCATTGCTCATTTTACCTAACAAGCCGTAAATGGTCTTGTTGCCTTCCTGGTTGTACTTTGCGTACATCAATGTTTCGTTCATCTGTTCCTCCTAAAAATATTATTTTAATTCCTGTGACGGACTTTTTATTGTCGCGGCATAAATACTGTTAATTAATCCCAGAATAGCGGAAAGCGTAAAAAGAACTTCAATTCCCGTTACTTTCCAAATCCAGCCGCCCATAAGAGCGATAAAAATACTGATAACATGATTTACGGAAATTCCTGTTGACAATGTTGCGGTAACTTCTTCCTGACTTGAAGCGATATTCCGAACATAGACATTACTCGCCATGCTTGCTATTGAGATAATAGAATCAAGGACAAAGTTACAGCAGACGACTATAAACGCAATGTCGGGAGTGAATAATCTATGCGCGAAACCGTAAAGAATGCAGACTATGATAAGAATAAGGGTATCAGCTACCATAACCGCCTTGTATCCTACTTTGTCAATGATTTTGCCGACAAGCGGACTGCACAGCATTCCGAATACGGCGCAGATTGCGTATAACAGAGAAATAACTGAAGGGCCTGCTCCGTATTGGAGAATTAGAACATAAGGCGCAAATGTAAGAAATATCTGCTTACGCGCTCCGTAAAAAACTTCAAGCATATAAAACTTGTAGAATTTCCTGGCAAAATAAAAACGCCTGCGCGGCGACTTTAACGTTGTCTCCCTGAGAGCTGCGGCAACAAGAGCTGCGGCAACCATTAACGCGGCGGATATGCCGAAAACAATTCTGTACCCGGTAATATCTATTCTGCTGATGCCGATATTTTCAAGAATAAGAAAAATCACGGTTACAATGATAAAGCCCGCAATGTTTCCGAACTGGCTGAGTGAATTGGTTATTCCGAGAGAAGCTCCTGTTTTTTCCTGCTTTGCAAGGTCCATCGCAATGGACGCCCTTACAGGCATAATGATATGTTCTCCCGCGCTGAAAAGAACCATAAAAACCACAACAATTAATTTAGTTAATAAAAGACCGCTCGTACTTGTAAGAAAAAGTCCCGTAACTCCGCCTGCCATGATACCGATGCCTATTTTAAAAATCTTACTGTCTGCGAATCTGTACATAAGCGCAAGTATAAATATTAATAACAGGCCCGGAGTTTCCCTGAAGAATTCCACTATACCGCGTTCAAACGGCGTGATGTGATTAATCTCCGCAAGGTAGTTGTCCTGAATTCCGCGGTAAAGCCCGAAAGACACTCCGAAAAGGATAAGGACGCTCAGAAAACGCCCTACCTTGGCGTCAGGGCGGTAAATGTCGTCAATAAAACGGGGGCGGTATCTTTTTTTTGAACTGCCTGCGGCTGCCATATCCGGTGTCTTCATTTTCAACAATTTACCATAATTAAACAAAAAATTCCAGTTCCCGTTTGATAAGCCGTACGGTTTCAGTTTCACTTCGCTCAGGCTCTATCCATTTAACATCGGGAATACCGGCGAAGAACGTTATCTGACGTTTGGCGTAACGGCGGCTGTTCTGCGCCACAAGCGCCTGCACTCCGTCGGTATCCTGTGAAAGCCGCCATTTGCCCGGGCTGTCCGCGTCCTCAAAAAAAAACTCACGGTAGCCGATAGCACGCAATCCCGGATCGTTAGGCGTAAAGCCCGATTCGCAGAGAGAGCGCACTTCGTCCGCCAGTCCCTGACGGAACATTTCGGCGCAGCGAAGATTGATGCGGCGGTAGAGTTCATCTCTTGGCTTTGAAAGACCTGTTATTATAAAACGGAAACGCGAGCGTTTTTCACTTGCGTTGACTTCAAACGATGACAGCGGACTGCCGGAAAAACGCAGCACTTCAAGGGCGCGTAACAGGCGGTATTCGTCGTTGATATGAATACGCTGTGCGCTGACAGGATCGCCCGCCGCAAGTTCTTCCATAAGGGCGGCGGAGCCTTTTTCTTTAAGCTCCTGTTTTAATTGAGAACGTATTTCCCTGTCTGATGGAGGAGCTTCGCTTAATCCCATAATAAAGTTTTTCAGGTAAAAACCTGTGCCGCCCGATACTACAGGAAGTTTTCCCCGCTCGGCGATTTGCAGGCAGGCTTCGTCCGCAAGGCGGACAAAATCCCCCGCGTTAAATTGCTGCGAAGGGTCGAGGATATCAATCAGATGATGAGGAAGGCGGGAACGCTCAATTTGTGAAGGCTTTGCGGTTCCTATGTCCATGCCCTGGTAAACCTGCATGGAATCGGCGGAAATTACTTCAGCCTGAAGACTGCTTTCGCGGTTGAATAACTCAAGAAGTATGCCGGTTTTGCCTGATGCGGTTGGTCCGAAGAGTATTAAAACCGGAATTGGAGCGGCATCCAACGGATGCTATTCGGCTTCCAGACGGAATTGAACTCTTTTGGTAAAGACCTCACGGGCCGCAAGCGCTACCATTTTCCCGTCGTAATCTTCCTTTTCGTCTTTATCCATTAATGTTGAAAGCTGGTAAGCCCTGCGCGAGGCCGCAATGGTTATTTCATACATATTGCCGTCGTATTCGATTAAGTCTTTAAGGGGGAATATCATGCATAAATCATATCGAATTTAAAAATCTTTGTCGAGGGTTAAATTGCATTTATTAAAGGAAAGTTTTTTCAAGGTACGCCGCAAGCCCTTCTTCGGCAATCGGGCCGTAAATAAAATCCGCTGTGTTTTTTATTTTTTCCCTCGCGCTTTCAGGCGCGGCACAGAAACCTGTCGCCGCAAACATTGATAAATCGTTTTCCTCATCTCCGAATGCAATTACTTCTTCTTTTTTCAAACCTCTGTGCTGCATTGCGATTTTCAGCCCTTCGCCCTTTGATACGCCCGCGTTAATCACTTCAAGAAAAGTCGGAAAACTGCGTAAAATATGGATTGTATCGCCGAAGCGGTCGTACATTCTTTTTCGGATTTCATCGTGTAGGGAAGGATCGGCGATGTACATTCCCTTTATGCACTTTTTCAACTCGGGTAATGCGGCCAGGATTTTAAGGTCTTTAATAACAGGAACTATGCCCGTATGTCTTTGGTATAGTTCCGCTTCCTCTCCGTATTTTTCTATTAACAGCGTTTCCCATTTTTGCAGAGGGTCTTCCTTTCCCGTGTCAGGTGAAATTCCGGCGGGAAGATAAACCTGATAATGAACACCCAAACTGCGGGCAATGTCCGTTCCGTGATCTATTACATCGGTATTTATAAAGCTTGTGTGCAATAATTTACCGGAAGGAAGCTCTACAACTTCAGCGCCGTTAAAGAAAACCATCGGCCCTCGTGCGCCGATTACGCTCCGGTATTTTTCAGACGCTATAATCGCCCTGCCAGTCGCAATAATAACCTGCATTCCGTTTGAAATTAATTTTTGCAGGGTTTTTACGGTGTGCTCCCCAAGCGATGTATCAGGCAGCAGGGTAGTACCGTCAAGATCAATTGCGACGGCTTTTATTTTTTCAGGTTTATATATTTTACTCATAACGAAATTTTAAATCCTGTATCAAGATACCATAATGATCCGATTCCTGTAATCATATTGGAAAATTTCCAGACACCTAAGACATACGGTTCTACGGAAGCCGGAACTTTTACAATCGGAAAAAACGACATTTTCATTCCGAGCTTCAAAGCCAGGGACTGCACAAGCCGTAAATCATCATTCAATTTATATCCTTCTGCGTCAGGCTCATTTTTGCTGTCATAAACTTGATTCCTCACGGCAAGGGAGCCGTAAATACGATTAAAATAAAGATGAGAAAGATTTCTTTGAATATTAAAAGAGAATAAACCAATTCCCGCTTCTCCGCCGGCAAGCCACAAAAGATTTATGCCCATAGGTTGTTTTATTTCCTTTAATACGTATTGCGATACAATCGCGGAACCGAAAGTATTTGATACGCCGTGCAAATCCATTCCCTGTTTGTCATAAGCTCCGAAAAGAGTAAGGTATAGCGGAAACCTTGTGTCAGTACTGATACTTAACGTTCCGTCAAAGCGGGGGACAAAATTGTCTGCGAAACTTACACCGCTGAATTGCATTCCAAGTCTTCTGTAACTATGCTGAATAACCGTCTGTATAAAAAAACCGCTTCCTGTTTCGTCCCAATTATATGCGTTCTTTTCGTTTTCATAATCCGCTCTGCGGGCATAACCCCCGCCAAGCAGAAATCCGTTATGCCACTGACCCATACTCCAGTTTATTGTACCGCTTACTGTTACGCTTGTATACCTGTATGTATTGTTTACGGATACTTCTACCGTATCCGAGAAATCAAAAGTGAGAGGGAAGCCAAGACCAGTATTCTGCCATGTAAGCATTTCAATATCCGCCATTTTGTATCGAGCGTCATAAAAAGCCAAAACAGTAACCATGTTTCTGTCTGTGGGATCTGCCATTATCGAAAATATTCCGCCGCCGTCTATACTGATATTAAAGTCAAAATTGTTTATATCGTTTATATCAAGATAATAATTGTAACGGATTAAAGGAACAGGAAACCAGAATTTAAACGGGTTCATGTATAATAAACTGTAATATTTTTTGGGTGAATTTGAAAATGACCATCCGTTGGCGGCAGTTTCTGTTTTTTCCGTAATAATTTTATTATCCTTATAATTCAATTTAACCAGCCGTAATCCGCTTTGATCTCCTGACATTAAACTGACAGACTCAGGAAAACGCAAGATGCTGTTACGTGATACAAACGCTCCAAGATAATACATTGTATCGTTTATCGAAACAGGGTTAAAAACCCCGCCTGAAAAATCTTTGCCGCTGAATATAGCGTGCATTGTTTCAGGATCGATATAACCGGCTTTGTACATGCGATCGTTTGCGTTATGGCTGAAAAAAATCTTTCCTTCCGACACGGAAAGACAGCGCATGTATTTCCAGTATTCATTTACGCCTATAACGCTTTCAAACCTGAATAACTCGCGGGAAACATAATCAAGAAGCCACAGTTCCCTTATGCCGTTATGTGAAGCGATAAACACGATCCGCCCGTCGTCAAGCGCCTGAGGGCCTGAAAACATAAGGCTTTCGTTTCCGCGCAAAAGAATTTCGCTTTTGCCGTTAAAATCTTCATATACAATTAAATTGTTGTGCAGATTGGAACGAAGCCCTATGACTCCGTTTCTGAAATATCTGGCGCTGTAAAGGCCTTCAATAGTTCTGCCTGTTTTTTTTCCGTTATCTGCACTTAACTCGGTTACAACTGCGGTGTACCTGTCTTCCACATAACGGTAACCTGATAAAAGCATAACGCTGCCATCTGCAAAAACATCAATATCATAGGTGTACAAGGGCGCATTTAACGTTCGTGTTTTTCCCGTTAAAGTATCATAAATACCGATTTTATCCTGAGATCTGTCAAAATAATAAAGATTGTTTCCGTTAGCTGCCAAGCCCGTTATAAAAAATTCCTTTTCATCAAAATAACGGTATTTAACGGGAATAAGTTCGTCGATGTTTGTTTCAAGATCATCAAGCGCAAGCGAGGCTTTAAACTCATTCCAAGCATCTGTAAAACTAATGCCGTATACTTTTTTGAAAAGACGGTAAAAACCGGAACGGTACACAAAAAACGAAAAGCCCGAAGTCTTTCCCATTACCTGCCAAAGCTCGGCGTATTTTTCCATACCGTAATTATTCTGAAGCCATGCGGAAAAAAGCCCCCCATATTCATACCAGTATCCCGAAGGTTGTATTGAACGATCATAAACGCCTGACGCTTGAAATGGCGTAAGGAATTTATTTTCATGAACAGCCTGCCTTAAGTACTGTTTAATACGCGGATCATTTGCCCTGCCGTAACCGGAAAGGCTTTCAAAACTTACAGTAACTCCTTCTATCATAAAATACGGGCCGTTAAAATAAACAGGACTTGCCCAGCTTCCGAAAATACTGTAAAGGAATCCGTAAAAAGGACTCCTTGAATTGTAGGTTATCGCGTGGGTTAATTCATGGATAAAAAGACTTTTTAAATTATTTTCATAGGTAGTCCATTCAATATCCATCGGCGTATCGTACAACATAATGTGATTAAAAGCCGAATTGTAGTATCCGTTGAAAGAATCCGTATGCGGCGCAAATGTGACGGAGATACGGCGCTTTACTTCAATACCGAGCAAGGCGCTTAACTCGGTATAAACACGGTCCGCGTAAGAAGACAAAAGACGAGCTGATGATTCAGATTCTTCAGGAAAAATAATATCAAAGTGTTCTGTCTTAATAACCCTAAAACCGGTAAATGACTTAAAAAGCGCATTTTGAGAAAAAATAGGAATAAGCGTTAAAAAAAGAAAAATTATCAAAAAAAAGAAGTATTTATGTCTCATAGTATTCATATATTACTTTTATTTTTTATGTTTGAACAGTAAAGACCGTTCCAGAACCTCTGTTTTTGAAATACGCTCAGTTGATAATCTGTTAAAATAATAATAGAGTTACTATGGGAGGAACTAAGAATGAGCAAGGTTGTTACATTTGGTGAAATTATGCTTCGTCTTGCGCCAGAAGGACATTATCGTTTTGTTCAGGCCAATTCCTACGGCGCAACTTACGGCGGCGGCGAGGCTAATGTCGCTGTTTCGCTTGCGGGCTTCGGCATAGACGCGGTTTATGTTACAAAACTTCCCAAACATGAAATCGGACAGGGAGCTGTGAACAAACTGCGCGAGTTCGGAGTGGATACTTCCATGATAGTAAGAGGCGGCAGTAGAGTAGGGATTTACTTTCTTGAAAAAGGCGCGTCTCAGCGCCCTTCAAAGGTAATTTACGACCGCGCCCATTCAGCAATAGCTGAAGCTTCTGAAACCGACTTTGATTGGGAAAAAATATTCCAAGAAGCGGACTGGTTTCACTTTACGGGAATAACTCCGGCTATTTCAGATAACGCGGCGGCTGTATGTCTTGCGGCATGCAAGGCTGCGCGATCAAAGGGTATTACGGTTTCCTGCGATCTTAATTACCGGAAAAATCTTTGGTCCCAGGAGAAAGCAGGGGAAATAATGGGCAAACTCATGGAGTTTGTTGATATTTGCGTTTCTAACGAAGAAGACGCTGCTGATGTTTTCGGTATTCACGCAAGCGGCGCTGATGTAACATCAGGAAAAATCAACTACGACGGTTACAAAGAAGTAGCGGCAACCCTTATTAAACGTTTTGGTTTTAAGCAAACTGCTATTACTCTGCGGGAATCAATATCAGCCGACAACAATAACTGGGCTGCCATGCTCTATGACGGAAAAGATTTTTACTTTTCAAGAAAATATGAAATTCATATAGTAGACAGGGTAGGCGGCGGCGACAGTTTTGGAGCTGGCTTAATTTATGCCTCTCTTAAAGGTATGCCGCCGCAGGACAGCTTGGAATTCGCAGTTGCCGCAAGCTGCCTTAAACATTCCATTGAAGGCGATTTTAATTTTGTAAGTGTTGATGAAGTAACAAAACTTGCGGGCGGCAACGCTTCAGGCAGAGTTCAGCGGTAGATATGAAGGAGAAAAAAATAAGAAATGAATACGATTTTAAAAATACAAAATAAAAGATGTGATGTTCTTTAAATTTAATGTTTAATGATAAATGTACATCGCCGTCTTGGGCGCATGGATGCGCCCTACGGCATGGATGCCAAGGTAACACAATATGGACAAGCTGACAATTCTCAGAGAAAAATTCGGCTACTCCTCATTTCGTCCCGGGCAGGAAGAAGTGATCGACGCCATTCTTGCGGGTACGGACGCTCTTGCGGTGATGCCGACGGGAGCGGGAAAATCCCTCTGCTACCAAATCCCCGCTCTCATGCTTGACGGCATGACAATCGTTATCTCGCCGCTTATTTCTCTGATGAAGGATCAAGTCAGCGCATTGAAAGAGGCGGGGTGCGGAGCGGCTTTTCTAAACAGTTCATTAAGCGGCAGTGAATATTATGATACGATGGAAGAAATAACGAACGGTGATATTAAACTGCTTTACATTGCGCCTGA
>JAITFK010000108.1 GCA_031281555.1 Treponema sp. | reverse complement strand
TGATATAGCAAATTTGCATAAAAATCGAACAAAAGTGGTTTTTGCCAATAGAAAAATACCAATACACGGATTAATCTTATGTGGCTTTATCCACAGTTTGAACAGCGTCACGATACTAGCCTTCACTAAAAATGCTTTCCATCCTTGACCGAAAGTCCAGTATCACAGAACCGAAAAATCTTGAAGAACAGGCATTGTTTCTTGCGGGGCGCGATATTTACGAGAAGCTGATAAAAGGCTACACGGAAAAACAGTGGGGGCGTTATTGTTCGGAGCTTCAGGCATTTATCATCAAACGCCTGCTGTTAAGATTTACCTTTGACAATAACTACTTCAACGACCGCTGGCAAGGGATACCAATCGGCAGTTATACCCAAATGGTATCCCGGCTGCTTGACGGTATTGATGTCAGATTGAATACAGATTATTTTGATTTTAGTAAGAACAACCCCGGCATTGCCGGCAAAATCGTATACACGGGCGCGATTGATGAGTTTTTTGATTATTGCTACAGAGAACTTGAATACCGCTAGCTGCGCTTTGAAACTGAAACGCTCAATACGGACAACTATCAGGGTAACGCGGTAATCAATTACACTGAACGCAAAGTACCGTATACCCGGATTATTGAACACAAGCATTTCGAGTTCGGAACACAATCACAAACCGTAATCATGCGCGAGTATCCCGTAAAGTGGGAGCGCGGGCTTGAAGCCTATTACCCGATAAACGACGAACGCAACATCGCGCTGTTTACAAAATGTCAAACGCTTGCTAATGAGCGCGGCGGTATCATTTTCGGAGGCCGACTCGGTCAGTACAAATACTACGATATGGACAAGGTAATTAAGTTCGTCATTGACACCGCAACACGGGAGATGTGTGATGGAAATTACCAAAAAGCTTATTAAGCAAGTGTTCCTTTACGGACTAATCGGCGGCACAAGCGCGTTACTTGTTTTTTTGTTGTTTACGCTTATGTACAAACAATTTGTAATGAATAAATATCCGGCAAACGGCATTAGTGTTCATGCCGGTATCGCAATGAGTTTTATTCTTAACAGGAAGTTTAATTTTAAAAAACCCGACAAGGTTTTGTATCGCGCGGTTTCTTTTTATTTAACAGGACTTTTCGGACTTGCGTTATCTCAGGGCTTGCTTTGGAGCGGCAGTGTATTATTATTGCCTGTCGTTATGGTTAAGTTTACGTCTATCTTTATTGTAGCGGCTGTTCAGTTTGTTATTAACAAACAGGTTACTTTTAATAATTAACAGGAGTATTTGTATATGAACAAGCTGTATATTGTAATCCCCGCCTATAATGAAGAAGAAAACATAGAAACAACAGCGCGTGAATGGTACGATGTTGTTTATAAAATTAATGAACAAAGCCGTGTTGCCGTTATAAATGACGGTAGCAAGGACAGTACATTTACAATACTTCAGGAATTGCAAAAAGAATTGCCGCAGTTGGAGGCTGTTACCAAGCCGAACGGCGGGCATGGCGCAACTGTTCTTTTCGGATACCGTTATGCGCTTAAAAACGGAGCGGACTATGTGTTATAAACTGATAGTGACGGACAAACTCTGCCATATGAATTTTAGCAGTTTTGGGAAAATCGTGAAAACTATGATATTTAAATTGGTTATCGTAAAAGCAGAAAGGACGGATTATCCCGTATTTTTGTTACCAAAACGCTTAGATTTGTATTGTTTTGTCTATTTAGGTTGTGGATAACGGACGTAAATACTCCGTTTAGATTGATGAGCACACAGCCATTGACAGAGTTATTGCCCAAGATACCTAAAGACCATAATCTTTCCAATGTTCTTTTGACGGTATTGTATACGAAAGCAAAAAAGAAAATGCGTTATGTACCCATTACTTTCCGGCCAAGGCAAGGCGGTGTGAATAGTATTAATTTCAGGAAAATCGTAAAGATCGGAATAAAAGCGGTTATTCTCAACCTCAGGAATTTGAAGCGGATAATCTAACATTAAAACTGCTTGCCGATGCGGGTTATTCACCTAATGGATTGCTTGAAATGTTGAATAGATTAAGAACGGTTCAAGGTAATCAAAGCGTCGGTATTTTCAGTACGCACCCTTCACCTGTACAGTGTATTTCCAATATTGAGGGCAAATATTTCTGTATAAGGTAACTGACACACGGCATTTCAGGGAAGATCGCTTTAAGAGGGTTATGAAGCGTAATTAAAAACGTTAATTCTTTATTGTCAAAGGACTAATATTTAATTTCCAAATACTTCAGTTTTAAAAGATTTTTCCTTACTTTCTGAATAAAAGCAGGATTGAATGCCAAATCCTTTTAAATATATTTCCTTTTTCGTATTCGCGCTCCGTTAATAAAGGAACACGGTTTAATTCTCCGTATTCGTCAGAAATGACAAGGTATCCCGCTGCCGTATCCTGCTGAAGCGGAGCGATTAACGGCTCCTGTATAAAGTATTCAATAACAAGATTATCTGCGCGGTCAAACGGAGATGTAAAATCAGTCGGACCTGCTGGTTTAAGTTCAACATAGTCTGCCCTGCCCTTCCACAAACGAGGCCTTACTGTTTCGCCGATTTCAGGGCGGACTGTTTTAAAATTTTCAAACGCCCATGTAAGAAGATGCATACTGTCAATGTCGCGGCTCCTGCTGTTTTCCGCTCCCAAAGTAACCAAAATAAAACGAGTTTGATTCCTTTCTGCTGTAAGCGCGATATTGTAACCTGATTCATCAATATAACCTGTTTTTAATCCGTCAACGCCGGGAAATGTTCTTAACAAATTGTTCCTGTTTTCCTGTGTAATTGTCTGCGGATTGTTTTTATACGCTTCTGATACGTTAGCTGCCGTTGGATAAGAAAATTCTTTTACTGAATGTAATTCAACCAGAGCCTGAGGATGAAGCCTTACATATTGACGGCAAAAAAAAGCAAATTCTTGCGCAGTTGTCATATTGTATTCGGAAATCCCTGACGCTTCTGTAAATCGCGTAACGTTAAGTCCCATACGGCGCGCTTCCGATGTCATATTAGAGGCAAAGTCTTCCACTGTAGGAGCAAAACGCAGCGCTACGGCGACAGCCGCGTCGTTTCCTGACGGTATAGCCATTCCAAGCATAAGTTCGCGTAACGTTACAATCTGTCCGGGAGCAAGGAACATCAGGCTTGAGCGAGGCGGCTGGCTTCTTGCCCAGCTTTGCACCGTAACAGGGATAATTTCGTCCCATGACGCTCTTCCTGCGTCAATTTCACTCATGGCAATGTGCATGGTCATCAGTTTGGTTAGGGAAGCGGGAGGAATTTCTTCATTAGGGTTTTTTGAATAAAGCAGCGCTCCCGTATGAATGTCAATAAGTACTGCCGCTTTTGACAATATTTCGGGCGCATTTGCCGTATACGGAGTAAGCAGCGGCGGAGTGCTGAAATACTGCGCTGAAAGAAAATACGGTATAAAAGCAAAAAATAAAAAAATAAATTTCAAAATTCAGCCTGTCCTACCGCGCGGGGATACGGAATTACATCGCGGATATTTGTCATACCGGAAATATACTGTATAAGCCGCTCAAAACCGAGACCAAATCCAGAATGCGGAACAGAACCGTAACGGCGGAGATCAAGATACCAGTAATAATCTTCTGTTTTCAAATTCATTTCTTTCATGCGCCGGATAAGTTTTTCCAGATCATCTTCCCTCTGTGATCCGCCGATTATTTCACCAAGACGCGGAACAAGTACATCCATAGCGCGGACGGTTTTATCATCATCGTTTTGTTTCATATAAAAAGCTTTTATATTTTTGGGGTAATCTGTAACGATTACAGGGCCGTTTGCAATTTTCTCCGTAAGGAACTTTTCATGTTCACTTTGCAAATCGCTTCCCCAATGCGGCTCAAATTCAAAAGAAATCTTTTTTGAAGAGGCGGCTTTTTCAAGTTCCTTAACAGCTTCCGTATAGGTTATATGGGAAAATTTAGCGTTAGCTGTATTCTTAAGGCTTTCAATAATTCCTTTTTCAATATGCGCGTCAAAAAATTCTAGTTCACCGGCGCATTCCGTAAGAGCGGCATTAATAATATACTTTAAAAAATCTTCAGCGAGAGCCATATTGTCATTAAGTTCAGCGAAAGCGATTTCCGGTTCCACCATCCAGAATTCCGCAAGATGGCGGGCTGTGTTTGAATTTTCCGCCCTGAATGTAGGCCCGAAGGTGTAGACGCGAGAAATGGCTGTAGCATAGGTTTCAGCTTCAAGCTGACCCGAAACTGTCAAAAATGTTTTCTTCCCAAAGAAATCTTTTGAGTAGTCAACGCCGTTTGCGCCTGTTTTTGCAATGCCGGAAAGATCAAGCGCCGTTACCTGAAACATTGCACCAGCGCCTTCGCAGTCGCCTGCGGTGATAATAGGCGTATGAAGATAATGAAAATCCCTTTCTTGAAAATAACGGTGAATCGCAAACGCCGTTTTGCTTCTAAGCCTTGCTACCGCGCCGAATGTGTTGGTACGAGGGCGCAGATGTGCAATCTCGCGAAGAAATTCCAATGAATGGCGTTTTTTTTGCAGGGGATACGCCTGTATATCAAGTTCCTGATTTTTTCCGTTTAAGTTTTCCGCAGGCGCTTCACCTAATACTTTTAAATTACAAGCGGCGATCTCAACTGCCTGACCTGATGATGGAGAAGGAACAAGCCTTCCCTTTATTTTTACAGACGCTCCGGTTGTAAGCCCGGAAAGGTCAGCTTCTGTCTGCGCTTCAAGGCCTGCCTCGCGGTCAAATGTGCATTGAATACCGGCAAAACAGGAACCGTCATTTACTTCTACGAAGACAAGATTTTTCATATCCCGTTTTGTTCTTACCCAGCCTGAAACCTCAGTCTCCTGAGACTGAGGCGTTTGCGCAAGTATATACTTAATAAGTTTAGGTAACATTGCCTTATTATACAAAATGATTAACATATGTGGAATAGCTGAAAGATATTAATAAACAGAAAAATATGATAGAATAAATGAAAACAATGTTGACAGACGCGCATTGCCATCCATTTGATCTTTACAGTTGTTTTCCTCAGGCAGAAGATGAACGCGAATCTTTACGTGTTATTGCAGCGGCAAGTGCGTGCGGTTTAGATGAATTTGCGTATAATGAAGAATTGGCAAAAAAGAGCGCTACAAAAAATCTTGCGCCGCTCTTGTCATGTTTCGCCGTTCACCCTCAACTGCCCGCCGTAAAAACTTTAGACGGCGAACCTTTAACAAATGATGAAATAAACAACTATCTTGAAACTCTTAATAATCTGGCGGCGGCAGGCAGGCTTGCAGCAATCGGCGAATGCGGTTTTGATCTTTTTAATGTGTCTTTCAAAGAAACAGAAGCTGTGCAGGACAGGATTTTTATTGCGCATCTTGAAACTGCGCTTCGTCATGATCTTCCGGTTATATTGCATGTGCGCCGAGCTATTCATAAAATATTCGCCAATAAAAAAATTCTTTCAAAATGCAGGGCTGTTGTTTTTCATTCATGGCCCGGTACTTTTGATGAAGGAATGTCTATTCTGAGGCACAGGGTAAACGCGTTTTTTTCTTTTGGTAATACAATACGCAACGGCCACAAACAGGCAATGCTCTGCTGTTCAAAGTTCCCTGCGGAAAGGCTTTTAACAGAAACTGACGCTCCTTTTCAGCCTTTACGAGGGCAAAACTTTTCCGGTTGGACTGATCTGCCGCATATCATTGAAAAAGCTTCTTCCCTGCGTAATGTACCTGCTAATGAGCTTGAAACACAAATAGAGAATAACTTTAAAAATATTTTTAACAGCTTCCAATCAGCAATCCCCGTTTCTATTTAACCGATAATTTTTTTTATTTTTATTAAAACTTAAATATCACTCCCGCAATCCCCGCAATGGCAATATAAACAATTGGATGTTTTTTGAATTTCATAAGCAGAAAAAGAAGAACAACAAATAAAATTCCCTCGCGAAAACGAATCTTTTCTGACAAATTTACAGCCTCCGCATTGTAAAGAGAAAGTCTTAATGCAAAAAAACCCGCCGTACAAATAAGTCCGCCTGCCGCCGGACGAAGCCCCGAAAAGACAGCTTTTACAACATTGTTTTCCTTAAAACTATGTAAAATCTTTGCTATTATAACAATAATAATAATAGAAGGACTAATTAAAGCCAAAGGCGCTATAATCGCTCCCGCAATTCCGGAACATTTAAACCCTGTATATGCCGACATATTTACGCCTATTGCTCCGGGTAGCGTTTGCGCGACAGCTTGAATATTGCCTATCATTTCTATGCTTAACCAATCGTATTTTTCAGCGAGTTTGTAAAGAAAAGGAAGAGTGGCAAGCCCTCCGCCTATAGCGAAAAGTCCAATCTGAAAAAATTCTATGTAAAGCAGCAGTAAGCTCATATTTTTTTCTTTTTAGGACAGTAAATAAAAAATCCAGCGAGTCCTGCCGCAATGACAATTAAAGCAGGATTTGCGCTTAATACCGCGGAAAGAAGAAACGCTAAAATAAAAATAACAATGGCTTTTTTATCTTTTAACGAACCTTTGAGGAGTTTATAAACAGTATTTATGATAAGAACGCCGACGGCGATTCTGATTCCCGCAAAAGCATTTTTTATTATTGGATAATCCGCAAAATTCTGTAAGGCAACAGCAATAATTGTAATAAATGAAATACCGGGAATAATAAAAGCTGTTGTAGAAATAATTCCGCCGAGAAACCCTTTTAATTTAAATCCTACAAAAGTGGAAACATTAATGGCAATTACACCCGGCGTAACCTGGGCTATTGTGTAGTAATCCATAATTTCTTCCATAGTTGTCCAATTTCTTTTTTTTATTAGTTCCCGTTCAAGCACGGGAATCATGGCATAACCTCCGCCGAAAGTTATACAGCCAAGTTTTAGAAAAGCAATAAATAAATCAAAATACATTTTAACTCTTCCATAATTGTATTTTTAAAATAGCGTTTTTCTTTTAATGTTTACAGTTCTTTGAGCCGCTTTGCTACATCGCCCATTTTTGATATGTCGATTTTTTCCCTTATCCACGTTACCAAATCGGCGCCTTCATCGTAGTCGGCGCTTTCCAGTTCGGACATG
>JAITFK010000067.1 GCA_031281555.1 Treponema sp. | reverse complement strand
TAAAAACGCGAAGCGTTTTTAATACGGAGCAGGGGGGATTCGAACCCCCGGTACCCTTTTGGGGCACAACTCCTTAGCAGGGAGCCCGATTCGGCCGCTCTCGCACCGCTCCAAGGAGGCAGCCCGTTAGGGCTGTCAAACAAAAAACAACTCTATTTACAGGGGTTCGAATCCCCCATTTACCGAATTGTGGAGTTTTGCAAAGCATAACTCCTAAATTAAAAACGCGGAGCGTTTTTAATACGGAGCAGGGGGGATTCGAACCCCCGGTGCCTTGCGGCACAACGGTTTTCAAGACCGCCTCCTTCAACCACTCGGACACCGCTCCAATCCAATCCCTACGTTTCCACTAAAAAAGAGCTACTGCCATATAAATATAGCTGGTTTTTACATCTGGGTCAATAGACATTTTAAAAGAATAACTTAAAGGGGCAATTCTATTATGCCCACGTCAAACCTTTAAGGATATGGGGTCTGGAGCGCGGTTTTTTTTAGAAAATACTTACAAAAACACCTATCCGATTAACTTTATATTACACTATATTAGAAACAAGGAGAAAAACATGACGGTTAATGAAATATTACAAGATTTCGCAAAAGCGTTTGAAAAGAAAATCGATAAGTATTATTCAATCCGCCTGCAGCTTGAAATTAAAGATATGCTGGACGAAATCTGGCAGGTTGACGTTAATAACGGAAATGTAAATGTATATAATGAAGTAAAAATAACGCCTGAAGAAACAATAATGATATTAAACAAAGAAGTTCTTGATAAAATATATAATAATGAATTATCGGCATTAAGCGCGTTATTGCAAACTCCGTCGAAAAATGACGGTATGATGGGAGCATTAATGTGCGAAAAAAAAGAACCTGTAGGAAAAGATTTTATTGTCAGATTGAATATTTTCAGAGGTTTCTTTTCCAAAGATTTTCCTTCAAAGATAATTCTTGATAATAAATATTGTGTTAAACATAACGGAGATATTGATACAATCGGCTTAAAAGCATTCGGGAATTTCGGGCAAATATATATTTCTCTTAAAAAAGGAGAAACTTTATACTATCCTCCCCTTGGTGTGCATATTGAGTTTAATATTTATATTATAAAAGGGAAAGGAAAAATCATCATTGACGATGAAGAAAATGAAATTAAAGAGCGTGAGTATTATTACATGAACCTTTTAAAACAGGTAGAAATAAAAAGTACGGACGATGAAACGCTTGAAGCGTTAATTGTACTCCAGCTTCCTAATAATCTGTCACAGAACACATGATGATAAACAACGATAACGACATTATTCAATATATCGAACCTATAATGCATTTTTGCATTAAGCGGCTGAATAACCGTCAAGACGCTGAAGATTTAGCCGGCGAAATAATGGTTCATATATTAAGCGGCGTCAGGAAATACAAAATTGAATCGCTTGAAAAATGGATATGGAGTATCGCCCATAATCGTTACGCAAAATACATAGACAAAAGAAATAAAACCAATTATACGGAAGCCGATTACACAGAAATCGCGGATACATACGATTTTATTGATCAATTAATAATATCAAACAGGTATCAAAATATATTTAAGACTCTTCATAAGCTTTCTAGCGAGTATCGCGATATTTTGGTTGATTACTATATCAATGAGTTTCCGGTAAAACAAATCGCTGAAAAATACAAATTGTCAGAAACTACGGTTAAATGGCGGCTTAACGTCGGAAGGAAGAAAATTAAAGAAGAGATAATTGAACCTTTTCCAAAACTATAGCAATAACAGAAACGTATGCTTAAAGTAATTATTCAGCATACAATTCTGAATTAGTTCACTGGAGTTTTGGAAAAGGCTCATCTGTTATTTATTACCTGTTATAACAGCTCCCCATATTTCCACACAAAGAACTTTTTCATCACTGTCGCCAATAACATATAGACCAGGATTATCCCAGCCAGATAAGCGAAATAAATAGGCGGAAGGTTGACCATTTTCAAATGTTTCCCAAACAAAGTATAGGGGATGATAGTTCCCGTAGCTATTCCCATGGAAGTAAACAGGGCGACCTGCGCCGAAGCCCTGCTCTGGATAAAAGGTATCTTCGGAGTGCGGATCATGTGAATAACCAATGTCTGTGACCAGAGAGATTCCACAAACCAGCCGGTATGGAAAAGAGCCATAAACAGCTTTGCCTGATCCGACAATACCTCCGTTTTAAAATCCAGTACGCCGCCGCTTACACCAACAACCACCGGACAGATAACAAAGAACATCAAGAGGTACGTTGTTATGTCAAACACGGAACTCGTAGGCCCTATCCAAAGCATGAAGCGGCTTATGGAAGAAGCGTCCCACTTGCGGGGCTTACGCAGAAAATCCAAATCCACATTGTCCCAGGGGATTGCGATGCAGGAGATGTCGTATATCAGGTTCAATACAAGGATATGGAGAGGCAGCATGGGCAGGAAGGGAAGGAAGGCTGAGGCCGCAAGCACCGAGAACATATTGCCGAAGTTGGAACTGGCTGTCATTTTAATGTATTTAATGATGTTTGCGTAGATTTTTCTTCCTTCAATTACGCCTTCTTCCAGCACCATCAGGTCTTTTTCCAAAAGGATGATGTTAGCCGATTCTTTGGCGATGTCCACCGCAGTGTCAACGGAAATGCCCACATCGGCGGCCCGCATGGCTGCCGCGTCATTGATGCCGTCACCCATGAATCCGACAGTGTGGCCGTCATTCCGCAGGGCTGTCACAATTCGGGCCTTCTGGCTCGGCGACAGCTTGGCAAAAATATCTACCTTTTCAACCTCTTTTTTCAGGGCCTCATCGTCCATAGCTTCAAGCTCGGAGCCCAAAAGCACATGCTGCGCGTCCAGTCCTACCGAGTGGCATACGGTTTTGGTAACAGTGTCGTTGTCTCCGGTAAGAACTTTTACTTTAA
>JAITFK010000006.1 GCA_031281555.1 Treponema sp. | reverse complement strand
CTGTGGGAAGAATAACATTAGGAGAAATTTATGGCGACAACAGAATTAAACGCGTTGAATAAGGCGCAAGCGTACCAACTGGCGGACGTTACCAAAACCCCGCCTCAGTTCGGCTTGATAACACCGCGCTGGCTGACACGTTTTCTGGAATTTAAAGGACTGGACGCGGGTATTTACCGTGTAAACAAAGTGGTCGAGGGAGAAACGCCGCTTGATGTTCTCTGCTCATCGGAAAAAAAGAGCGTAGAAATCCCGGAAGGTTATATACAGTATCAGCAGAAGCCAAGGGAATATACGCTCAACTCAATTTCCACAATTATAAACGTGGATACCGCTGTGGAGGATGTGTTTTCTTCGCCCTATGATCAGACAAAAGAACAACTCCATCTGGCGATTGAAAGTTTGCGTGAAAGGCAGGAAAGTCAGATAATCAATAACGATGATTACGGCTTATTAAAAAATATTTCCGACAGTCAGCGCATAACGCCCGGAAACAAAGCGGGTTCTCCCATGCCCGATGATTTGGACGAATTGATTGCAAAAGTGTGGAAAGAGCCGGCGTTCTTTCTTGCACACCCTAGAGCTGTTGCCGCTTTTCAGCGGGAATGTACACGCAGGGGCGTTCCTCCTTCTACTGCGTCAATTTTCGGAGGTACGTTTATTCTTTGGCGAGGCATTCCGATAGTGCCTACGGATAAATTATTTGTAGACGGCGTGAAAAACCCAAAGAGCAAGGGCGGTAAAACCAATATTCTGTTGGTGCGTACCGGAGAGGTAAAACGAGGGGTTATCGGTTTGTATCAGACAGGTTTACAAAATGAACAAGGTAGAGGACTTTCTGTGCGTTTCAGGGGAGTGGACAACAAAGGTCTTGCTTCTTATCTCCTGTCGCTGTACTGCTCAGCCGCAATTCTTTCAGATGACGCAATTGCCGTTCTTGAAGATGTGGAAGTGGGTAATTACTATGATTACAGCTAACGGTTACGGCTTGCCTGATCCAAAAGAACTTGAGCAGTGGGCTTTACCGTATTTTCCCGAATTTCAGAAAAAAAAGATCGATAAAGACAAAGATGCCCAAACTGCGTATTCTCCCGTTGTCGCTCCTTATACAAGTGCGCTTGCCGTTACGTCTTCCGAAGGCTCGCCTTCTTTAGGAGCTGCAGGTTTTGACGTAAACCGTTTTCGTCATGATTTTCCAATCCTGAATGAAAAGGTCGCAGGCGGCAAACCGCTTGTCTGGCTTGACAACGGCGCTACAACCCAAAAACCGAACGCTGTTATAGATCGTATTTCATATTTTTACAGACACGAAAATTCAAATGTTCACCGCGGCGCGCATGATCTTGCCGCCCGTTCCACTGACGCTTACGAAGTGGCGCGGGAAACAACAGCAAAATTTTTAGGCGCACCGTCAAAAGACAATATCGTATTTGTGCGGGGGACAACTGAAGGCGTTAACCTTGCGGCGTTAAGTTATGTAAAACCCCTGTTGAGTCCCGGCGATGAAATAATACTCACTATTCTTGAACACCATGCCAATATTGTTCCCTGGCAGATGATAGCGCAGGAGACCGGAGCGTTGATAAAAGTCGCTCCTGTTGACGACACGGGGCAGATTATTTTATCTCGATACGCAGAACTTTTCACTCGCAGGACAAAGTTTGTTTCGATAACGCATGTTTCAAACGCATTGGGAACAATTACCCCTGTTAGGGAGATGATTCAAATCGCCCACGGAAACGGAGTGCGTATCCTGGTTGACGGGGCGCAGTCTGTTGCCCACACACCGCTTAATGTCAGCGAGTTGGACGCTGATTTTTTTGTATTCTCGGGACACAAAATATTCGGTCCTACCGGCATAGGCGCTTTATACGGAAAAACGGACGTTCTTGAAGAAGCCAAACCGTATCAGGGCGGCGGTAATATGATAAAGGACGTAACTTTTGAGCGTACGGTATACAATCCCGCGCCGTCAAAGTTTGAAGCGGGAACCGGCAATATTGCCGACGCTGTCGGTCTAGGCGCGGCGCTGGATTATGTTTCCGGTATTGGTATCGCAAACATAAGCGCGTATGAGCATGAATTGCTTGATTACGCTACTCGTGAATTGAAACGCATAAACGGACTGCGCCTTATCGGTACTGCGGCGGAAAAAGCGAGTGTTCTGTCTTTTGTGCTGGAAAACGCAAGCGTTGAACAGGTCGGCAAACACCTTGCGAGTCACGGAATTGCCGTCCGCGCAGGCCACCATTGCGCTCAGCCGATTTTACGCCGCTTTGGACTGGAAGCGACAGTGCGCCCGACGATCGCGTTTTACAACATAGCCGAAGAAATTGACAAACTGGTATGCGCGATCAGGGAAATTGCGTAATATGGAAATTGATCAAGAGATAGAGAAAATAGCCGCCGAATTACTGAACGATTTTCAAAAGAAGCGAGACATAGCCAAACAACCGGTAAAATCAGTCATAATTGATATAATCGGCAAACTGCAGCATCTCCTGTTTCCGGGAATTTTTGAGAGTGTTTTAAGCGGCGGCTCAGCGAAAAATAAACTCAATGTTATGCTGGAGGAAGTTTCCAACGATTTAGCCGCGCAGACAAGATTAGCTCTGCGTTATGACCTTCGCTACAAAGACACCGAACAGGACGAGATTGACGAAACAGCATGGGAAATAACGCGCCAATTTATCCTGAAGATTCCGATTGTTAAAGATTACCTTGAAAAAGATATTGAAGCGGCGTATAGCGGCGACCCCGCCGCTTACAGCAAGGCGGAAATTGTCATATCCTATCCCGGTATTTTCGCCACAATGGTTTACAGGATAGCGCATGAACTGTATCTGCTGTCAGTGCCGCTTATCCCCAGAATTATGAGCGAATACGCGCACAGTGTTACCGGTATCGACATTCATCCGGGCGCCGCGATAGGAAAGTATTTTTTTATTGACCACGGTACAGGCATTGTAATAGGAGAAACCGCTGTTATCGGACACAATGTAAAATTGTATCAGGGAGTAACGCTGGGAGCCCTATCCACAAAGGGAGGCCAGGGCATAAAAGGTGTTAAACGCCATCCGACCATTTGCGATAATGTTACGATATACTCAGGCGCAAGCATTTTGGGAGGGGATACCATTATCGGCGAGGGTGTGGTAATAGGCGGAAACGCTTTTGTGATACGCTCAGTCCCTGAGAAAACAAGAGTAAGCGTAAAAAATCCAGAATTGCAGTTTAAGTCCAGCGGTAATATTTCCGCACACATAGAATTAGATCAACTTGATTTCTGGCATTACGAGATATAGAATACATTTATGGCAACAATACGAATGGATTCGCTTATCAAATCTATTGCTGCGGCTTTGGATATTGTGGAAATCGGTCTTTTGGGAGCAAGTACCAATCACGGTAAACGAATTGCCGTTCTTTGCGCTCAAATGGGAAAATTCTTGGGAAAAAATACTGAGGAAATTACCGCTCTGGCGGTTTGCGCGTTACTCCACGACAGCGCTCTTACCGAATATATTATTTCCGAGAAAGCAGGCGAGGACCATGATACAGCCATGAAGAAACACTGCGAAATAGGTCAGCAGAATGTGGATGCCCTCTGTTTTAAAACAAATGTAAAGGACTTTGTCCTCTATCACCATGAACACGCCGACGGATCGGGACCGTTTGGCATACGGGAAGGAGAAGGCTCGCTTGAAGCTGAACTTATTACCATTGCCGATTCAATTGATGTCGCTCACCATCTTCAAAAGCTGGAACCTGAAGAATTACCCGTTATCAGAAACATAATTATTAATGAAACCGGCAAACACTACAGCAAGAAAGCGGCTCAAACAATGCTGGAAATTCTTGATTTGCCTACGCTTCTTTCTCTTAAAGATGATGTTATAAAACAAACAGCGTTGGTTTCTTTGTCTCCCTGGATTGTCGATATACAAACAGAAACTGTTTTCGGCCTGGCGGGCTTTGTCGCCAAGATCATCGACTATAAATCGGTTTTTACAAAGAAGCATTCTACACAGATTGCTGATAAAGCCTGGTTTATGGGGAAATACTACCAATACAAGCCGCAGGAATTGGCGGAACTTTATTTGGCGGCGTCTCTCCACGATCTAGGTAAATTAGCGGTTCCCTCCGATATTCTGGAAAAACCGGGCAAACTTACCGATGAAGAATTTGAAATCATCAAACAGCATATCCGCCTGACATGGGAACTTCTTAATGAAGTTGAAGGATTAGAGACTATATGCCAATGGGCATCCAATCATCATGAAAAACTCGACGGCAGCGGTTACCCCTTTGGGAAAAAAGCTTCTGAACTGGACTTTAATTCCCGTCTGTTAACTTGTCTGGATATATATCAGGCGATTAGCGAAGAAAGGCCCTACCATCCGGGGCGCAGTCATGGAGATACCATGTTGATACTCAATGAAATGGCAGATACGGGAAAGATTGACAAGGATATCGTAAAAGATATAAATCTTGCTCTTGCTCCTTATGACGGAAAAGATTTACCGCCGCCTGACAACTATAGATAAAAAACATGGTTTTTACTTCACTTTACGGTAATGTATTTATGATAATAAATTTCATGGAATTCTGTTGATTATTCTTGACATTATTTTTTAAATATCATAGTATTCATATATATTTAATAGGAATTGTAAGGATTCCTTGATTTCTAACTCATCAGGAGGAAATAAAATGGTTAAAGTTGCGACAATTGCCGGATCAGACGCTTCAGGTGGCGCAGGACTTGAAGCAGACCTAAAAACATTTGAAGAATACGGCGTTTACGGAATGACGGCGGTAACCCTAATCGCGACTATGGATCCTGATAATAATTGGGCGCACGGCGTATTTCCGATTGATGAAAAAACCCTCAAGGCTCAATTGGAAACGGTATTTAAAGGAGTCGGAGTTACGGCGGCAAAATCAGGTATGCTTGGAACTTTTTATGCGGTTGAATTAGTCCGTGAATATATAAGTACATATAAAATAAAAAATTATGTACTTGATCCGGTAATGGTTTGCAAAGGTAACGATGAAGCGTTGAACCCCGAATTGAATCAGTCTGTTGCCGAAAAATTACTTCCGTTGGCAAATGTTGTTACGCCGAATTTATTTGAGGCAGGGCAGCTTTCCGGTATAAAGGAAATTTTATCTGTTGAACAAATGAAAGAAGCCGCAAAAATAATCGCGGAAAAGGGAGCCGCGAATGTGTTTATCAAAGGCGGTTCAAAATTGCTTGATGCGTCAGAAGCTGTTGACCTTTTGTATGACGGAAAAAGTTTTGAATTAATTAAAGATCGTCTTATTAAAACCAATTGGGTACATGGAGCCGGTTGTACTGTATCAGCGGCAATTGCCGCCGGATTAGCCCGGGGAATTTCAGTTTATGACGCTGTTATTTTGGCAAAGAAATTTATCAGCCAAAGCCTTAACGGAAGCTTTGCTCTTAACAAATGGGTAGGGCCCGGAAACCCGGCAAATTGGAGAAAAAACAATTTGTTTTCATAATCAAGTAAAAAAAGCATGAGACGAACATACAAGAAAAACAACTCTAAAAAATCACATCCGGAGAATGAGCAGCCGGTTGATATTGCCGAACTGCTGGAGAAAACGCATTTTGAGACAATCATGGCTTTTTCTGAAGCGTTGGAAGCCAGAGACCAGTATACAGCCGGACATTCACGCCGGGTAATGGAATATTCCAAAGGCATTGGGCAGCGTATGAAATTGGATAAACAGGATATTGAAGATCTAAAAAGGTCAGCGTTATTGCATGACATAGGAAAAATCGGAATACCTGATATTGTTTTAAATAAAAAAACAAAGCTGACTGATGAGGAATATACAACAATAAAATCGCATCCTGAAACAGGAGCCGGCATTCTTAAGTATATAAAAGCTTTTAAAGATTTAGTGCCGGCAGTATATCATCATCATGAACGATTTGACGGCGAAGGGTATCCTGAAGGTGTCAAAGGTACGGCAATTCCCCTGCACGCCAGAATTATTGCCATTGCTGATACCTTTGACGCAATGACATCAAGCAGATCTTACAGGAATGCGCTTTCTTTCAGGTCGGCGTTATCCGAACTTGAGCGGAATAAAGGAGTACAATTTGATCCGGACATCGCTGATATTTTTATTGAGATATTACAGGAATCGCCTTTTTATTTTACACGTTTCAGGGAACCTGAATACCATTTATAGGATCATTTATATTGAAAGTTGCGTATTCCCTCGGTGGTAAAACCTATTGGGCAAATTGTACACTGCGTACGCAGCGTAAAAAGAATTCCGAAAATCAACCCTATTGCGGTGGCTGTTTCCATAAAAACCAAGGAAGCATAAAAGAAATTGAACAGCCAGTCGTAATGTGTATACACAGCCTGCAATTCGATAACGCCCCTGATATGTACTCCGGTAATTTTTCTTGCCGGAATTATTTCATTTTCTGTATGGTTTGATTTTATATGAGGCATTGCGCATATTTGACTTTTTTTCAAAATATATATAAATTTAAATACAGAACCGCATTGGTTCAGCCGCTTTAGGCGGCAGGAATCGCCCGTATGGGGGTTCTCATTAAAACTATGCCATTGGTACAGCGGAGTATCTGCGGAAACGAGCGTTCCATTGGGCATGAAGGAGCCTTTTATGAAAGGACAAAGAAATTACATGGATCTGGGAAACATCTTCGATGAAATTTTCGAAGCAGCCCAGGATTTTAAGGAAGAGTTTCATCGTAACTTTAACAACCGCAACGCTGACTGTACAGGTTTTAGCCAAGGACCTTTTCCCTTTGGGAAACAGTTCTTCGATGAAAATACCGATTTTTATCCTAACTATTCAGTCCCGCCGATGAATGTTTTCATGACCGAAGACAGAACTCTTGGGTTTGAATTTGCGCTTGCGGGATTTGATGAAAAAAACATCAGCCTTTCTTTTCAGGGAGATTACATGGTTTTTTCGGCAAAGATCGGCAATGATGCAGACAGCACGGAAGACAGTCCCGTAAAATTTCAGAATGAAGAAAGCGTACGTTATTTCAAACGCCGTCTGAAAATGAAAGACATAGAAAAACAGAAGTATTTCGTCCCGCTTGACAAATATGCCCAGGAAAAAGTAAAAGCAATCTATAAAAACGGAATCCTTCGTGTTTTAATTCCGCCGAAAGAAGAACCTGAGCAGCATGACGGAATAAAGATTGAAATTGTCAAGGAAGGAACTTAATAACCTGCAGTTTCGCCGCCGGAGAGCAGCTTTACAGCGGAGCTTGTGCCGATTCGCGCTGCTCCGGCGGTGATAAATGTTTCAAGGTCTTCGCGGGTTTTTACGCCTCCTGCGGCTTTTATCTTCACTTGCGCGCCAATATGTTTCTTAAATAACTCAACATCCGCCAGCGTCGCTCCTGCCGTCCCAAAACCGGTAGAAGTCTTGATAAAGTCAGCCCCGGCTTCTGTTACAATTTCACACATGCGGATTTTTTCTTCTTCCGTTAAGTAACAAGTTTCGATTATTACCTTAAGAATTTTTTCGCCGCATGTTTTTTTTAGTATTTTAATTTCTTCCAGTACATAATCAAAGTTCCCGTTCTTTACATCGCCGATATTGATCACCATATCAATTTCAGACGCGCCGCTTAAAACAGCGCGCTCGGCTTCAAGATTTTTTACGGCAGTTATATTATAGCCCAAAGGAAAACCGATTACCGTACAAATATTAAGTTCTGTTCCGTAGGCATTTTGAATTGGTTTTACATAAGAAGGAGGAACGCAAACTGAAGCTGTTTTAAAACGCAAAGCCTCATCGCAGAGGACTTTAATTTCCTCCCACGATGAGACTGCTTTAAGGAGGGTATGATCAATACACGAAAAGATTTCTTGATCAGTCATACCCTCATTCTCTTATTTTATAAAAAATCTAAGAACGAATACCGCAAAAAGTACCCATGTAATTGCGGTAATATCGTTGAACTTGCGGGTAACAGCCTTTAGAATTACATATGAAATAATTCCGTATACAATACCGTCCGCGATACTGTACGCAAAAGGCATCATAACAATCGCAAGGAATGCCGGAATACCTTCGGTCGGATCTGTAAAGTCAATTGAGAGCACAGGCTGCATCATCAAAAAGCCGACTAAAATCAGCGCCGGAGCAGTAGCCGCGCCGGGAATAAGCAGGAACAACGGTGAAAGAAAAAGCGCAAGCAGGAACAATACAGACGTGGTAAGGCTGGTAAGACCTGTGCGCCCTCCGGCTGCGACACCGGCGGAACTTTCAATATAGCTTGTAACAGTAGAAGTACCCAAAGCGGCTCCGGCGACTGTTCCCACAGCGTCGGCGAGAAGAGCCTGTTTTACACACGGTATGTTTCCGTCTTTATCAATAAGTTTTGCCTGTGTTGTAACTCCCACCAGTGTTCCGATAGTATCAAATATATCCACAAAAAGGAAAGTAAAGAAAACCGTAAAAAATTTAAGAGAAAAAATTGTTCCCGGAGAAAAATCAAATTTTAAGAACAGGGGAGCCGCCGGCAGACTAAACGGCCTCCATCCTTCACCAATAACAGTTATTCCCATCGGAATACCTATAATCGCGGTGGCAATAATTCCTATAAGTATGGAGCCGGGAATCTTCAGGACGTAAAGAATCATAATAATAATCAAACCAATAAACGCCAAAAGAGGTTCGCCGGAAGTTATATCCGTAAACGACAATACCGTTCCCTGTCCGCCTATAACAATACCCGCATTGGCAAAACCGATAAGGGCAATAAACAGACCTATACCGACAGCCACAGCCTTTTTTAAGTTTGCGGGGATTGCTTTTATGATCGCTTCGCGTACATTTAACAGAGACAGAATTATGAATAAAATACCTTCAAGAAATACTGCGGTAAGGGCTATCTTCCAAGAGTAACCCATTCTCATACATACAGTATACGTAAAAAAAGCGTTTAACCCCATTCCGGGCGCAAGAGCTACAGGCAGATTGGCCGCAAAAGCCATAACCATTGTAGCAATAGCGGAAGCAATTACCGTAGCGGTAAAAACCGCTTCCGGCGTCATTCCGCCGCCAATCACTCCCAACATTCCCGGATTAACCGCAAGAATATAGGCCAT
>JAITFK010000160.1 GCA_031281555.1 Treponema sp. | reverse complement strand
TATGCTCCACTCAAAAAGTCTTGCAATCATTTTGCCGGGAGAGACAGAGGAGCGTGTTTTTTCATCGCCTATCCCTCAGCGGTTTACGGCGGTAATTGAAAAATTGGACAGGATAAACGCAAATGGATAGCCCCTACATATTGGAAGAAACAGAAGATTTTGCCGTGGTGTTTAAGCCGCCCAAAATGCACTGCACTAACTCAGGCATAAAATCACAAAAAGACGGCACGCTCTTTGAGTGGTACTCCGCTAAATCCCCATGTTTCGACATCATGCACCGCCTAGATTTTGAAACTCACGGACTTGTATTGTTCGCGAAAAACAAAAAGAGTTACGACATTTTTAAAACTTTGCAGGACAACGGCGAATTTGTAAAAGAATATTCCGCCGTCTGCGCAAAAGCCGATGTCACCGCTCAATTAACGGGATTCCCCGAATACTCAGGCGGCGTACCTCAACCTCCGTTTGTGATAGAAAGTTATTTCCGTCCCTTTGGTCCCGGCAGAAAACTTGTCCGCCCTGTAATTGAAGACGGAAAAAAGCACAAGGAAATCGCCAAAGACAAAGGCGGCTTTTACAAAACGGAAATTACAAATATTAACGGCAATATTTTTACCGCAAGAATAAAGCGCGGCTTTCGCCACCAGATACGCTGTCATCTCTGCTGGATAGGTTTCCCCATTCAAAACGACCCGTTGTATTTGCCCAATGACGGAGAGCCGCAAACAGGCAATCTTGCCCTGCGCGCGTATTCGCTTGTCTTTGATGATCCCGCAAGCGGGAAGCGGCGCGAGTATCGAATTGCGGCGTATTAACCACGAACACTCACGAACCAAGAAAGATTAGAATTTACTACCGATAGACGCGTTAAAGAAAGCGGGGGTTAGGGGTATATTAGGGGAATTTACCTATATTTCTGCGATATTAAACGACCGTTTAATATATACAACACAGAAAATATTATTTCTGTGAAATAATAGCATAATATTTCATTTAATGTCAAGAAAACTTATTTTAAAATACAAAATTTATATAAAATAAACAAAAATTCATAAAAAACAAATAAATGATTTTTACTATAAAAACAGTAAAACCTCTTATAAATAGCTTAAGAAAAAACGGTCGTTTTTTTTATACAACTTATTAGTGGTTTTTCCCTATAAAAAAGGAGTTTTCATGAAGAATTTAATCAAACTAATCGGTATTATCGCTCTGGTTGCGGTAATCGGGTTTTCTTTCATCGCTTGCAATAACGATATCAATATCAATAATGGCGATACAAAAGACGATGGTAAAAAAGCTCCACCAAGTTTTGATACAACCGCACTTAATGCGGTAATCAATGAGGCTTGGGGTGCAAGAGTCGGAGTTGAAACAGCTTCCAGCGCTTCGGAAGTGCCGACAGGAAAAAAATGGGTTACCGAAAGTGAATGGAACGCTTTTGATGGTGTATATAAAACAGCGGTAGAAACAAAGGCAAATCCTTCAAGCCAGTCGGCTGTAGATTCGGCAAAGACAAATTTGCAAGCGGCTATTGTTACTTTTAACGCCGCAAAGAAAGACGGAAGCGGTTCCGCTATTACTTTGAGCGGAACCATTACCGTTAAAAACAACGGACAGATTGTTCCCTATGTTGTAATACAAATCCATGACGCTGACTATAGTTTTAGTGAAATAATCAAATCTTCTTTATCGGTAGAAAATACACCGTGGTCAATAATTACAAAGCCATTTTCAACTTCTACAGAAATATTATTTGATATAATTGGTTATGATAATGATAAATATGAGAATTACCTATTTCAGACTAGTGTTGATGGTCTTAGTAAGACAGTCTATAATACGGACATAAACAATATTAACATAAACTTGAATTTAAATTCCATCACTATAAGTGGGACATTCAATCTTAATTACAATGAACAAACAATCCCATCTGTACGTATAGATATATTTAAAAAAAGCGATAACTTCAAACTTGGTTCTGTAGACCTCTTGAATGTGAAGAATAACGTTTCCTGGTCAACAAATATTCCGTCTCAAACTGTCGATACGGATGTTGTTTTTCACATTGTTGGTTTTAACGGTCCATCTACCTATGAATATGATCGATTATTTGGTCTTTGGAATCAGGATTTCGGCGTAAAAGTCAAAAATCAAAACATAACCGGCGTTGCGTTAAACCTCATAACCATAAGCGGAACTGTTAGCGTTAACAACAAAGGAAATCCGTTTCCCACTGTGGTGATAACCATCTGGAAAGGAGATTGGCGTTGGCTTGCTAACACGGAACTTAAAAGTCCGTCTGCAAATACCCCGTGGTCTATTGTAATATCGGCTTACACCAGCGATACAGAGATTTTTATCAGCGTAGAAGGTAAAGATGAAAATGACGAAGAAGTGTTCTGGGAACGGACAGAAAACAGAACTGTCAAAAACACAAATGTTTCAGGCATTGCGTTAAATTACATAACTATAAGCGGAACTATCAATGTTACCTACAATGGAAGTCTGGCTCCCATTGTGGAGATACACATTCATAAAAAGGTAGATGACGATTATATTACCGGGATGACACTTAATAGCCCCTCTGCGAATGCTCCGTGGACTATTTGGATACCGGCTTTCACCAACGATACAGAGATTCGTTTTAACGTAGCTGTAGGGGATAATGAAGATAACCTGCAATGGAGCGACGGTGGAGTAACAAGAACAGTCAAAAACTCAAATGTTTCAGACATTGCGTTAAATCTGGGAAATATTACCGAGTAGGACAATAAACGGATCACGCTTTGGTGCTAGGCGCTCAAATTCCGTAGTGTTGTCAAGAAATTGACGACACTACTGTAGTTTGATTTTTAATTTAATGAGCATTAAAGATGTATGCCCAATAAAAGTAACACGGGCAGGGCAAAATGCGTGATGGAAAAACATTTTTCGGGGTTCTTAGCCACAGCCCAAAAAAAGCAGTGTGGATCAACTAATGCCGCACGCTGAGAGCACCAAAAAATGCCGCTGTTTGCAATAAAAGCGAGGTCACCGTTAGGTGACCGACAGTGCGAGAGACCCTGAAAGGGGCTCCGTAGGCGGCGTTCCCCCGAAGTTTTTCCAGCACGCAGTTTTGTCTGCCCACGGAACAAATTCTTTAGGTATACATCTTGCTATCACTTAGAAAAACATTGAGTAGATAAATCTTTTATTTATTAACAGCAATTTTTAAATCAAGTTCTTGTTCATCCTTTTCGGTATCTAATATTCCGGCTTCCTTCATAGCTTTCGTCCGTTCTTCCATAGTGGCATAATTAACCGGACGAAATTCCGCCAATTGTTCCGAGGTCAACAATGGACAATCGGGATCATAGACATAGGGACGCTTGG
>JAITFK010000157.1 GCA_031281555.1 Treponema sp. | reverse complement strand
CTGATTGTTATAATCGCTGTAATGAACGGGTTCCAGCTTGGATTTATCGAAAGTATTCTTGAGATTTCTTCCTATCATCTTCGTCTTGACAATTTTCCGCCGGAAAAAACAGGCGAGCTCCAGGAGTTAATGCTGGCGATTCCTTCTGTTGAAACAGCAGTCCCGTTTAAGGAATTTCAGGCTCTGGCGAGAGGAGCAAGAACAGGGCAGCAGGCGGTAATTGTGAGGGGACTTAAAAACAACACAATGGAAACTGACAAAAAAATGAAAGAAAAACTGGAGTTTGAGGAAGGTTTTTTTAATATTTCAGATAACAAATCCATTCTGTTGGGAACCGAGCTAGCTCGCAGACTTGGCGTTGAAGTCGGAGATGAGGTTACCGTTTTTTCAATTTCAGGTATTTTATCGGCGGAAGAAGGTTCCGCTGTTGATACGTTTGAAGTCAAAGGAATTTTCAGAACAGATTATTATGAATATGACTGCAGCTGGGCGATTATTAATATAGAAAGCCTTTCTTTTGCGGTTAATGAAAGCAGCTTGAGAATCGGGATAAAACTTGTAAACCGTTTTCATGACGGGTTTGTAACGGAACAGGCGCAAAGAGCAATATCCGCAGCCGGATTTGAAAATGTCCAAATAACAAGCTGGAGGGATTATAACCGGGCGTTTTTCGGGGCGTTAAGAACGGAAAAACTTTTTATGTTTATTCTTGTAGGATTAATTTTTATAGTAGTAGGGCTAAATATTTTTCAGGCGCAAAAAAGGTCTGTATTACAAAGGCGTGAAGAAATAGGGCTTCTTCGGGCTGTAGGCGGAACAAAAAACTCGGTCAGGTTTGTCTTCGCTCTTGACGGGGCGATTATCGGTTTTACAGGAGCGTCCCTGGGGCTTGGGCTGGGAATGGTTGTAGCGTTTAACATACAGCAATTTTTTTCTTTAGTGGAAATGATTGTTAATGAATTTATCGGCGTAATAAATATACTGGCAGGTTTTTTGGGTATCGGAAGAGCGGGTAATTTCGCTGTGTTTTCTACCAGAATATTTTATATAAAAGAAATTCCGTCAAGGGTTATTACGCATGAAGTTATAATAATTTTTTTGTTTGGTTGTTTATCCGCTCTTTTCGCTGCGTGGTTTGCGTCTCAAATAACTGTAAAAATCCAGCCTGCGGAGGTTCTGCGCTATGAATGAAATAAATGAAAACAAAATCCTTCTTAAGGTGACAAATATCGTAAAAAATTATGTTTCAGGCGAGGAAACGCTAAATATCCTGAAAGGTATTAACTTTGAAATTAATGAAGGAATATCCGCCGCAATCAGCGGAAGGAGCGGAAGCGGAAAAAGCACTCTCCTTAACATAATAGGCGGGCTTGACAGCGCAGACGAAGGCAGTATCTTAATCGATAATGATGAAATAACTTCGCTTTCAGAAAAAGAATTATCCGTGTACAGATCTAAACGTATTGGTTTTATTTTTCAGTTTCATTATTTACTGAAAGATTTTACCGCTCTTGAAAACGTAATGCTTCCCGCCTATATCGCCGGTATAAAGAAAAAAGACGCAATGGATACAGCAATGTCTCTGTTAGCTGACGTAAAACTTGACGACCGCCGCGGGCATTTTCCATCGCAGCTTTCGGGAGGAGAACGCCAGCGTGTCGCCGTGGCTCGTTCTATGGTAAACGATCCCGCTTTAATTCTTGCCGATGAGCCTACAGGAAATCTTGATCCGCAGAACAGCGAACTTGTCGCCCAACTGCTCTATGAGGGCGCGCAAAAAAGAGGCAAGACACTGATTGTTGTTACCCATGACAAAAATGTAGCGGCGAGAGCTTCAATACGGCTTTTACTTGAAAACGGACAGTTAACGCCTGCTTTTCCTGAAGAGAGAGACAATTGAAAAGAAGGTACGCTTTTTTTATAGCGATCAGGTATCTGTGGGGCAGAGCTCATGAAGGAGGGCGCTACCTGAGAGGAGCCGCCGCCGGAATCGCTGTCAGCCTTATTCCGATTATTGTTACTCTTATAGTAGCTGACGGAATGATCAGGGGAATTACAGATCGATACATTGAATTGGGAACAGGGCATTTGCAGATTTATGATTTTTCGGGTTTCGAGGATATAAAAGACAAAATAAGCAGAATAAAAGAGTTGGACGGAGTAAAAGGAGTCTGGTCTGAACAGCGGGGAATGGGAGTGCTTGCCGGAAAAACTGGAAGAACCGGAGTTACCGTGCGCTCAATTGAATCGTCGTTTTGGGAAGATCCTGCCAGCGTAAAATTTTTAAAAATAATTGACGGAGAGCAAAAACCTGAGACAGACCGTGACATTGTGTTAGGTGAAACGCTGGCTTCCAATATGGGAGTAAGGGTCGGAGATACGGTGCGGCTTATGACTGTAAGAAATTCAGATAACGGGCGCCTTATGCCGAAGTCCGCTTCTTTTACCGTTAAAGGCATTTTATCCTGCGGTTATAACGAACTTGACGCGTTATGGTGCATAATAAACATTGAAGGAGGAACACGGGTTCTTTCTCCCGATCAGGGTTCGACAAGTCTGATTGTTAAAATTGACGATCCTTATAATATATCTAATATCTTTATATGGGATATATATGAAAAGTTAGGCGGCGGATACAGTGTTTATACATGGAAAGATCTTTTACAGTCTCAGTACAGTTCCTACGAGTCTACAAAGCAGCTTTTATTGTTTATTATGGCTTTGATTGTATTGGTTGCTGCCGTAAATGTTTCATCGGCTACAAGCATGCTTGTTTTTGAGCGTAACAGGGATATCGCCGTCCTTAAAGTTTCAGGCGCAGGTATAAATGGCGTTACGAGTATTTTTCTTTTAGGAAGTTTGCTTACGGGGCTTGTCGGCGCAATTATCGGGATAACGCTTGGGTTGATAATCGGAACCAATATCAATTTTTTGCTTCGCTCTCTTGAAAAGTTCCTTAGTTTTTTCTCTCGTCTTTTTAACGGCGGTGAAATAAG
>JAITFK010000124.1 GCA_031281555.1 Treponema sp. | reverse complement strand
ATTACTTTTTCAGGCGGCGAACCGTTTTTACAAGCAGCCGAGTTAGCGGAAGTTGCGGCGGCGGCTCATCTTATTAATTTGGATATAGTAACCTATACCGGTTTTACCTACGAAGAACTAATTGAGGACAACAACAACGGCGTAAAAGCGTTGTTATCCGCAACAGATATATTGATTGACGGAAAATATATCCATGAACTTCGCTCTATAGTATTACCATTTTGCGGATCATCAAATCAACGAATTATTGATGTAGCTGAAACGAGGGAAAAAGAACATATTGTGTTATGGAAACATCTCAATTCTCACGTGATTGATTAAAAACGAACAATGGGCAAAAATAGCTCAGAGACAAAAAATAGCCTTACAATCTCAGCGTCGGGCTTGAGGATACGGACGATTTAATAAGAGATATAGAACAAGCGTTGAAAGCGGCGAGGATATGAAAAAACCTATAATCGGAGTTATCCCTCTTTGGGATGAAAAAAAAGACAGTATATGGATGTTACCCGGCTATATGCAGGGCTTGGAAGAAGTCGGCGCAGTACCGGTGATACTTAATTTAACTATTTCAGAAACCGTACTAAAACAGAGTGTATGTTCTTTTGACGGCTTTTTATTTACCGGCGGTCATGACGTGAACCCTAAACTGTATGGACAGGAAAAAAAAGATTACTGCGGAGAAATCTGCGAAACACGAGATCTAATGGAAGCGTACATTTTCCTTGAAGCGGTTTTAAATCAAAACAAACCCGCGCTGGGGATTTGCCGTGGTATACAGCTTTTTAACGTCCTGTTGGGCGGAACTTTGTATCAGGATATTCCTGTGGAATTTCCCGGCACAGTAAACCACGTCAAGGGTCCGCCTTATGATGTTCCCGCTCATAATGTCCGGCTTCTAAGCGAAAGTCCGTTGTGCCAACTTCTTGGAAAAGAATATCTTGAAGTAAATAGCTATCATCATCAGGGAATAAACAAGCTCGCAAAAGGACTTGAAATTATGGCTTTGGCGGACGACGGTCTCGTAGAAGCCGTATATATGCCTGATCGTTTTTATGTATGGGCTGTACAGTGGCATCCCGAATTTTCCCTCAAAGATGAAACATCAAAGAAAATTTTTTCATCTTTTGTAGGAAGCGTTGAAAAGTCAATACTTCAAAAAGATTATATATAGTTGAGATTTCCCAAAATTCCGCCAAACAACCATTTTCCCAATTGACGCATATTTCAAAATATGGCATTCTCTTTCTGTATACTTCAAAGGAAGTGAGGTGCGGAACTTTAGTTCAAGGAACTTTAGTTCCAAATCCCCCGCTATCCCGTAACTGTGAAAGGGAAGATTCTGTCCTGTTACATGGTAACAAGAACGGTCACTGTTTGACAAGAACTGTCAGATGGGAAGGCCGGCAGGAAAATTGCCCTAAAGCCAGGAGACTTTGGTATACGCGCATCCACCGGATGCAGCGGTTCTGTATGGAACCGGTAATTTTTTCTTAGCTTCGAGGAAGAGCTTAAGAAAAGCCGATTTTATCCTTCTTATATGATCTCGTCATAAGCGGAACGGTTTTTTTGTCTTTTCTCCGAAAAGGAGCGAGTTATGTTTTTTTTCAAGAATCTCATGCACAGGCGCATCGTACCTATTGTTCACGGCGCAGGTTTTGTTGCCCTGTTGATTATTTTACTGCTGACAGGCTGCCCGCAGACGGGAAGTCCCCCTGCTGATACTAAGGTTAGTCTAAACGGTGAGTGGACAGATGATTATGGCAGTGGTTATAACATTACCTCATCTTCACTTGAATATTACACTGCTGAATCAACATGGGAAGAAGTAACGTACCCAGCTGAAAATATAAAAGGCAGCATTAAGGAAATTAAGAATTTTTCGAAAGACGCAGGTGTTATAATAGTTCAAATAACTACAAGCACTACAACTGGACAAGCAAATAAATTTATTGGCGTATATTACAAGGATTGCACAGCGTCACATATTTTTTTTGCAAACGCAATTGATGCGTCTTGGAATCTAATTTTAATTGACAATTTAAACGAAGCAAAAAACACATTCACCGTTGACAATGTTACAACTCACGTAAGTTCTTGGGGATCAGGATACAATAGATGATTTGTTTTTTGCTGTTCTTTTTTCTTTCTTTTCCTCTTTTCTGTGAAGATACAGACTGGGATGATGTTTTGATCTTTACGGAAAACGAGGGCATTGTTATCACAGGAACAGTACAAACAAGCCAGCAAATGGCGGTTATCAACAGGGAAGAAATTGAAAAGCGAAACGCAAAAGACCTTGCAAGCCTTCTGCAAGAGTCGCTTGATTTAAACATTGTCAGTTACGGTGCTTACGGGAATCAAACGGGAGTGAACCTGCGCGGATTTGACTCAAAGAGGGTGGCTTTTTTAATTGACGGAACGCCGGCAAATTCTTCAATGGACGGAAAGTTCGATCTTTATCAAATTAACATAAATTCTGTTGAACGCATTGAAGTTATTTACGGCGGCTCCGATTCAAAGTTTAATGTTTCGGGAGCGTTGGGCGGTGTAATTAACATCGTTACAATTAAAAAGCAAAACCCCGGGTGGCATTTTAAGGCGGCAGTTTCAAACACTTCCTCAATGCCGGGTGAATACCGGGGACGGGACGGAGAGACCAAAAGCCCCCGCTTTGAAGATTTACTTGATACGCAGAATTACATGTTATCCGCTGCATACGGCGGCGAAAAAACGTCAGTTACAGCCGGATTATTTGCAAATCAGGCGCGTAATCATTTTCTTTTTACCGATTTTACCGAATATGTACGGCGTAAGGACAACAACGAAGTTTGGGATACCGGAATAAACGCGTCATTTGTACGGAATTTATCAGGTTATTCAAAATTATTGGCATCGACAAAGGTTTATTACAGCGACAGGAATTTCCCGACATCCGGTTTTTCAGAGAATGTCGGCAATCAACAGAATTTTTCAGTCCGTCAAAGCCTGATGCTGGAAGCGCCTCGCGCTTTCCATGACACACTCTCTACGGAACTATCTCTTTTATGGAACTTTGACAGGCTGGACTATGCGCCGCCCGCAGGAGAATCTTCGCGTCACGATCAACAAGGTATCGGCTTAATCAACCGCTGGAACTGGTATCCGGCGCAGAGTCTCACGCTCGGAAGCGGTATTGATTACAGAGTTGTATTTCTTAATTCAACTGAAATAGGAAATAAGAACAAGCATGACGGCGGCGTTTATCTGTCGGCGGAATGGCAGGCGTTGGAATGGGTGCTGCTGACTCCATCGCTCAAGACGGTATTTTCAGGCGGAAAAACGGCGGTAATACCGAAATTGGGTATTTTGCTTAACGTTACGGATTCACTTGTGCTCAGAAACAACTACTTCCGCAGTTTCAAGTTTCCCGATTTTGAAGAACTTTACTGGTCAGGCGGCGGGGGTTACGGAAATCCCAATCTGCTTCCCGAAGACGGATTTGGCGCGGATTTGGGAATGGCATGGCGCATAACAGAATTGATCAGGCTGGAAAGCGCTTTTTTCGGACAATGGCTGAAAAATTCCATACACTGGTATCAGGGAAGCGCAGGCGTTTGGCAGCCTGAAAATGCAGGAGAAGCCGCTTTCTTCGGGCTTGAAAACAAAGCAAGTTTTGAAATACCCGTGAACGGCATATTTGAAAAAATAAAACTCGCCGTTTCATATCAATACCTGCGAAGTTATCTGTTAAGTTTCGGTTATGATTTTTCTTCCGACAAACGGATCCCATACAATCCGGGACATACAATCGGCGGTTCACTGGACATTTTTTGGAAGACAGGCTCCCTGCTTTTTTCAGGACATTATGAAGGCATTCGTTTTCATGACAGGGAAAATTTTACCGCGCTAAAACCCTATTTTCTGTTGAACGCAACAATCAACAAAACAATAACAAAAAACATTTTAGCGTTTGGTTCGTTAAAAAATATACTGAACAAATCTTATGAATCGTTTTACGGTTACCCAATGCCGGGTATAAATATGACTTTGGGAATGAAATTAAATCTGGAAATCTAAGGAGTAAAAAATGAAAACTGCGATAAAAATTTTTATGCTGATAATACCGCTTGTTTTAAGCTGCAAGGCAGTCAATGACAGGCAGGTTATCGACCGCGCCGGAAGGACAGTAAAAATAGGCGGTTCGATCAACAGGGTTATTTCCACCGCGCCTTCCAACACAGAAATAATTGTCGATTTAGGACTAGCGGACAAACTTGTCGCGGTAGACCGCTATTCCGCTGATGTTACGAAAGCACTTTCCGGGCTTCCCCTACTGGATTTTTTCTATCCTGACGCTGAGGTAATAATCGGACTTGAACCTGATATAATAATCGCAAGCGGGCATAATCCTACGGGTACGGGAGAAGACCCTTTCCGGCTGCTTGAAGAAGCGGGAATACCGGTTGTGTATATTTCTATGAGCAGGAGTATCGAAGATATTTACAGGGATATTGCCTTTATCGCGGATATTTTACAGGTACAAAAAAACGGGGAAAAGGTTATAGAAACGATGAAAGCGCAAATTGCCGAAATCACAGGCAGGACGGCAAGTGCAGATACAAAAAGAACAGTGTACTTTGAAATTTCAGCGGCTCCGGACATGATGTCTTTCGGGAAAGACAGTTTTATTAACGATATGATTTCCGCCATTAATGCACGTAACATTTTTGAAAATGACAACTGGCTTGTAATGCCCGGAGCGGAATCAATAATTGAGCGCAACCCC
>JAITFK010000021.1 GCA_031281555.1 Treponema sp. | reverse complement strand
GCGGTAAGGGGAGCGTGTAAATCAAGCCAGAGGGAAGTGGCGCATATATTGCCGCCTATTGTCGCAATGTTTCTTAATTGAGTTCCGGCGATTTTTTCCAGGCAAAGGCATAAAACTTCCGGTACAATTTTACCAAGCTTTATCAGTCTGTTCAGTTTTACCATCGAACCTATTTCAAGGTACTGTTCCGTCCTCGTTATTTTTTGAAGTTCTTCAATTTTATCAAGCGAAAGGAATACGGGGGGAAGGTAAAGTATATTTTTATCTTGTTTACTGATAAGGTTGGTTCCCCCTGCGAACAAAACCGCGTCAGGAAAACGGTTCCACGCCGAAAACAATTCCTGAAAAGAAGCCGGACTTATAACCTGATTAAGTGGCGCTTTCATACAACCTCTTTTGCCGGGATGCGGCGATATTATTTACAACCTTTATAAGTCTTTCCGCGTTGGTGCATCTGCATTTAATCCCCGAAAATCCCATTAAAATTTCTTCTTTTGTGGGGTTTGGTATATGTTCAAGAAGAGCTTCGGTACATAAAACTTTTCCAGCCTCGCAATAACCGCAATTTCCAAGGTGTTCCTGCGCAAACGCGTTCATAATTTCCTGATACTCAATTGTTTGAGAAAACCCTTCAATGGTTATTATTTCGGAACCCTGTATTTTAAAAGCCGGAATCAAACAGGAGGGGCTTACCTGTCCGTTGTAAATAATCGTACAAGCTCCGCATTGCCCCGAAAGACAGCCGGGTTTTGATCCGAATAAACCGAAATTTCCGCGCAGGATATCGATCAACCTTACTCCAGCCTCTGCGTTAAAAACGACATCTTCGCCGTTTAAAATAAAGTTAATTGTCATTTTGCCCCCTTAGCGCCTGAATCAAGATTTCTTTCCAGTATAATTTCCCAAATGTCTTTTCTTTTTAAAGGAATCGATTTAAAACTGTGATCCATCGCTTGCGAAACAGCTTGCAAAAACGCCGAGGGTATGCATGTAAACGGCAATTCGCTTATCCCTTTCGGTTCGCTTGCATCTTCCGAAAAGAAATCGATATGAATGGGCGGAATTTCCACGGGGGATAAAATCGTAAAGTTGTTGTAGTGGTCTGCAGGAATAACGCCGTTTTCATAGTCGAGATTTTCCGTATACGCCCACCCCAGCGCCTGAACAATGGTGCGTGTAAGGTTTCTTTTTGCTCTGTTGGTGGAAATAACTTTTCCGCCGTCAATTCCAAGCCAGACGCCGCGTATAACGGGAATACACTCAACAAGGTCGATTGTTACTTCGACAACGGCGCAGGCAAGCCCTAATTTGGAAAAGCCGTTAATATCAAAATTTTTACCTTCCGCCGGAGGAAACTTTCCGCCCATAAGGCTTCCGCTCTGCGGTTTTATTGAACGGCGCACCGTAAGTGGAAGGGGGTCGTGGAAGCGCTGTTTGCGTATTGCGTGGAAGCATTTTTCCACGAGCTTTGTAACGATAGTAATGTTTCTTGACGCACACGAGGGGCCGCAATCGGGCGCGTTGGAAGGAATAAGGCGAATCATATCAGCTCCTATGGACAGTATTTCCAACGCTAATTTTGTCCAAATTTTTGTGAAATCTTCCGCGCTTGTAATGCTTGTTTTTATTTCCAGAAAGCTGTCTTTTGTCAATGTAACTTCCACGCTGTACGCGCCGTTATCTTCGCCTGAATAGAGAAGCCCGTTCCCTTGAAAACCGACTGCAATACCGATACCTCTCGGGTTCTCGCCCTGTTCCGGTTTTTTCCCTTTACGGCTTTTGCGCAGAAGTTCATAAGACGCCCATTTGTGGTTATAATCGCTCATTTTTCTTGTCGCGTTAATAAGGTTTTTCCCTTGAAGGGCGTTTTTTGATTTTATTTGAGGGAGCGCCTTTTGTGTATCAATAGTGTTCTCTCTTAATTCAGCCGGGTCTTGATTGACCGTATCCGCTATCAGGGAAATATGCCGTTCCATTGCAAAAAGCCCCTGCGCCAGACCGAAGCCGGAAAAGGGTCCTTGAGGCGGAATATTTGTACAAAAAGCCCTTGCTTTTACCGATAAATTAGTAAAGTTGTATAATCCGATAGTTCCAAGGCAAGTTTGATCAAGAATTTCGTTTTCGTTAACCGCATAAGCGCCAAGGTTAACAGAAATATCGATATTTACGGCGTTTGTCGTCCCATTATCGTTAATAGCGGATGTAATATTGATGTCTGAGGCAAAGCGTTTTGGTGTATAGAGAAAGTCTTCTTCTCTGTTTAATATAAGCCGCACAGGTTTTTTTGTAATGTGAGTTCCAAGAGCGGCGTGGCAGGCTACAAGCGACGGATACCACAATTTTCCGTCCATGTGAAGGTTTAGGGCGGTGGGTTCCACCGCGATAAATGCCGGATCAATATTTAAAACGCGCGCTGCGGCTCTTTTTACATGATACGGCCATTGCGTGGCGGTTCTTATAATGACAGGATCATATTTAACGCCCTTAACTTTCTTAGCGGTCTTTGCGTCTTTTTCTTTGTTTATCCATGAAATCGCGCCGATAGGCTCGGCGTACCATTGTTCCTGAATGCCTGTTTTATAATTTTCCTTTACTATCTTGTCTGTTTCCTGAAATATTTTAAGCGCGTCCCCTATGGAAATTTCCCGCGTCAAAACAGGCTCGGTTGTAATTTCGTTAATAAAAACCGCCTCTTCCTCGTCGGCAAGTATTTCACATCTTGCGGATATTTCTTCCAGTTTTGATTTATTCGAGCCCAGTATAATCGCGACAGGCTCGCCGATGTAATTTAAGGTATTATTTGCAAGGATGGGGATATTAGTGCCTTCAAGCCTATTTTCGCCGGGTATGTTTTTGGCGGTAATCAGGGTGTAGTTTTCAGGAAGCTCCGGGACATAGATGTTTCTTAAAACGCCCTTTGCGATAGGAGATCTTATTGTTATCGCGTACAGCAGATTGGGGGGGTAAATATCTTCCAAAAAGGGGAGAGCGTCCATTAATGGTTATTTTAGTAGCATTTTTAAGGAATTACAATCATATTTACAAATTGTCAGAAATATAGTATTTTATTAAGAATCAAAATAAACTGAAAAAGGAAAAAACTATTAGGGAGAAATTTTATGAAAAAGACAATTACAAAAGTTTTCTGCGCTGTTCTGTTTTTGACCGGAACCTTCTCGGCTTTCGCTCTTGACGTTAATGGCACTCCGCCCACATTTACAGGGACTGGTTCGGGTGATTTTAATACTGCAGTCAGTACCGCTTTTGGCATCGCTTTAAATAAGGTACGGCAAGAAGTAAGGGATATTGACTCAAAACCAGATGATTTTATTCAGTCTTGGGGCAATTCGGCGATATTCGCAAGCCACGGAGCTACCCAGCGCGCATACGGGGATTACAAACTCTTTTCCTTTACAACTGGTCCGATGATCGGACTCCAGCTTCCCGGTGACCCGTTTAAAATAGCGAACGAACTTGACAATCTTGCTGATAAACTCAACAGAGATCATGATATAAAACTAGGTGTCAGCCCTCAAATATTCAACGCCCGGCTCGGTATAAACGCATCCAAATTTCTGCTGGATAAACTGTATCTTGGACTGCATCTTGGTTTTATAAAACTTAAAGGGGATGACTTTGGGCTTAATGGTTTTTCTTACGATAACTTTTCTATCGGAGTGCTGGCAAATTATCAGTTTATTCCCCAGATAAAAATTATACCAAAAATACTGCTCTGGAGAGGCGTTAATTTTGGAAGCGGATTGATATATCAGGGAACCAAGATCAATTATGCCATTAAGCTTGAAACCTATAGTGCAGATATAACAGGATCAGGGATAACCGGGACTCTTTCCATCGATCCGAAATTAATGCTTGATATGAATATAAATACCGTTACCATTCCCCTGGAAGCTACTACTGCTGTCAAACTTCTTAGTTTCCTGAACATTCCCGTCGGCGTGGGAGTGGATTTAGGATTCGGAAAAAGCGATATAAAAATCGGCATGAAAGGAGATGTATATGTAACAGGTAATCCCGGCACTCTTACACAAAGTAAGCCCGGAAATGTATCAGTCGATGCCGGCGGAGATATGGCTCCTTCCTTCTTTAATCTTAAATTTATGACAGGTGTTGGTATTAATATTGGACCTGTGCTTCTTGATATTCCCGTTACTTTTTATGCCGGCAATGGATACAGCGTAGGCGTCACCGTGGGTATCGTTTGGTAAGAACCTAATATACCGTATTCATCAAGCACATTCCGTAAGGTTTCCGTACTTCGGTAAACCTTCGGATTTGCCGGATCGAATTTGCAAATGGGACGTAATTCATCGACTAGTTTTTTTGTGTCTAATACAACATTGATTTTTTTGGTTACTTTCAGGATGCGGTCGTATTCCGTTTCGGTTTGTTCTTCTTCTTTGCTTATTAGGGTTTCGTCCAGTCTTTCGCCCGGGCGTAAACCGATGTATTCAATCTTTATTTCAGTGTCCGGTTCATAGCCTCGGAAGCGGATTAATTGTTCGGCTAAATCGCGTATCCGCACAGGCTCGCCCATGTCTAAAAGATACAGACAGCCGTTCTCACCGACACCGCCCGTTTTTAAAACCAGAGAGCACGCTTCGCTTATGGTCATGAAAAAACGTCTCGCGTCGGGGTGGGTTACGGTTACCGGTCCGCCTTTTTCAATCTGCTGTTGGAAAAGAGGAACAATTGAACCGCGTGAGCCGAGTACGTTGCCGAAGCGGACGACTACAAAGTTAGTGCCGCCTTTCTGACTGTTCCCGCTCGCGGAAAGAACCAACTGTTCGCAGATGTTTTTTGACGCGCCGTATACTGAAACCGGGTCTACAGCTTTATCCGTAGAAATATGCACGAAATGTTTCACGCCTTGTTTCACGGCGGAGTTAATCAGGTTCTCTGTTCCAATGACATTATTTTCAATTGCGGCAACAGGATTTTCTTCCATCATGGGAACGTGCTTGTACGCCGCCGTGTGGAAAATAGCGTCGGCTTTTAAATGGCTTAAAATGTAGTCGACAAAATCAGTGTCTTTTAAATCTCCGATTACAGGAACAATAGCGGTCTTTTCTCCGACCCCCTCGTCCTGCAAAAGCCGCAGTTCTTTGTCGATCAAGTAAATGGAATTCTCGCCGTGTCCCAACAGGTACAACCGTGAAACGCCGCCCGCCAGCAACTGGCGGCATAACTCACTGCCGATTGATCCGCCCGCGCCTGTTACCAAGACGCGTTTACCGCGCACATAAGAAAGACTCTGTTTAAGTTTAATCGTTACGGGGTTGCGCCCAAGCAAGTCCTGCAAATCTATGGAGCGCGTCTGGATAAAGTGCGCGTCCCCCTCGACTATCTGGGAGATTCCGGGAAGGATTCGTATCTTTTGGAAGTTGGCTTTTTTAAGGATAGAGTAGAGTTCTTTCAGGTACTCTTTGCTTGCGCTTGGTATCGCTATTATCGCTTCGTCGGCTGGGTTGGTTTTTAAAAGAAGAGCGACATCGCGGATCGGACCAAGTACGGGGATACCGTCAATTTTCTTGCCTATCTTTTCAGGGTCGTCGTCCAGGAACGCAACTACTTCGCCGAAAATCGCCTTTGAGGTTATTTCGCTTGCAAGGGTGCGTCCGGCAAAACCCGCTCCGATAATGTACAGACGTTTTGATTTTTCCATTATCTCCCCTTATCATGTTCCAGCGCCCCTATCACTTCAAAAGCCAGATCGATGGAAAATGAATCATTATAAAGGTCGAGCTTGATTTTTGCCCTCCCTTTTCTTTTATCGACCTTTATTATTCTTCCCTCAAGTCCAATTAAGGGACCTTCTACAACGACAATTCGGGAGTTTTCGTTAAAGTAAACTTTGGAACGCCCGGCGATTTGACCGCCGTTTATAAAGTGAAGTACAAGCTCCAAATCCCTGTCCGCAAGGGGGGTAATGTCCGTGTTTGATTTTAAAAACCGGTAAAATCCCTCTGTCTGACGGAACTCCCACTGAAAGGCGCGTATTTCATCATCATTTTCCGCCTCTATAAACAAGTACCCGGGGAAGACCGCCGAGGTGTGGGGGCTTTTCTTCCCCTTCCTTCTGATGTCGAGGAGTCTCTTTGGGAAGTGTATGGGCAGGGTAATTTCCGGATTGCGGGCTTTAAACAACTTAATGAACTTATCTTCACTGCGGGTTTTTACCTGTATGGCGTAATAATTCATCTGTTTTAGTATGAATACTATTTTGTGTTTTGAAAAGACTGCCGATACTTGAAATGGAGAACTGATGTTTAAACGTATTTCAATAGTTTTACTTGCCTCGGCAATGCTGACTGTCAGCGCCGCTGCCTCTACAGTGTCTTTTTATGTAGTCGAGGCGGGAAAAAACGAGAAAGCTGATTCAAAGATATCCGATCTTTGGGAAACGGCGTTCATGGACGTCTTTTTTGAAGCCGGATACATAATCAGTAACGCCCCCGTTATGCAGCTTGCCAGATGTCCGTCCAATATTTTGCAGATTGTTGATTTTAAAGAGGCGGCCTACTGCGGGATTGATTATATGTTGATCGTTTTATTGGACTATAAACAAGGCGAAGCCAGGCCGGAAGAAATATCTTTTTATGTATTTAAGGTTAATAAGAGGGAAAAAATTACTGAAAGCAAAATAAGGCAAAGGACTTATTCGCGGAACGCGCGTGAAGAATATGACAATATGAAATCAATTGCAAGAGGGTTTGTTCCCTACATAGGAGATTAAGGTAATGAAAAAACTGATTATTTTAGCATTTATTATTGCAGCGTCTTTTTTATTGTTTGTAGGAGCGTCCCCTTGGGAAGGTTCGGCGACAGTCGCTCCTAACGGGGAACTGCCTGCAACGGGATATTACCTGGCTACAAACGCCTATCCCAGAAATACCGTAGTGGATATTACAAACCTTGAAAACGGAAAAAGCACAAGAGTAATTGTTTCCAATACTTTGACAAGTCCCGGACTTCTCGCAATTGTTTCACGGCAGGCCGGTGAATTAATCGGCATGAGAGCCGGTTCCGTAACCAGAATAAGAATGATACAGCCCACAGACCCTATGGCATATATGCGTTTTACCCAAAACATGAAAGACGGGAATCCCGAATATGACTCCGGAAATGTTATTACCGAGGATAACCTTGTACAACAGGTTTATAAAGACGATACCTATACGCCGCCTGAGACTGCCAAACCTGAAGACACAAGGAGACCTGCGCCCGTACTGCCCGGCTACATTGTTGATGAGCCTGAATGGGGCGGAGAGGGAAGACTGCAAATTGTTGATGTCCCCGATTATCTTGATGACAGGTTAGCGTCCGCCGAACCCGATTACGGCGATGAAGATATTTCAAAAGAGGCCGTTCCGAAAGATGTTGAAAAAGACGTAGGGTCTAAAGTCGGCGAAAGACCGCCCGTTGAAATAGTGAAAGATTTACCCGAATATGATCCCGACAGAGTGTGGGAAAGCACGGAACTTCCTCCCAAGGAAATTGTAAAAGACGTATCGCCGTGGGAAGAAAGAACGGAAGTCGCCAAGACACTTGTTCCTGTTGAAACCGAACTCAAGCCGCCGCCTGCAAACCTTTACGGAATTGATCCCAATGATATTATTCCCGGTATTGTAACGGCAACTCCTGAGAAATCTGCGGCAGTTACAGCGGCCCCCGCTCCTGTTCCCTCTGATGAAACAATTACTATTAGAGAAATATATGTGGATAGAAACCTGCCTGTAAATACGATAGACAGGCTTGATCGCGGGAAGTACTATGTTCAGGTAGCCGCCATGTCCTCTGATCTTGTAGAGAACACATTAAAACAAATTGACCGCGGTTACGCTCCCGTAGTACTCAAAGGTACGGATAACCTTTACCGCATTTTAATAGGACCGTTGAATCAGGGCGAAAGCGCCGCAGTTCTTTCAAGGTTCAGGAGCATCGGGTATAAGGATGCTTTTGTCCGCAAGGGAAGCTGATACTTTACGCGCCCGGTCACTGAAGCTGTATTGTTTTTCCAATTTATTGTAAACTATTAAACGTATGCGGCGGGGCAGAATAAATTTCTATTTTATAGTGTTTGTGACTTGTCTTATTTCGTGCAATAGGATAAATTCGCGCGGAACTGCCGAGACGGCAGTTAATTCCGATAATACACCTGAAACTTCCCATGAATCATTTAAACTTCTTCAAGATAATGGAAATCAACCGTGGGGAGTATGGAATGAATGGAAGGTAACAAAAGAATTTACAAAAACATTATATGAAGGGGAATATTATATAGATGTCTTTGGTGACGGTAGTCATAGTATTACTATTACTCAAGATCAATATTTTAAATTTCCAATTTTTACTTACCCTGGTGCTTATGAAAAGATTTTGAAATACGAAAGAAATGAGGAAGGGCTTTTGTTTTACATGCTAGGTCAAGGCGTAAGGGACAACTCGTCAGGTCCTCCCAGTTTTAAAGATGATTTTGAGTACAAAATACAGATGACTTTTTTGTCTGAAAATGAATGTCAGTTTGTTTATATTGTAGATGATGAGGAAGGTTATAGGGTAAACGGATGTATAAAGCAAAATTTCACCTATTATAGGTTTCCAAGATGGACTTGATATAAATGTAAGAAGAGGAAGATAATTCCATGAAAAACAAAATATTGTTAAGTATATTAATCATGTTAATTATGATTTCGTGCAATAGGATAAATTCGCGCGGAACTGCCGATACTTCCGTTTATTCTAATGAATCTAGTGTAATAACTAATGAACCTGAAAAGAAAGGAATAATAAACGCTGATTGTAACTGGTATGATAAATATGGAAATGAAGGCGGCAGACTGATAAAAGGGGAAAGTATAACAATTCTTAATGGATATTTTGATAATAATTTTATAGACAATGATCAGTATTTATATATGGATGTTGCGATAGAGGTAAAACTGCCAAGCAACAGCGTTTCCATTTGGGTTCAGGAACGGTATATTGACTATTCTGATAATGAGGAGCTTTTTACTGCATGGTTCAAAAATAAATTGCTTGTAGCGGAATATTATTATACCGGTACGCCTGAAGATATCTTTTATAATGACTGGTGGGGGTTGTACTACATTTTAGAGGATGGAAAATATAGAGAAGAAAGACTGACAACTATTCGTCATTTTTATTCAGAAGATAATGAAAACAGATTACGTATTTCCGGAAAATATTTCATTGTAAGGCATGGTAATGGTATGGTTACTGCTTATCGTCTGGAATCTGTCGTTAAAGATAGAAATATTTATACGTTAAATTTATCAGATGATGGAATAGGAGAAATAAAGGTTACCCTCGTTGATAATGGAGACGGTGTAACAATGACACATTATACTATAACAGGAAGTGTTTTCGAGGGTCCTTTTATTATGTCCGGTATTAAAAAAATGTTAAATATTAAGTATGTGCCGTATGATAAGGAAAAATCAGAAAAAACAGAGAATGCTGTTTCAGTATGGAGTAATGAACAGCTTAAGATTTTAAATTCAGAATATGCAAAATGGTAATAAAATTGTATTATATTAATAAATATACGATTATATTAATGTGCCATTCCATGCCGACTTTCGCCATAGCATAAGGAGTTAGTTTTACGCGCCCGGCCTGACTCGAACAGGCTACCACCAGATTCGAAGTCTGGTACTCTATCCAGGTGAGCTACAGGCGCCTGAAGATGAATGACGGGGTTTGCCCTCCATTCGGCAGGTGGATGACGGGGTTTGCCCTCCATTCGGCAACATCCTGTTGCCTCATTCCGGGCCGGGGTTCAGCCCTGACGCCGCCATCCATGGCGGCTTTTCCTTCGGCGGGCTGAACCCTTCAAACCCCGACTTTGTCCGCCATAAATGTTTTAATTACTGTAAGAAATTATACCACCATAATTTCTTAGGGTGGATGACGGGGTTTGCCCTACATTCGGCAACATCCTGTTGCCTCATTCCGGGCCGGGGTTCAGCCCTGACGCCGCCCTCCATGGCGGCTTTTCCTTCGGCGGGCTGAACCCTTCAAACCCCGACTTTTTCCGCCATAAGTGTTTTAATTACTGTAAGAAATTATACCACCATAATTTCTTAGGGTGGATGACGGGGTTTGAACCCGCGACGACCAGATCCACAATCTGGGACTCTACCACTGAGCTACATCCACCATGAGATTAAATTCAATTTGAAGAAAACTCGGGGTTTTGTCAAGGTGTAATTGCCAATCGTTTTTAATTCATTTATAATAAAAAAATCTGAAATTTTGGAGAAAACTATGACAGAGGAAAACCTTGAAATTACCCAAAATATTAAAGACGGGGTATGCAGGATTTCTTTAAAAGGCCGTGTCGATTCTAATACATCCGACCCTTTGCTGGCAAAACTTGAAGCCGCTATAGAAGAAGGAAATAAGAATATAATTCTTAATATGTATCATGTTCAGTATCTTAGTTCTGTCGGGATAAGGATAATCTTAAAAACCTATAAAAGGCTTTCAGAAGAAGGGGGATCGTTTAAAATTGAACATCCGTCCGAAACTGTAAAGAATGTTTTGGGCATGGTCGCCCTTCAAGAGATGCTTGTAACAAATTAATTATCGTGTTTAATTCAATCAGAACAAAAATAATAGTTATCGTTCTTGCCTTTATGGCGGTAATAGACGCGTCGTATGTTTTGTATTCAACAAAGACAACCGCAAATTATAAACGTCTTCGCACTGAAATTTTCCAAAAAACAATCGATATTGAGGCTGAAAAAATAAATAAAATCATCGCGGAAAATGATGCTGCGGAAGATGATATTATACAAAAACTGTTAAGCATAAAACCTACGCAAAACAGTTCTGTTATACTTTATGCGCCCGATAAAGATCAGATTTTTTCAGATGAATATAGCCCCAATTATGGAAATTTTTCGTTTTCATACACAGACTTCACCTTTAGTATGAATCCAGATTTTACATATAACAATCAAAAATACAAGCGTTTTGTGCATTTCATGGATAACGGCTGGCTGTTATTCGTCCAAATACCTGAAAACGAAATGTTTACTCAGGTTACAAGGCAAAATATCATTTTTTCAACAATAATGGAAATATCGTTCGTACTGCTTCTTGTTTTGGTGTTTTTCATTATTTCAATATTTATAAATGCTCCCATAAAAAGCTTGACGCAAAATGTATCGCAGATTGCGCTTGGAAATTTGGACATGAAGATAGATATAAATTCAAAAGATGAAATAGGACAGCTTGCGAAAACATTTAACAAAATGACAAGCGACTTGAAAAAATCTATCGATGAAAATGTTCATGAACGCGAGGAAAAAAAACGTATAACTACGGAACTTTCTATAGCAAGAGAAATACAGTTAAATTTTCTTAAAAATGATTTTTTTGAATTTCATCAAAGAGATGAATTTGACATATTTGCCGATATGGCCGCGGCAAAAGAAGTAGGCGGAGATTTATACGATTTCTTTTTAATTGATAACGACAATCTTGCGGTAGTTATTGCCGATGTTTCGGGAAAAGGAATCCCCGCCTCATTATTCATGGTAAGAACAAAAACGCTTATTAATAATATTTCCTACAATAAAAACCCAAAAGAAGTCCTTGAAGCTGTAAACAAAAACTTATGCGAAAATAATGAGGCGTGTATATTTGTAACCGCTATTTTCGGCGTATATAACGTAAAAACAGGCAAGTTTGCTTTTGTTAACGCCGGACATAATCCGCCGCTTCTGAAAAAGAAAGACGGATTTTTTGAATATATAAATACAAAACCGCAAATTGTCCTTGCTGTAATGAAAGATACGGAATACAAAGAAGAGGAAATTATTTTAGGAAAAGGCGATACTTTGTATTTTTATACCGACGGCGTTACGGAAGCCATGAACTCCGAGAAAGAATTATTCGGCGAAGACAGATTAAAAGACGCTCTTAACAAATACCGTTCTTCTTACCCGAACGATTTAATATACAATATTAAAAACGAGGTAAACAATTTTACCGAAGGAGCGGAACAGTCTGACGACATTGCTATGCTTGCCCTGCGCATAAACGAAGATAATCAAACCGAAAAACAAATAACGGTTGACGCTGAAATAAAACAATTAAACAGGGTCCTCAATTTTATAACCGCCGAATTAAAGAAAACCGACTATGAGCCTGAAATTCAAAATAAAATTGAAATGGCATCGGAAGAAATATTTACCAATATCGCCGGCTACGCTTACGCCGATGAGGGCGGAAAAGTAAAAATCGCCGTTTCCGTTATAGACGGGATAAAAATAACATTTGAAGACAACGGCAAACCTTTCAATCCCGCGGAACACCCCGATCCCGATTTAGAAAAACCCATAAAAGACCGTGAAATCGGCGGATTGGGCTTATTTTTAGTCAAACAAGTTATGGATGAAGTAGAGTACACCCGTGAAAATGACAAAAATATACTGAAAATTCTCAAAAAATAAGGAATTTTTACTGCGAACCACACGAAGAGAGAAGAAATCAACCACGAACCAACACGAACACTCACGAACCTAGAAAGCGAAGAGATTTACACATATATGCTCGTAGTAGAAAGAGAGGGATCGGGGGTTTTCGTACGATGATATAGCGTGAAACTTCACGATAAGATAACGAACAAGAACCATTAAACCTCCAGTCCTCTATATTACGCTGTAATTGGTATTTTACGCCGTCTCTAGCTTAGTTCGCACCTGTTCGTGTTGGTTCGTGTGGTTCGTGGTAAAAATTCTTCTATATTTAGCCGATAAACCCCTTATTCAACCCCAAAATCCCGCCGATACATATAAAGAGGTATAGTTATGATATATGAGAAATGCAGGGATATACTCCTTCAGGAATGTGAATTGATTCAAAACGCGGTCAATGAACAGGAAAAAATACGTCATGCTGTTTCAAATCGTGAATGGTCGGTTTTTGAAGACCATTTAAGCGTTATGAACTCTATCGAGAACAAAATAACGTCTCTGGAGAGTGAACGCGAACAGCTCTTTGTCATTTTTAAGACACTCATACATCAACAGAGTTTTTCCGAAAACCTTGATTCTAAAGGACAGTTCTTTGCTCTTGTTTCCGTTCTTCCTGAAAATCAACGCGAAGAATTAAAATCAATTTACCTCAGTTTAAAACAGGAAGCAATAAAGTTACGCGTGGCGAATGAAATGTTATTCGCTTATTTGTCGGGAATTAAATCGACGTTAAAAGAATTTTTTGACCTTGCGTTCCCGGAGCGCGGCGGAAAAATGTACACAAAAGAAGGTATGCATTTCTCAAACGATATGCATAGTATACTGTTAAACCGCAGTTTTTAAGAGGAGAATAAAATGACTTCGACATTCATGGGATTGGAAATCGGAAAAAGAGGCGTTCAGGCGCATCAGCAGGCTCTTGCGACTGTAGGGCATAACCTTGATAACATGAATACAGAGGGATACTCAAGGCAGAGAGTGGAGTTTAAAGCTTTTGAACCTATTTTCATGCCCGCCCTTAACCGCGCGGAAACTCCCGGACAAATAGGGCAGGGCGCTGTTGTTGAACGTATTGAACGTTTAAGAGACAATCTCCTTGACAGAAGAATTGTAGCGCAGGCTTCCAATGAAGGTTACTGGGAAGTGCGGGATCGTTAT
>JAITFK010000207.1 GCA_031281555.1 Treponema sp. | reverse complement strand
AAAGAAAATTTAAACATTCTATGCACCGATGGGAAAATAGCTTCCTTGTTTTCAAAATCATATAAAGAGACAAGATTACTGGCTGAAATTTCCGCAAAAAAATATTTCGTGGAATCATCGGTAGCTATACCTGTGGGGACAATAAAACCTGCCCTGCCTTTCTCGTGTTTAATTTGGAGTATGGTTTCCGCAAAAAGGGCGTAGGTATTCACATCGCCGATTCCTGTCAAGGGAAAACGACCGTTTTCATCTTGTTTAAGATGAGCATAAGCGCTGGCGGCTTCGGCGTTTCTGCGAGTCTTGATAAAATCTTCGTAAAGTTGTTTATCGTATTCGCTTCCTTGTTTCAGGGCTTCTATCATCTGTTCCCGGACAGATTTATTTGCCGCTTCGGTAATTTCGCTATTTCTTGGAGCGAAAAATTCTTCTTCTTGAAGTTTGATCCGTTCCCATGGAGGATTCCCCAATACACAGTCAAAACCGCCTTGACTTTGTACGGCAAAGATTTCGGGAAATTCCAAATGCCAATGGAAAAAACGATTCTCTGCCGCAATTCGCTCGGCTTCATCTTCCACACCGGCGGAAAAACTGGATTCGTCCAGACCCGCCGACGCGCGATCCACATCGGCAGTAGTGGGGACAATACTGTCTTTGTTTTTCTTTTCCGCAAAAAAAGCGGCAACATAAAGATCACAGGCACGCTTTATTTTATGGTATTCATCTCTTTTAAATAAATTTTCAAAAAGAGTCTGTTTCTTTTCGATATCTTCAAGAGTGTTGTTTTGAATTTTATCAATTTGTAAATGAAGATCAACAAGGGCGGCTTCCGCATGATCCACGTATTTTTCAAATAGGGCGAATTGTTTTCTTTCTCTTGTCGTTGTTTCATTTTTATTCCGTTTTTTAAAAGCCGAAACAATATCCTTATCATCGCCTGAAAGAACCTTATAAGCATCATCGGGTATACCTTTGCTCAGTACGTTAAAGTCCATAACGCCGATGAGCGAATTGCCGCAGCGTATATGATGATCCAAAAACGAAAGAGGCTTAAGCGGTTCATGACTTTCCAGCCACAGAGCCATACGGGCAAGTTCAACCGCCAGAGGATTTAGATCAACGCCGTAAACACAGGAAGAAATCACATCTCTCAAACTGTTTCGGTACAAATCATCAGAAATGAGCTGAGCGCCGTTTGCCCGCAGAAGAGCTAACTTGTCAGCCAGTCTTCGGGCAGCGGCAAGCAGAAAGTGTCCGCTTCCGCAGGCGGGATCAATTACGGTAATGGATAATATCTTTTGTTCATCAGTTATTTTGCGATTCTCTGCTAATTTTTCTTCAATCAGCGGATCAAGGTTACTCTTGATAAGACACTCAACAAGACCGGCATTGGTGTAATAAGAGCCGGTTGTCTTGCGGGTATTACCGATAGAAGAACCTTCAACATCAATACCGAGGAAACCAAAGGAGCGGCGAGGCAGATCAATCTGTGGAACCAACTCAAGAAGACTTTCGTAGACCGAACCAAGTTCCTCGCTGCCCATATTCTTGTAGTCGATTAGTGTTCGGGCATTACCTTCCACTGTCCAACGCAGACGAAACATGGCTTCGAGCAAATTGGCATTGGAAAGACCGCATTGATCCAGATGAGGACATTGATCCGCCTTGAATAGACCTCCTAAAACAGGCAAATCTAACAAATTATTTTCCGAATTTCTTTCACCGCCTAAAAGTCTGAAAACAATTTTTATTCCTTCCCATAAATCTCCATAGTGAGTGGCGGAAGTATAACGAGCGCTGCGATCTATTAGACGATGCAGACTGTAACCTTTCTCATACAAAGTATGCAAAGTAAGAAGTTTTTTATCCGCCTGATTTTTTTCAGGTAAATGATCAAAAATCAAATTTCGTTCTTCAATAGTGAATATAAACAGAAAGCGGTACATGAGCCTCATTAATTCCTGAAAATAATCATGAGTTGATAAATTTCCAGATTCCAGAGCGGAACGGAGCGCATCATTACCCGGAGTATTGTAATTCAAAAAGCCGCTTCCAAGAACGCTTAACGCTCTTGTTACGCCTTTTCGCAGTCCTTCCCGAACCCGCACTCCCAGTTTTTCACCTTCTTCCTTCCATGCGTCCCAAACGCATTTTCCGTTGCCTTCATTATCCAGTCCGACTGTGCGACTTCCGTGCATAATACGGTAGAGCATTTGGTAACCGGGGAAGCGGCTTTCTTTCAATATGGTTTGCAGATCAAATTCAAGATACGAAGGACGAGCCAAAGATGATTTTCGCATTAGACGTAAATAATGGCAGTCGCAGGTAATATACCAGGAATCACTGCGCTCAAGTGAATCTATATTTACCAATTTTTCAAAAAGTGAAGGCGGATATGAAAGCGCATCGATAAAAAACTCATGAATAAAATGTTCCGGTTTAATTTTACCTTCTTCATAACTCTTCCATTGAGCCTGTGCTATCTGAAAACTGCGGCCTATTTCATCAAGCAGACGTAAGCCTCTGGGGATTTGATAATCCGCGTCGGTTATTTTGCTGATATTTTTTCCAAAAGCGGCATTTTCAACAACCTGCGCCGTAAAACATGAGCCTTCAAGTTTTATGGTGTCAAAGCTTAAACTTTTAATGTTTGTTTGCCGCATGATTTAAGCTCCTACAATTCCGCTGGTAACAGAACATAAAGACCGATTAAATCTATCGGAAGTCCCGGTTTGACATCATAGCTTCCCCGTCCCCGCGCCGCTTGGCGTACCCTGCGGTGATCCGCAAGAAGCGCCTCTGATCGATCTTTGGCGATCTTCTCAAATACCGAACTGTTTTCATTCCACCATGAAAAACTAGCGTTAAGTTCACGTTCTATTACCGATTTATCAAGATTCCCGCTTGGCTGTTCCTTGAGCAAAACATCAAGTTTTTCTCTCGGAAGTTCTACCGTTTGTTTCCTTCCTTCAAAACCCAAAAGAAGGGCTTCTTCGGCGAGGGTAGTTTTCGTTTTTCCTCCCTTCTGTGTCATCTCTATTTTATGCCGCAGTCTGATAAGAAATATTGAAGTAACAAGGCTGACTGCGTTTGTTTCGTAAACTCCGCAGCGGGAATGAGTGTTTGTTTTTTCGTTATTGTTTCCTTCCAGTGCGGTTTCAAGCATATAATCGGCCAAAACTGTAACAAGCGGATTACTCCTGTGAATAAATGAAGCATTCTTTTCAGGCGGATAATTAAAATTCATTCGTATAGGTTTTTCTATTCCCTCATTTTTTAAGCGATTTTTTAACGCAGGGAGCATTAACACATCGGGATTAAATCTGAAGTATGACAGGCGATCGCCCTTAAAAATATTATCAGGCGGAGCGTTGAGAATAGAGAGTGTATCTATAACAAAACGTTCAACATCTTTTTCATCTCCAAGAATTTCATTTTGCTTTTGCCATTCGGGGAGAACATCGTTAGGTTTTAATCTTCGTTGTGCGAATTTTGTTTGATTCTTCTTTTCCTTGTCGGCGGCATCCTGCCATTGTTCCTCAATTTTTCCAAGGTTAGTATCATCGCCAAAATCCAATGTACCTTGTTGCGATGATTTTGTTGCCGGCTTTAGTAATGCCGCCTTTACAATAGCGGTCTGCATCTTCTTTTCATCTTCCGGTATGGGAACAAGAATACCCAGATCGTCCCGTATCCTTTTTGCCTTTTTAATAATTACATTGAAAATAAGACCGTCAACGGGATTATTCTCACCATAAATCATAACGCAGCGCACCTTGCCCGATTTTTGTCCAAAGCGATCAACACGGCCTTCACGCTGTTCATGGCGGGCTGGATTCCACGCAAGATCATAGTGAATCATAGCGTCAAAACCATGCTGTAAGTTTATTCCTTCGGAAAGACAGTCGGTAGCGACCAAAACCGGAATTTTTGCTTCTTCCACCAAACTTTCTACATGCTCTTCTCGTTCATCAGAGCCTATCTCGCCGGTTATACAGGCAATTTTTACATCGCCGTTGTCTTTGTAATACTTTCTTAATTCATCGGCAACATAATGGGCGGTAGCGACATAGCGGCAGAAAATAACTGGCTTAAAACGGAGCTTGTCGTTTAAGAGAATGTCAATTTCCTTTACCAGCAAAGCGAGTTTAGGATCGTTTTTTATGCCTTTTAAGTTTTCTGTTTCTTTAATGAGACTTTCCAAAAGAGAATTATTTTCTAAAAGCGCGGCAGGCTCT
>JAITFK010000188.1 GCA_031281555.1 Treponema sp. | reverse complement strand
AATCGTATTGTCGCCGAACAGGGCGAAGGAATTCTTGCCGACGCCAAGCGCATATTCCCTTTATTCGCGGATTACGCGAAGAACGAAGCAAAAGAGGACAGGGTTGCTTTTGGCCGTTGTTTGGAAATGGGTGCATATCAGGAGCTAAAGAAAGCCAGAACCGCGGATGAGAGGCGGCGTATAAAAGCATCGCTGGCAGATCTGGTGCATGCCCAGAAAGGCATTGACAAGGCGCAGTGCGGCGAAGCGCTAGACTTGCTGGAAGCGGTAATGTTTAAACCGGAACGGCAAAGTTCTCCGTCGCCATCATCAACACCATCGCCGTCGCAGGTTAACGCGCCTGTTACGCAGATCAGCACGCAAAGCGGAAAAGCCAGCTCAATCAGCGTAAAAACAATCATCTTTGGAATTGCCGGTGCGCTGGGCGGCGCAGCCGGAGAATTGGTTTCGGAAGTTTTCAGTGTGAATGAATCAAGCGGAACATTTTTTGGAAATATAGTTGCTGTTGCTGTATGGGCGGCGTTCATTGGCCTCGGTATTTCTATCGGATTACTGGCGGCGCAGAGCATCTATTTAAAAAAGAAGCCCGTTCTACAATCGCTTATTAAAACGGCAATCATTGGCATATTGTTAGGCGCTGTCGCGGGCGGCATTGCACAGGTGGCATTTGCGTTTACTTCCAATATATCCGTGATGGTTGAAATTATAAGCAGAATAATCTGCTGGGGAATTATGGGTTGGGGAGTCGGCTGGGGAGTTTCATCGTTTGTACCTAATTTTCCAAAAAAACGCGCTATGGCGGCAGGCTTTTTGGGCGGGCTTATCGGCGGCGCAATATTCCGCGCCACTTTTTCTATGCCCTTTATCACCGGCGCTATGGGAAGGATAGTGGGAATTATGGCCCTTGGTTTCTTTATCGGCCTGACTATTTCCTACATTGAAGAAGCCCTTCGTGAAGCGTGGCTGACCGTTATTTGGGGCAAGAATGAAACAAAGACCGTTTCGCTGGGACAAAGGCCTATCGCCTTCGGCTCTTCTTCGGAAGCGGATATTTACCTGTCGAAAGATCTGCCTGTCAGGGCTACCGTGCAGATAGAAAACTCAAAGGTCGTTATGTATGACAAAGCTACCAACCAGCGGCGCGAGCTGCAAAACGGCAATCAGGTGGATTTGGGCAAGGTGAGTTTTGTGGTAAACACAAAGAAACAATAAAGGGTTGTGTTATGAACGCTAACCTGCTTGCTATCGTAAAACAAATTGTCTCCGAACAGGGCGAAAATATTCTTTATGAACCACGCCGCGTTACCGCCTTTTTTGCTGATTTAGCGAAGAATGAACCTAAACCGCTGAAATACGCTTTCGCAAAATGCCTTGAATACGAATCTGCCCAGGCATTGAAAAACACGGCGGAACAGGATCGAGAAGTTTGCAAGCAACAGCTTGCGCAAAAGCTGTACGATGAAGAAGGTCTTGATCTGGAGCTGTGCAAGGAAACCATTGAATTACTTGCGGCGGTGTTATTCGGTGAAGAACAAAAGAAAATTTACTGTAAGAACTGCGGAAAGGAATTGCGGGAAGAATGGAAAATTTGCCCGTATTGTTCAACGATAGCGGCGGATCAAGCGCCGGAAACCAGTCAATTGGCCGGTTCCGCTGATCCGGTTGGAGCTAATACGCAAAAGATCAATAGTGAAAACGCGCAGCTAAAGGAAGAACTGGAAGAAGCAAAGTCCAGGAATTCGCAGTTGAATGACGAACTGGAAAGCATGAAGTTCATAAATCGGCAGTCAAAGGAAGAACTGAAAAAAACAAAGTCCGGGCGTACAACGGCAATCTGGCTTGGAATAATCGGTGTGGCGATCTCTATTGGTGTCGGGCTTTCGGCACACAGCGACATGGAGAATTCCTATAATTCCATGAGATGGCAGTACAATCAGGTAAAATCGAACTATGATAAATTGTTAGCCGAACATGAAGCGTCAAAGAGCTTCTGGAAAATTAATGTTACGTCGATCAAGGTTGGAAACGTTGATAAAGATAATCGCTGGCTTAACAATCCAGGAGAAACGTTGTCTTCGGCGAAGATGAGGTATTTAAAGCCTGTTATTACTTACAACTCAAGCATCAACGAAGACGCTACGTTTTATGTAAAAATCATTAACCCTTATGGAACTCTTAAAGATAATTCTTCGACTTCCCCAAAGGGTTTTAGTAATTCCACAACAGCTCGAATAAATAGCGGTTCCAATCAATCGCTTACTTTAACTGGCTGGGGAACAAGTGATGAAAGCACTTATACGGCTGGTACCTGGACGGTGGAAGTTTGGTACAACGATGTATGCCTGAGGTCGGAAAAAGTTGTAATTGGACAGTAGTTATGGAGGTAATGTAATGAACGCTAACCTGCTTGCTATCGTAAAACAAATCGTCGCCGAGCAGGGCGAGAATATTCTTTCCGAACCGCGCCGCGTTACCGCTTTTTTTGCAGACTTGGCAAAAGACGAGCCAAAAGCGCAAAAATACGCTTTTGTAAAATGTCTTGAACACAAATCCGCCCAGTTATTGAAAAACGCGGCGGAACCGGATCGTGAAGCCTGCAAACAACAGCTCGCGCAAAAAATGTACGATGAAGAAGGTCTTGATCCGGGGCTGTGCAAGGAAACCATTGAATTACTGGCGGCGGTGTTATTCGGCGAAGAAAAAAAGAAGAGCTACTGCAAAAACTGCGGGAAAGAATTGCAGGAGGAGTGGAAGTCATGTCCGTATTGCTCAGTATCGGCGGCAAAAACAAGCCAGGTGTCCGATCCAGCAATTTCTACGGGATCGGGCATTGAGGAAGATGGAATTGAGCAAATAAAGCCTATAGCAGCGAAGAAACCAGCAGCACCATCCACCACCCCCACATATACCAATAATACGGCAGATCAGAATACAGGGGCATTAACAGGCGGTCAATGGTTTTTTGTTTTACTGGTAGCTGTTGGTGTGGCTGTTATTGCCAGTGTCATTAAGTATGATTTTGTAAACATTAATACCATTTTAAATAATTGGTGGTTTGGTTTGATGGGCGGATATATCATGTATCTTATTTTTATAGGAGCCAACACATCCAAAAAGAAAAAACCATGAACGCATTTTGCCTTAATCGGACAAAACAAAGAGGTTGCATACGCATTGTGCAATAAATTTATTTTAAGGAGAAGAAGATGGAAAAGAAACAGAACAAATTGATTTTAGCCTCTGCTGTAATTGGGGCTCTTTTTGTTGTCGGTGTCATAATTTTTTGGGTATTCATCGTTAGAACAACAGAGGACTTTAGTCTAGCTGAATTTATTACCGGAGTGAAGAATATTTTTAACTCCCGGGATAAAGCAGAAGTTTTATTTTTTATAGGAATTTTTTTGGTAACGGTGAGTGCTTTTTTGTCCTTTATTTTCAACCTAATCGGGTGGATTAAGGGGAATAGCAGGTACATCCTAATAGCGGGAATATTGTATGTCCTCGGACTTAATCTTCTGTCAGCTCCGTTGTGCTTTGTGGAGTATTTTGACGAGAAGCGCGAAATCAAAAACAAATTACTTTTTTTCACTGGGATATACACTTTTATTTTCACCGCTTTATTGACTGCTTTATTTGTGGCTACTGCGATTGATGACAAAACTGCGCTTAAATTTTCCATTTATACGATATCCGCAATAAGCGCCGGAGTTATTTTGAATTTCATCGCCTGGAAAACAGATAATAGTATAGCGAAAACTGCGGCGGGTATTGCGTATATTCTAAGTATATTAGCGATAATATCCGGAGTTATATGTATCATTTGCGCCAGGCATTTTTTGAAAGCGATTAAAAACAAATTGCTTTTTTATGCCCTGGTATTTGTATGTGTTTTAGGCATTCCGTGTATAATATTAATGCAAACAACCGTAGTACCAAGAGAAGGTGAAAGCCCCTTAATTTATTCACATACAGTATATTTTCTTATTACAACAGGCATTGGCTTTATCTTGAATTTATTCGCATGGAAAACAAACAACAAGAAAGTAAAAATTTTAGCTGGTATTGCGTATATACTAGGCTTATTTACCGTAATATCCGCAATTCTATGCTTTGTTTCCTGCAAGGATAACCGGAAAATGCCTGATGCGGGAAAAAAATCAGCAGGCGGCGTTGACGTTTAAGCAGAGAGAGTTATTTCAAAAGAAAGGAGATTCAGCCATGAATACCAATTTGCTTGCTATTGTAAATCGTATCGTCGCCGAACAGGGCGAGGGAATACTTGCCGACGCTAAGCGTTTATTCCCTTATTTCGCCGATTACGCGAAGAACGAGGCAAAAGAAGACAGGGTTGCCTTTGGGCGTTGCTTGGAAATGGGCGCATACCAGGAACTGAAGAAGACCAGAACAGTGGATGAAAGACAGCGCGTAAAAGCAACGTTAATAAACCAGATGAACGCCAAAACCGGTATTGACAGGCCGCATTGCAACGAAGCGCTTGACTTGCTCGAGGCGGTAATGTTCAGGCCGGTGCAGCAGAGTTATCAGCCGTCCTCGCAGGCTGGTGCGCCTGTTAATGTACAGGTTAATACTTCAGTTTATACGCCGGTTAACGCACAGAAAACTTCATCCCTTGGAACCGCAGCGCTGGTCTGCGGCATCCTGGGACTTTGCGGCGGGGCTATTCCGGTAGTTCAATATTTTACCTTTATTCTGTCGATATTGGGGATTGTTTTTGGCGCGAGTGCAAGGAAAAAAGCCAAATACGCAGGACAACCTACCGGAATGGCAACTGCCGGAATGGTTTTAGGTATTATAGCCGTAATCGTAACAATAATAGCAGTTCTTTTTATCGGGGCGTTTTATTACTGGCTCTTTTCAGAATGGTGATAAAACTGGGAATCATTTGATCGGCATATTTTTACAGCAACTTTACAAGTCCCTCACACAATGTTAAAGTAATTCCAGCGTTCCAAAATCCGCCAAAAACAGGCTATAGAAAATAACATGGAAAAGAAACAAAACAAATTGCTTTCGGCCTCTGCGATGTTTGGAGCCGTTTTCGTGGTCTGTATTATAATCATTTGGATATTTACCGTAAGCGAAATTGGATATAGAGAATTTGACTTTTTTAGGCCGCAGAATAAAACGTCTGTTTTTACTCTGGCAGCATTACAGTTGTTGGTGGCAATTATTACTTTCTCCTTTGTTTTCAACCTAATTGGGTGGGTTAATGGCAGCGACAGACATATCTTAATAGCGGGAATATTGTATATCCTAAGTCTTAATCTGATTTCAGCATCTTTGTGTCTTAGAGTGTATTCTGATGGAAAGCGCAAAATCAAAAATAAATTGCTTTTTTATGCCATGATATTTGCATATGTTTTAGGCATTCCATTCATAGTATTAATGCAAACAGCTATGATCCCAAGAGAAGGTGAGAAACCTTTAATTTATTCACATACAGTATATTTTCTTATTACAATAGGCATTGGGTTTATCTTGAATTTATTCGCATGGAAAACAAACAATAAGAAAGCCAAAATTATAGCGGGTATTGCGTATGTTCTAGGCTTATTTACCGTAATACCCGGGGTTATGTGCTTTATTTCATGCAAGAATAACCGGAAACTGCCTAAGTTGGAAGGAAAGAAGATTCAGCCATGAATGTTAGTCTGTTTGATATAAAGAAAGCGCTGTTACTGTTTACGCTTTTAATTATCCTTGTGGGCCATTTCACGGCGGATCATGCTGTTAATAAGTTCTGCGGGGGTTTTCTTTGTCACCAGCATC
>JAITFK010000167.1 GCA_031281555.1 Treponema sp. | reverse complement strand
TACAGCCGAAGACGCTCCCCTGCGGCGTTTTTAATTGCTTCTATAACTTTTGGAGAAGGCGGATAGGGGTTTTCGTTTGTGTTAAGTTTAATTATTCTCCTGTCCTTAGGCTGTTCGCCAGGGGTATACGGAGAAAGTTTATTAACACGGCTGTTCCAAAATTCGCTCATTATTTTTTGTGTCTCCGATCAAGCTCGTCAAAAATTTCCTGAATGGTAACTCCCGCCCTTGTCATAAGCACGGTTGAAAAATAGAACAAATCCGCCGCTTCCCAGATAATTTCATCATGAGTTTTTGCATCACACAGTTCCTTAGCTTCTTCCATAACTTTTTCACGGACAAGATCATCATCAAGTGTAGCGGTATATGAACCGGGAGCGGGATTACGAAAACGCTCCCCTATTATGTCCTGCAAAAATTGAAAAGTATAATCTTTGTTATTTGCAAAACACGACCACGCTCCCGTGTGGCAGACAGGACCTGCAGGTTCGGCAATTGCAAGCAAGGCATCCCGGTCGCAGTCAGTCCGCATTTTTAAAAGTTTAAGGACATTGCCGGAATTTTCTCCCTTCATCCAGAGTTTATTTCTTGTACGGCTGCGGAAGCAGACATTGCCGCGCTTAAAAGTTTCAGTTAACGCTTCTTTATCTGTAAAGCCTGTCATCATTATCTGACCATCGGGGGATTGAACAATTACAGGGAGGAGTGAATTTTGATCCTTTTTCCAGTTAAGTGAAACGGTAAAGGCATCCGCAAGATTTATTTTCCCTGTATACAACGCCATGCCGAGTTGCACATCACAGCCGAGTGCGGCGATTTTTTCAACTTCGTCTAATGCAGAAACACCGCCCGCAACGGTAATTTGACACGAAACTGACTCACGCAGGCGGCGAACGGGATCAAGGTTGATGCCTGTCATAGTGCCTTCGCGTTCAACACAGGTAAAAAGCAGTTCGCCCGCAAAAGGCTCAACAAGTTTCGCAGCTTCAACAAGATCAAGACCGGTGGGGGTTTTCCAGCCGTCTACGACAATTTCGCCGTTACGTGCATCAACCGCAACAATAAGCCGCTCTCGTCCGATTTTTTCAGATATTTCCCGTAAAAAAGGGATATTTGCCGCAAACTCGCCGCCTGCAATTCCCGCTCCTTTTTTTGCAGGGTTACGAAAAGCGCCGGAGCCGATTATTATTTTTCTTGCTCCAATACTGACAAGTTCCTTTGCTTGCTGAGGCGTTTTGATGCCGCCGCCTACCCTGCACTCGGCTTTTCGCAAAAGCGGCTTTATCATTTCAATATTGGAGCCTTTACCCATTGCGGCATCAAGGTCTATGACCGCAACTTCGCCGTAACGGTCGAATTCCGCCGCCAGTTCAAGAGAATTTTCCCGCTGTAGTACCAGTTCTTCGCCCTGTTTAAGCTGGACGACTTTTCCGTTTTGTATGTCGATAGACGCAATAACCATAAAGGTATTGTACTAAATTAAACAGCGTTTTTACAATCACGTATTGTGCGTCAAGAATTCACCGTAAGATTTTTAACCCATTTTTCTTTGCGAAGTAAGTAACGCGCGACAAATAATTTAACTATGTCGGTAGCTTTTAACAGGGCAAACATCGGAACCGGCGCAAGAGTAGTAAAGAAAGAAAGCAAAACTGAACCGGGCGCAAAGAGAAGAACATTGACGGAAACATCGGTATACATTCCCATAGCGGTATCGCCTCCTGCGCGTGAAATTGCAAACTGGGTGTTGATGAAACACCACAGGGGCAGATAAGCGAGAATCACAATAACAAGGCCGAGACAATTTTCCCTCGCCGCAATTGTAAGATTGGAAAATACGATGGGGACAAGAGTATAAGTTAACAATGCCCCCGGAAGGGCGAAAATTAAACCTGCTATAAAACCACCCCATTTAATCCATACGGCGCGATTGCGCGCTTCATCCAGTTTACCCGCTCCCAACGCTCCGCCTACCAAAACGCTTGACGCTGTCCATAAACCGCCGAAAAGCATGAAGAAAATATTTGCTATTGTCCAACCCGCCGCCATACCTGCGACAACTTCTGCGCCGCCTCTCCTGTTGTACATGGCGATCATGAGCGTTTCAGACGCTACCCACGATATTTCCGATGCGAAGATCATTCCCGACTTTGCGAATATTTCGCCTATAAGATGTTTTTTTATCGCAAACAATCTTCTAATACCGGCAAAAAACGGCGCTTTTGAAAATGCCGCGTAACTTAAAAAAGCCGCAGCCTCAAAAAAACGCGCAATGATTGTAGCGTAAGCAGCTCCGGTAACTTCAAGACGCGGCGCTCCGAGGTTGCCGTAAATCAATATCCAGTTTCCGATTGTGTTTATGATTGTCGCAATAGCCGAGATAATAAGCGGGATTTTCGGTTTTGCTATTTCGCGGAAACTGGTTGCGATTGACAACGAAACAGCCATAGGAAAAAATGTCCATGATACAAGCCTGAGATAACCGGAACCGATAAAAGCGATTTCTTCCTGTGCGGCGTTATTCGTTGTTAAAATTCCGATAAGGCGGGAAGGAAATGTGCGGCAAACAAAGAAAAATAAAATTGCCGCGCTGAAAGCAAAAAGTATTTTAAAACTGTAAGCGTTTCTCATGCCGACACGATCATTCGCTCCGTTAAATTGAGCTATGTAAATACCGCCCGCCTGACAAATAGTATTTACAATTACAAAAAAAATAAAATTTAAATGGTTAGTTACATTTACGGCGGCCATACTGACATCTCCCAGACCGGCAACCATAAAGCTGTCGACAAGCGAGACCATACTCATAATAAATTGCTGAAGCATAACCGGAACGGCAATAGCCAATGCCTGACGGTAAAATGACCTCGGACCCAAACGGGATGTAATACTTCGAAGCGATAACATGGACTGCGTTCCCCTCTTTTTGTATACTGCTGATTTTTTACACAAGTGTCAAGTAAAACGTTTGTATATTTATCATTACTAATAAAAAGAATTGATCGGCAAATAACAGTAATGGATAAGTAAGAATAAAATGATATTCATTAGGTTTTTATCGCTCCATGTTTTTTTGTGTTTGTGGCGGTTACCGGAATTGGAACACTTGATGAACTTCTACAAGTTCTCGAAGTGCAGGGGATTCTGCTTCAAAGTGAAATGTATATTGGTACAAAAATTGTATACCCATACCTCTTTTGTCCAAGGGTCAAAGGTTTCACCATTTCATTTGACGGGAAAACAATCCGTTCTACTGGGAAGAAAAGAACAGTTATGACGACCCGCTGCATATACTCAGTGCACACTTGGCTGAACTGGGTATAACCATAGGTCAAAGAACGGTGGGGAAGAAAGGCAACGAAATCCCTGCGATGCGGGAACTTTTAGGGCTTTTAACCATAGATGGCTGTATGGTAGTTGCCGATGTGTTGAACTGCCAGAAAGAAACGGCAACGGCGGTAATTGAGGGCAAGGAAGATTATTTGTTTTCAGTGAAGGACAATCAGCAAACATTGAAAGAAGACATAGAAGGTTACGTGCAAGACAAGCATTTACAGAAAACAATAGACACCTACACAAAAATTGAAAAAACGAGCGACAGGATAGAACGGAGAACCGCATATACGAGCGGCGATATAGGATGGCTTTCCGGCAAGGAGGAATGGGAGAAACTGGCTTGTATTGGAGCTGTGAACACCCAATGTACCAGCAAAAATGGGGAGGCAAACGAGTGGCATTATTACATCTGCAGCCGCAACTTGACGGTGGAGGAACTGCTCAGGCACGCCCGCTTTGGAATAGTAAGTAGAAACAATGTATTGGCTGCTTGACGTGCATTTCGGCGAGGATTTTTGTCGTGTTGAGGATCGGAATGTCCAGAAAAATTTGAACATTGTCCGCAAGATCGCTCTTAGCACGATTAAAGACTACAAAAACAAAACGGCTTCTAAACGCCCTATTTCCAAACTTATGTTTGATTGCTTGCTTGAATCCGAAAATATCTTGTCTGTTTTAGCTGTTAATGAAAATTGATTTCCGTGCCGCCACCTACTCGGCACCGTGACTTTTCGCAAAAGTGTTTTTATTATTTCAAGGTTGCTTCCCTTCTCCATAATGCGTCTAGATCGATGACCGCAACTTCGCCGTAATGGTTGAATTCCGCCGCCAGTTACAGGGAGTTTTCACGCTGTAGTACCAATTCCTCGCCCTGCTTTAGTTAGACGACTTTGCCATTTTGTATGTCTATTGAAGAAATTACCATACTGTATATTACAAAACATTTAAGAATTGATCAATGAATGAATGGATTTCTTCTTTTTTGCACTGATTATTTCTTTTTCTTCTATGTAAAAATTATGCTATAGTGGAACTATGAATTTATTTGAAACCATCCCTGGAAATTTTTTCTCTTTATTATCATCTAAAAACAAAGAAATATATACAGACGCGCTGATGTTGCTTCACCGCTTGTTTCAAAATGAGCTAAACATAGAAACAAGCGACTTTATCTCTGCCCTTATCGGACTCCTCGAAAACCGGGCATATGAGATTGAAGATGACGATGAAATCACAGATGGTGGACTGACATTGAATATGAAAGCGCGTTTGATATTGAATCGTTTTGTTACAACCGGATGGATTGAACGTGAAAACATGGATGGATCTTTCAAAGAAGTGATAACACCGAGAGCCTACGCAATTCGTGTCATGCAATTGCTTTATGATTTAACTAATGACCAGACAAAGGAGTATAATTCTCTTGTTTTTTCCACATACTCCGGCCTTAAAGAAGCGCGTGAAAATCAGCAAAATCAAATGTACGAAGCCGTATTGAACGCTAAATCCAATACAGAAAAACTGGTCTATGAATTGAAGACATTTTACCATGGAATACGCGGTTATCTGAAGAAAATACAAGGACAAAGGAACATCAACATCCTGCTACATGATCACTTTGATGACTACAAAGCCCTGGCGGATCGTATTTACCACCCGATAAAAACCATGGATTCTGTTTATCGATATATGGCGCCAATAATGGAAATACTTACCGGAGTTCTGAATACTCCCGAAATTATGGATCAGATGAGAAAACGCGCCATAACCATTCGAAACTACGAGAGCGATGAAGATGCCGGGCACGAAATTATTAACGCCATTGATTATGTACTGGATATCTATCGGACTCTGGGTATCATAGTCAATGAAATTGACAAGAAACACAGTTATTATACGAAACTCTCGGTAGATACTATCCGTTATCATATGTCTGCGGATCAAACTATCAGCGGTAAACTTATCACACTGCTCAAAGAGTATTCAGCGTCCGGCGATAGCTTGAAAGCAAAAATTCTTGACATGATGGAACGAAATGTCCGAATTAACCGCCAGGAATTTTTAGATGGACGTTCGCTGTGGCACAGAAACATCAAGAGCCGAAGATCATCCGCCATGGTTTTGACAATAAACGATACCGAGCGGCTATCGGAAGAAGAAGCGGATAAGATGTTGAAATTTATGCGTAACGATTATTCACTGCAACATGTCAGGATGTATATGGACAAACTCTTTGGTGATAAGGATTCCGTTTCTACAAGAGAAATAGAAATTCCTGATGACTGTGAATTCCTCCTTCTTCTTTTGTCCGCGATCCGGGCGGGAGAACGAAATACTAACTTCAAAGCGCAAGTAGGGACCGGCAGCCTGAAGATTAACGGATACGGAATACCTCAAATGGTATTCACCAGAAAGAGAAGCGGAGATAAACATGTGGAGTAAAGATTACGAGGCGTTAAACAGTAATGACAAGAACGAATTCCGCAGAATTGCCAATCATCTATTGTCGCATACCTATTTAACGAAATACAGCTACCAGCCATCCAAACAAATGACACTTCCAAATAGGGATTATCAGCTTGCGACACGTTTTTTCAACCTTTTAGAAAAATATTTTTCTGTCACCGGCTGGCGGTTGGAAAAAGACGATAATTATGGTTATATGTCATTGATTAACATTTATGACAACAACCACTACCGTATGGATCAATTTACCACGCTTTTCCTTTATACTTGCCGTCTGATCTACGAAGAGCAGAGGGAACAAGCCGGCCGTTCCCATACCGTATTAACCAACACCAGCGATATTGTTGAAAAAATGAAGACTTTGAACCTGTTGAAAAACGGAAAATCGACCCAAAAAGAGCGCTTGGAAGCTCAGCGTACTCTCGCCCATTTTAACCTTATCGAAAAAATAGAAGCCACGGCATGGGAACCGGACGGAAACCGCATATTGATTCTTCCGTCCATTTTGTCAGTAATTTCCAACCAGGGGATCAATGACATGATTCTGGAACTGGAGGACTTACGCGTAAATCCGGTTGATGAAGGTGATGGACAGGAAGAAAACAATCAGGAGGAAATTATATGAAACTGTTGAAACGTATGCTCCTGATCCATTGGCATTATTTTGTCCACGAAATGGTTGATTTCGACAAAATAAACTTTTTAACCGGAAAGAATTCTTCCGGAAAATCCACGATCATCGACGCAATGCAGCTTGTGCTGTTGAGTGACACAAGCGGTTCCTTTTTCAACAAGGCAGCCAGCGGCAAGGGAAACCGAACGCTAATTGGTTATTTACGAGGAGAGCTTGGTGATGATGAAAAGGCAGGTTTCCGCTACCTAAGAGACGGGAGATTCACCAGTTATATCGTTCTTGAATTTCTGGACGATATCAAAAAAAGCCTCTTTTCCGCAGGCTGTTGTTTTGATACCTTCGGCGAAAACGACAGTCAAAAGCTTTTTTTCAGATTTGACGGCCCGATCCCTGAAAATGAATTAGTGGAACAAGGCATACCGTTTAATATTGAAAAATTGAGAACCTTTATCCGCACGAACTATACTGCGGGAAATTATACTACCAGTGTCAACCGTGACTTTCGTGAAGATTTATGCGGAAAGCTCGGTGGGTTGCAGACAGGGCGATTTACTAACCTGTTTAAAAAAGCGGTTTCCTTCAACCCTGATGTGGATATCAGGCAATTTATTACGGAATTTGTCTGCGGCGATGAACAAAAAATTACCATTGATGACATGAAGGAGAATATCCGCAGCTACGATTCGCTTAAAAAAGAATCCATCATCCTAAAAGAGCGTGTTAATTTATTGACAGAAATCGATAATGCCTTCAATGAGTATATTAAAAATAAAGAGAGTGAAACACTTTACAATTACCTTATCAATCGTGCACGATGGGAAATTAAAAAAAGTGACATCGAAAAATATAGGCAAAACGCGCTACGACTCGATAAAGAACTAAAAGAACTGGATGAGAAATTGACCAGTACGGAAAACGAGCAGAAACAGCTTCAAGAGGAACGGGATATTTTGAAACTGCAGCTTGACAGTAATGAAAATGCCAGACGGTTTGAAGAACTGCAAAAAGAAATTGAAGAAAAAACACGCCGATATAATGAGATTGAAAACGAGTTTAAAGAAACGTTTGATTTACTGCGCAGGACATTGTCTTTCTGGAAATCTTATATCACCAGATTTCGGGAAACAATTGCAGGTATTAATTTGTCTGCTGTGGATCCCATACTGAAGAAACGTATAGAAACGCTAGCGGCCGAAGGAAAAATACTGCTGGAAAAAACAGAGTTATTACGTGATGTAATGGCACAAGATATACTGAAAATTGGTAAAGATTATCTCATCGAATCGACCAGCGAAGCGGAAGATTATCGTGACCGTTGTTCCACGCTTACTGATCGTTTGCTTGACGCCCAGGAAACAGCTGCACGCCATAAGGAAGATTTGAAAAAGGAAAAAGAGTTACTGGAAAAGGGTGTTTATAAATATCCCCAGGATGCTATTGATTTAAAAGAAGCCATTGAAAGCCGCCTGCGTTCTAAATTCGGACATGAGGCCAAAGCGTTCATTCTGGCGGAAGCAGCAGAGATACGTGACGACAAGTGGAGAAACGTAATCGAAGGCTACTTGCATACACAAAAATTTTATGTTATCGTCGCACCGGAACATTTTTATACAGCTTTCCTATTATATGACTCAATCAAGCGCCAGAAGGCAGTTTACGCCACAGGTCTGGTAGACACTGAAAAACTTAAAAATATGCAGCCGTCCAGAGACGAAGGAAGCTTGGCGGAAGAACTTGAATCATCGAATCCTGCAGTACGGCTGTTTATCGACTTTATACTCAGGCGCGTCCGAAAATGTGATTCCATTAGAGATCTCCGGAAACACAGAACCGCGGTTACCGATGACGGCGTGCTTTACCAAAACTTCGTTGTTCGCGCCATGGATCCTAAACGATGGAAAGATCCGGCTATCGGGCAGAGCGGAGCAAAACTCAAGCTGGAGGCGGTAAACAGGGAAATAGCGGCGTTGGATAAGGAATTAATTTTATTATCGGCAATGATATCCGCACTGAAAGAAACGGGTAGGTTTTTGCGAATCAGCGAATTCGAAGCGGAACAAATAATTCAAGCGGCTAAACAGTACATTGAATTGCCTGCACTGAAAGAAACCATCCAGCGCCTGTCCGATGATGCGGTATCAATAGACAGAAGCGAAATCGAAATCTTAATCCGCAGGTTGGAAGAACGGAAAGAAGCTATTACAAAAACTGATGCGAAGATCCGCCAACTCGCTGAAGAAAGAGGCTCTGCTCTGAAAGAATTGAAAATCTGCAATGAAGAAACCTTGCCGAGACTGGAAAATGAGGAAAGCGTTTTGCGAAGCGATCTGGAAGCCTCTTTCGACAAGGATTGGATCGAAAAAACCGGCGGAACAAGGTATGATAAAGAGTTTTCAGAACGCAAAAGCGCAGAGGAAATTTTAAAAGCCTTTCCTAGGGAACAAAGCCGTTCTCAAAACGCAAAAACAGAGGCATGGAATCGTACCAACAGTTTCAGACTTAAATACAATGACACCTATAAAACAGGCTATGATGTTAACGCTCAAGACAATGATGTCTTCAGGAAAATAAGGCTTGAATACGCTGAAATTAAACTGCCTGAATATGAAGCCAAGATAGAAGATACCCGCCGGAAGGCTTTTCAACAGTTTCAGGAAGACTTTTTGAGCAAGCTACAAAGTAATATTTTCAACGCCAAACGGCATATCGATGAATTAAATGCGTCGATGAGGGGCGCCAGCTTCGGCGAAGATATCTACCAGTTTCGCATGACATCTAACCCTGAATTTAAAAGATATTACGACATGATAGTCGATGAAATGCTTCTTGTTAGCGGATATTCCCTGTCTTCGGAACAATTTAATGCAAAATATAAGGAGGAGATCAGGGAACTTTTTGAAATGCTCACAAACGGCGGCGGTATGCAAAATGCTTCCGTTTCTGAAGACTATGAAAAACGGGTTCAAGCTTTTACAGATTATAAAACATATCTTCAGTTTGACTTAGAGGTGACAAAGCCAAACGGGGAATCAGAGCGGCTTTCAAAAACTATGGGTAAGAAGTCGGGCGGAGAAACACAGACGCCGTTTTATATCGCTGTCCTTGCCTCGTTTGTCCAGTTGTACCGGGTAGGACGTGACAAGGTTCCCAATACATCCCGGTTGATCCTGTTTGACGAGGCTTTTTCTAAAATGGACGGCGAGCGGATCATCCAAAGCATCGACTTGCTAAGGCGGTTCCAGTTTCAAGTTGTTTTCGCCGCTCCACCGGATAAAATTCCTGATATCGCTACCTTGGCCGACAGAAACCTCTGTGTTTTAAGAGAAGGGCATAAAGCCTGCGTACGACCATTTGATCCAAGAGAGTTGGGAGAACTCGCCAATGAGGAGTGATTATGGAAAACAAATTCTAAATATCCTTATGGACTGGTATGAAAACAGCCCTGCGTATGTACGCGGTCAGAAACCTTCGCGCCGCAGAATCATGCGTTTATATGACGATGGCAAGACTGATTTTTCCGCTTACAATATCGAAGATCATCTAATAAGAAACGACATAAACCATACAGTATTAGTTTTGGCGGAAAAAGGTTTTATACACTACCAATGGTTGCCGGGGCAGCAGGATCATATACTTGCAAAACTGTGGCTTAATTCAAGTGCAATTGAACAGACATATATCTGGCTGGGGCGTCGTCCAAAAGGGGATGTAGTAGAAGATTTACTTTTACAACTGACTACTCTCTTAAATAAAACAGAAACAAATTGGGCGCGGCGCTGGCTGGAAGATACAATCAAAGTGATCTTAAAAAAACGTTCCATAGGCGCCATTATGTCCGAAAGCTCTTCGGAACGCGACGATTTACTTAAAGCCGTTTCTTATCTTGCGAACAACACTGAAATCGAGACGCTGGAACGCGTATTCTCCATGCGTTGTTATGGTGACTCCAAACACTTTGAACGATCGGTCAAGGCGAGGCTTGTCCGGATTTTACGAAAGTACCTTGTACAGGACGATTGTTCTGATGAAGATGCTTTACGGCTTGCAGGGATCGTCCCTTATCCTGAACAATTCGCATTTTCAGGTTCGCTTTCTATCGTTTTTCCACAAGGTACACTCGACTTTACCCCACTTTCTTTTGGGGGAACGCTTACCATTGATGATATTAGGAAAGGGCGAATTGTGCTTGGAGAAGGCATACAGCGGGTTCTGTCTATCGAAAATCGCGCTAACTATGTTGATTATATACACAAAGTTAAACGAAGTGACGAATTCATTCTTTTTCACAGCGGACAATTCAGCCCGGCCAAACGCATATTCCTCAATGCAATCGTATCGTCCTTGCCGGGTAATTGCGGCTTTTTCCACTGGGGAGATATAGATTATGGCGGATTTAGCATGCTTGCACGATTGCGCAGGGAAATATTGCCGATGATACAACCGTGGAGAATGAATCAAAATGAATTGACGCAATATGCTAAATTTACCGCTGGGTTTTCAGATACATATAGAAAGCGACTAGCAACTTTGTTGAACATGCCGGAACTGTCCGACTGTTATCCATGTATCGAATACATGATAAAGACAGGTGTCCGGCTAGAACAGGAAGCAATGCTGACTTAAGAGCTATAGTCGTATTCTTGCCTTTTTTCATGACTGGTCTGTGGATCAAAATTCAACTAAATAACACCACCTTGTTTTCAATTATATATGTATGAAAAAGTTATTTCTCGCTCCGTTTAAGCAATTCCTCAATCAATACCGTCAGTTTATCCACATCACCATCTATTGTTCCGCTCATGTAACGCTCGTAGACATCGGCATTATCAGGCGGATTCAGATTAAGGATATATCCTTTCTCAATAGCAAGGGTTCGCAGGAATTCCCGCTGTGTCCTGCCATTACCTTCGCGGAACGGATGCAGATAATTCACATTATCCAGAATTTCAGCAAGTTTTTGGGCAATTTTTTTCTTGTCATTTTTATCAATACTTCGATATTCGGTTACAAGCCTGTCAATATACGAAAAAGCCGTATTGAAATGGCTTATGGGAAAAAATTGCCTTCCGTCTTTGCTTATTTCAACAGTTCGCTTTCTCCCCGCCCATTTATATACATCCTGAAAAATATATTTGTGAATAGCAAGAAGTGAAGTTGAATCTTTTATGGCAATCGGAGTTTTATCAAGTTCTTCCAGTCTTTCCGAACATTTCAAACTCTCAAACACAATCAATAATTGATCGTTATCAATATTTTCCTTGTTACGGAGTAATCCTGTTTTTGGATCGGTATATGTATAATCAGGATCAACATATTGATAGTTACCTCTCACACCGCGCCTCTCAATGTTTCGATAAAACCGCCACTTGGTATTTTTCCTTCACGGTAATCACGGTAGATTTCTACTAAACGCGGCGTTGGCTCAAAACCTTCAAACATATTTGAGCCAATAGCATTTGCCGCGCTGTTCAATGTATCAATATCAGAAAACCTGACACCCATTATTGTGAGATTTTGCCGGTCAATTTCTAGCGGTTTATATGCCATACTTTCCCTCCAAAACAGATCAACGAATAATACGAATTAAAACGAATAAATATTTTTTAATTCGTATTCATTCGCGCTATTCGTTGATCCCCTAAATCCAATTTTCTACTTTCAAATCTTTTACTCTGATAAATTCTTTAATATTATTTGTAACCAATATCATATTCAGCGACTTTGCGTGCGCCGCGATTAACATATCCATTTGCCCTATTAAAATATTTTTATCTTTTAGATATTTTCTGACAATACCGTATTCTTTAGCCGCATTC
>JAITFK010000100.1 GCA_031281555.1 Treponema sp. | reverse complement strand
GCGCAAATTCGGACAGTAATGCGGCATTTATTTTTCCATCGTTGTTTGCAAGGGTATTTGAACCAAACTTGACAATTATTTTTCGCGCATCCGCAATAAGCTGTGCAATCATAATTTTTTAGCTCCGTATCTGTCCTGATCCGTTGATAAGATATTTTATTGTAGTCAGCGCTTCAGGCCCCATAGGTCCTCTTGTGTGGAATTTCTGTGTACTGATCCCAAGTTCCGCTCCGAAGCCAAACTCGCCGCCGTCTGTAAATCGCGTCGACGCGTTGACATAAACACACGCTGCGTCCACCTGTGTTTTAAATTTTTCAGCTGACTTCAAATCGTTGGTTAGTATCGCCTCCGAGTGCTTAGTCCCGTACCGGTTTATATGCGTAATTGCTTCATCGCAGGAGGAAACCGTCTTTACTGCGAGAATGTAATCAAGAAACTCAGTCGCCCAGTCTTCCTCAACGGCGTCTCTTAAAACAAGGGAAGCAGGCGGCGCACCGATGGCGGCTTTTGCCGCATCATCGCAGCGCAGTTCCGCCTTGCCTGCAATGGCAGATGTAAGGAGCGGCATAATCACAGTAAGAGCGTCTTTGTGTACGAGCAGGGTTTCCACCGCGTTACATGCGCCGGGTCTTTGCAGTTTTGCGTTGACGATAATATCTATCGCATTGTTCATATCCGCGCTCGGTTCAACGTAGATATGGCAATTACCTTCTCCGGTCTCAATTACAGGAATACGCGCGTTTTCTACCACACGGCGGATCAAATCTTTCCCTCCTCTGGGAAGAACTACATCAATAAAACCGCGCACATTGAGGATAACATCAACTTCGTCTCTGCTGCCTGATTCTGCAAGAGCGACAGCATCAGTAATGCCGCCGCCGTCTGCCAGTCCTGCTTTAATGGAACGAACCAGAGCTTTATTTGATTCCAGAGCGGAAGAAGAACCCCTCAGTAATATTGAACAGCCTGCCTTGTAAGCAATGGCGGCACAGTCAGCGGTAACATTGGGACGCGACTCATAAATAATCGCCACTACTCCAATGGGAACGGTTACTTTTTCAATCTGTAAACCGTTTGGAAGTGTCCAACCTGCCTGCATCTTGCCGATAGGGTCTTCCTGCCTGATTACTGTTTCAATACCTTCGATAATATTATCTATCCGCTTATCGTTAAGGAGCAGGCGGTCTACAAGGCTTTCCTTCATGCCGCCGTTGCGCGCCTTCTCAACATCGCCGACGTTGGCTTTAAGTATTATTGCGCGGTCACGGTCAATTGCGGCGGCAGCAGCGGCAAGAGCTTTATCTTTTGAAGCGCGGTTTTGTTCCGCAAGTTTTACCTGCGCCTGTTTAAGAGAAACAAATATTGTGTCCAATGGATTTGTCATGCTGATATGGTATCACAGTGAAAAATTTTATTAAAGGGAACCTCTGAAAATCCAAACGGGGTTTTTAGAGGTTCCCTAAATAGAGAGAGTTGTTCGGGAACCAACCTGGTTCCTGAACAAGTTAATTGTTTATAACACCCGGTTTTATAAGGGCAGCATTCAATGTGCCGCATCTGCATCCTTCGTCAATTGCTTCACGGAAGCCGGCTCCGTCTTCAATTGCGGAGGCAAGTCCCGCGGTAAATGCGTCTCCGCAGCCTATAGTATTTACCGCTTTTACCGGATTTATTTTTAATTTAAAAAAAGCTTCGCCGTCTGCGGCGATAATTTCCCTACTGCCATTTGTCAGGATAATACGGCAGCCGTTCTTTTTGCACAATTCCAATGTTGTAGATTTTATTTGTGCCATAGCAGATTCGGCTTCATATTTATTTTCCTTAATCAGTTCCGGCATAAAAGTCCCGGCAAATTCAAAAAGATTCGGCTTTATTATATCCGGGCTGTATTGTAAGCTTTCCGTTAAATCATTTCCTTTTATATCAAGAATAATTTTTAACCCTTTTTCTTTTGCCCTTTGTACCATAGAAGGAATCACGTTATCTGAAAACCCGGCAGCCTTTGTTCCTGAAACAATCAGGCAGGTGAAATTTCTGCCGTTCAAAAGAGCATCAAATTTTTCAATCAACCGTTGTTCAGTACCTGCGGCGACCGGTTCTGCTTCTTCAATAAGTTCCGTAACACTGTTATCAAAGCCGCTGTTTATCCTGCTGCCGTCAGAGCCTGTGAGTAACGTATAACAAAAACGGATTTGGCTTTCGCTCTCCGCCCATTCAACGGAAAGCCCGTCTTTTTCGCAAAGAAACAAAAATAAAGATCGCAAATCGCCGCCAAGTTGGGTCAGATGTACGGCTTTTTTACCGAGTTGAGTTAAAACGCGAGTTACATTGATTCCTTTACCGCTTGCGTCAAGGCGGTGTGTTCCGGTACGGTTAACAACGCCCGGCGTTATTGAAAAAAAACTCAGTGTTTTTTGTAAAGTAGGATTAAGACAAACTGTCAAAAACGACATGCCGCTTCACTTGATCCGTTTGTAAGCTTTTATTTCCTGACGAAGACGGTTGGTAAGTTCCGCGCGAGGCACACGAATCTGCTCCATGGAATCACGGAAGCGCAGAGTAACAGTACCGTCTTCTTTGGACTGATAATCAACAGTAATGCAGAAGGGAGTGCCGGCTTCATCCTGCCTGCGATAGCGGCGACCAATCGCTCCTGACTGGTCGTAATCAGTTGCGTAGTCTTCTTTTAATTCCGCGCGAATATCCTGCGCAAGTTCTGCAAGACCGTCTTTTTTCATAAGCGGCAGAACAGCGGCAGTAACAGGTGCAAGATTGGGATGAAAACGCAATACGGTACGCCAGTCATCGCCGCTTCCTTCGGAAGCGCCGTTACCCTTATCGGCTACTTGTTCTTCATCGTAAGCGTCACATAGAATCATCAACAGGTTCCGTGTAAGCCCTGCGGAAGTTTCGATAATGTAGGGAATGTAGCGCTCGTTGTTGTTATCTTGATCAATGTACTGTAAATCTTTTCCGGAGAACTGAGTGTGCCGCCCCAAATCATAATCCGTACGGTTATGTACGCCTTCAAGTTCGCGCCAGCCCATCGGGAAAAGGTACTCAATATCGTATGCGTCTTTCGCGTAATGCGCAAGCTCATTCGGCCCGTGCTGATGCCAGCGCAAATGATCCATTTTTACGCCGAGTTTTTCATAATACGCCCAGCGCCGTTTGCGCCATTCATTGAACCATACCACATCTGTACCGGGCTTTACAAAGTACTGCATTTCCATTTGTTCAAATTCGCAGGTACGGAAAATAAAGTTTTTGGTAACGATTTCGTTGCGGAATGCCTTGCCTATTTGGGCGATACCAAACGGGATTTTCATCCTGTTGGACTGAATAATATTCCTGTAATTTACATAAATTCCCTGGGCGGTTTCCGGACGCAGGTAAATGATACTGGCGGTGTCTTCTGCCGGGCCTATGTGGGTCTTGAACATCAGGTTAAATTTACGAGTATCGGTTAACTCACCGCCGCAGTCGGGGCATTTTTTTGCCGTAAGGTTTTCTTCGGGGATCATGTCCGCCCGGAAGCGGGACTTGCATTTTTTACAATCGACTAACGGATCTGTAAAATTCTCAACATGGCCTGACGCTTCCCATGTGCGGGGATGCATCAATATTGCCGCATCCAGACCAACGATGTCATCATTGAGCTGGGTCATTTCCTTCCACCACGCGTTTGCAATCCGGTTCTTTAACTCAATGCCGAGCGGCCCGTAATCCCAAGCGCCGTTCTGGCCTCCGTAGATTTCAGATGACTGAAAAACAAAACCGCGCCGCTTTGCAAGCGATGTGATTTTTTCCATTGTTGCTTTACCTGAATATTCCTTTAGTTCTGACATGCGGATATTTTATAATAATTCTTTGAGTTGGGGAACCTCTAAAAACTGAAGTTTTTAAGAGGTTTTCTTTATACTATATCGTTTGGATATTCAAGATTTCCTCTTGAAGGATTCTGCAAAATTTCTGCGTGTTTTTTACATTCCCATTTTGCCATATCAATATTCTGTTCACGCCAGTTGCCGCATTCAGCGGGAGAAGCTCCTGGAATGTCGCCTTCAAATTTAGCTACCCAATCATACATTTCAATCAACAGGGGGAGAACATCGTCAGATTTATAATCGCCTTCCAAAATCATGTAAAAACCTGTACGACAGCCCATTGGACCGAAATACACAACTTTTGGGCTCCAATCTTTGTGTGAACGCAGGAATGTAGCGCCCAGATGCTCAATCGTATGCAGCGCCGGTTGATCCATAACCGGTTCCTTGTTTGGCTCTTTATAACGAAGGTCAAAAGTGGTAAAAACTACATCCCCGTATTTATCCCTGCGTGATACAAAAACGCCCGGCTTTAGGCGAAGATGATCAACCTGAAAACTTGTTATTTTTTGCATACCTCACTCCTTTTCCTTATTATATAAGGGAATATTTATCTAATCAATCAGCGGATTTTTTGAAATTATTATAATGCATCGAGTATAGTTTCAATAATGCTTTGTTTACTCATATAATTCTTTTTAAGCCACTTATTCATACCCTCTTTACTCTGCGGCAAAGAAAACACAACCTTATTCGTACCAAGATAATTACTAAATTTACATTGTACCGTTGGAAAGGTATTTGTAAAATCTTCCGCGAATTTTTTCATTATTTCTAAACAATTATCACGATTCAGGGGAATCGGATAGATTCTGAAATTACCGTTTGGCGCAAGACCCAACAACGCATTCGCTAAAAATAAATCCGTTTGTTTAATGTCATCTAACCAAAAAGGCAAAGAATACAACGCCCAAATCTCATCAAAAAAATCATGAGGAATTTTATATTTTAAAAAGTCTTCCTTATGAAGCACCTGACTAAAATCATTTTGCGGCAAAGCATACGGGTCAACATTCGTAACAGACCTTGGCCAATACCCAAGTTTAAAAAAGTCAGTAAATATAGGCGAATTCCCGCCGCCGACAAGCAATATTCGCTTGTCGTTAGGATTAAATTCCTCATCGTTAAAAAGGTAAGCTTTATATTCCTTTAAAGACCTTTCATGTGGAATATTAGAAAAAAATTCAGTGCTTTTCTTTACCATGTTTTTATCCCATTGCCTATTAAAGTTAAATATAATCAAAATCATGTAAAAATACAACTGGTCATTTCGGTAACATTTTGATTTGAGGTATCTCGCAAGCCTCGCCGTCAGCCTGTATTTTAACAATATCCAACACATTAGGTATGAGTAATGAGAGAAATTAAGCTCCACAGCAGGAAACATAGACCCATAAATACCTAAAAAAGCGCTTTTCGGAGCACCCTCATGATAAACAGTACCAACCCAGTTTTTATAAGCATACCCCGAAGTACCAACCAAAATTTCCGCCATATTACTTACTATACAAGTGTTATGTATAGTATCAAGAGTTTATTAATTTTATTTACTAATGACTAATGTTTAAAGCCTAATTCTACATTGCTCTTTATACATTAATATATTGATATTTGGAATCTTTAGTATTAAGGCGTGATCTATTCGGAAATTTTACTTTTTAAGGAGTATTTATGTCTGTTAAATCCAGACAATATGAAAACATCACTTTTTATGGTGATGATTATAATCGTGTTCGAAATTTTTTAATCGAACTCGACAGCCACAACTATCATTATGGTCGTTGGGATTGGATGCTCACGTTTTTTGGAAGCGATTGGGCAGATGTTGACAAATTAGGAAAAATCGGTATTTGGGAAGAAAATGGTAAAATTGTAGCCATAGCAACCTATGATACCAAACTTGGTTCTGCTTTCCTATTGGCGTTAAAAGGATATGAAAATCTCAAAGAAGAAATGTTCTTTTACGCTAAAACAAATCTTGCTAAAGACGGAAATTTCCGTGTACTAATTCTTGACGGTGATTTGGAAATGCAGAATATTGCAGCTCAAAATAATTCTTTCCCGACTCAGGAGAAAGAGTCTGACGCTGTTTATCCCATAGACCTTGCAAAGATTAAGTACACTTTGCCTGACAGGTTCAAAATAACCAGTCTTGCGGAAGAATTTGATCCATAACAAGTATGGGCAAGTATGTTGGAAAGGGTTTAACCATGAAATGAATGGAGATGGTCCTTATTATCTTTGTTGGGAAAAACATTCGGAAGAATATAAAAACGAATTGAACAGACCAAATGTTGACTTCAGCTTAAAAATTTCTGTGGCGGCTCCTAACGGGGATTATGTTTCCCATTGCGGTATGTGGTATGATAAAAAATCAAAAAGCGTGTTAGTTGAACCTGTTGCAACTGAACCGGCATACCGAAAAATGGGATTGGGAAAAGCGGCGGTATTGGAAGGGATAAAACGCTGCGGCGAGCTTGGCGCAATAAGAGCTTTTGTAGGTTCTTCACAACAATTTTACTACAATATTGGTTTTAAACCTTACGTAACATCGACATGGTGGAAGGAGAAGCAGTAAAAAAAGCAAAACTACCCCAAATAGGCGATAAGAAACAGCATTCTTTTGCCGTTATGTTTTATAACATCATGCATTCAATAGGCAAAAAAATGCAAAATTTTAAAAACTTTAGGAATACGAACAGGGTTCGTTATCCCCTTGATTTTAGTTATCGCTCTGGTTATAGGCTTTACGGCGGTAAAACTTTTTTCAGAAAGTCGGCAAACCGACAAAGAAGTTTTAACTTGTGCATATTTATATAGCACAAATTGGGAATTGCTCAGTTATCGTGAATGCGAGTACAATTCTAACGGAAAGATTACAAAAATGAGCACTTATGATTAAAATGGGGTATCCTACTACGAGATTCTTATTAATAAGGGTAACGCAACGCCATCATGTGTTACAGATATTGCATTGGAACAAGTAAAAAATCTGGTAAGATTATTTTCCCCTTTGTAAAACCATGGCAAAAATATTTTATTTCAGTTTTTTTTTACAAAGGAGAAGTAAACGAAGATATAGAACGAACCTATCCGATTTTTTGTGTAAATAACATAATATCATAAGAACGGAACCCGTTCTTTTCCGAACTCAATGGCAAACTGGTTAAGAGCCTGCCCCCATTCCCTTACCGGCATAGTCCATTTCTTACTGGCATTACGAATAGCCAAATACAGTATTTTGAGTATAGCGTCGTCGGTGGAAAATGTCGATCTGTTTTTGGTTACTTTTCTCAATTGATAATTTAAAGATTCAACGGCGTTAGTTGTATAAATAGCTCGGCGGATTTCAGGCGGGTATTTGAAAAACTCGCTCAAGTCTTCCCAATGCCGTAGCCATGACTGGTAAATCATCGGGTATTTGTCATTCCATTTCTTTCCGAAATCTTCCAACGCATCATGTCCGGCTTCCTCGCCGGGGGCCGAATAGACCGCTTTCAAATCGGCGCATACTTTTTTAAGGTCTTTATACGAAACAAACTTTGTCGAATTGCGCACCATGTGGACAATGCACAATTGGACGCGAGTGTTAGGGTAAACAGACCTTACCGCCTCGGGGAATCCTGTAAGCCCGTCCATGCAGGCGATAAGGATGTCTTGAACACCGCGGTTTTTCAGTTCAGTTAACACTCCCATCCAGAACTTTGCTCCCTCGTTTTCCGCTATCCAAAGCCCTAATACCTCTTTTTTCCCCTCAAAATCAACCGCAAGGGCTATATAAACGCTTTTCATACAGCTTTTCCCGTCTTCCTTGCCTCTGATCCGTAACGCGTCTAAATATATAATCGGGTATGATTTTTCCAACGGTCTGTTCTGCCATTCTCTAACTTCGTCTATTACCGCGTTCGTTACTCGGCTTATTAAGTCAGGCGATACTTCAACATTGTATATCTTTTCCAGATGCGCTTTTATATCCCTGTCACTCATACCAAATGAATATATTGAAATGATTTGATCGTTGAATAACGGAACACGTTTTTCATGTTTTGGAATTATTACCGGTTCAAACGTGCCGTTTCTGTCCCGGGGAACTTCTATAGTTGTACTTTGATTCTCAAGTAAGACGGTCTTCTCTGTGTGCCCATTCCGGTTGTTCCCGCTGTTGTCTCCGGCGTTGGAATTTTTTTCATACCCAAGATGCTCTGTCATTTCAGCTTCAAGGGCTCTCTGAAGTATCCTTCCGGTTAATTGTTTTATTAAGCCTCCTTGACCTACAACCTCGTCTTGGGTTAATCCGTGAAAGTCGATATTATCAAGCAGTTGGTCGATAATATCCTTTTCTTTCTTTTCCTTCTTTCGTGCCATGACCATTTTTTCTCCTTCGGTATTTCTACCACTTTATGGTCATTTACACA
>JAITFK010000048.1 GCA_031281555.1 Treponema sp. | reverse complement strand
CCATTTCAAAAAAATCGGGAATAACTTTTTAATTTTAGACTTTATGAACTGCCGGATTGAACTTAACTTTTTGGGCTAAACCCGGGCATAAGCTCAAGTTTGTGCAGGTTCATACTATGCAGTCTGTCTATTTTTTCTTTTACCGCCGAGTCTTCGCATACGCCAAACCGGATATATTTATCCAGAACGTCGTAGGTAAAACCGAGATTTTCTTCATCGGTTAAGCCCGAAAGTCCGTCTTCTGGAACTTTTTCGATAAACTTTACGGGCAAAAGCTCCATGCCGACAGCTTTCACTTCAGTTACCGTTAACTGTGACAGCGGGCTGAAATCCCCGGCAGCGTCTCCGTACTTTGTCGAGTAGCCGACCCAGTCTTCACTTAGGTTGCAGGTATTGGCTACACGCCCGTTCACTGTCGCGGATACAGCGTAAAGCGTCGTCATTCTGATTCTGGCCGGAATATTGATGAGAGCCTGCCTGTTAGCTGAAATTCCGCCGTCCTTGATTGATGAAAGAAGAGCATCCACGCCGGCCTTTATATTGACAGTAAAGCTCTTTATTCCAAGGTGCGATACTATTTCTTTTGAGTAGCCGATGTCGTGCTGCTCTCCGTTCGGCATGAGGACGCCATATACTTTTTCCGCTCCCAGAGCTTTTACGCATAACGCTGCTGTTGTCGCGCTGTCCTTGCCGCCGCTTATTCCGACTACCGCTGAACAATCCCTGCCGTTTTCTTCAAAGTAGGCCTGTATCCATTTAATTAGTTCGTCCTTTGTTTTTGCTGCGTCAAACATTTTTTTCTCCTTATAATTGAATTCTAAAAGGAAGAGCGGGAAACCCTTCGCTGTTAAATAACTGTCTGTCCTTTGGGTTGTTTGCCCATGCGTATAACACTTTTTGCGGATTTTTTAACGAAGATATGTCTATTGATACTGTATCGATCCCTTCGATTTTTGCGGGAAGGCGTATTAATTGACTGTTATCCATGACGCTGATATGTGGAGCGTCCTTTACGCCGCTGTTTGCTTCGTTGCAGCGGGATGTAAGCCCTCCGCCGCAGTTATCAAAATACAGGAAAAGTTTTTCCTGCCGCTTTTCATGGGAACGAAGTACAGGCCCCGGAGACGTATTTTGAGTTTTGAATAACGCTTTTTCAGCCGCCGTAAAGAGACGCTCTCCTATGTCTTTTTTATTTAACGGGTGCAGGTCGTTCCATTCGCCGAGATCGAGCGCGGCGGCCATTCCTGCAGAGGGAAGGGACATAGCTTCTTTTTGGGCTTCCCTTAAAATTGCCCATGATGACATTTCGTCATTGTCGGAAAGTTCTCCGAAAATCGGAAGCTGTACAAACAAAAACGGTAATTCTTCGTTTCCGTTCTTTTTCCGCCAGTCATTTATCATTAGTAAGAACAGCGCGGAGTATTCATGAGGAGCGGAATCATTTGATTCTCCCTGATACCATATAACACCTTTTAATGGGTATCTCAATACAGGAGCGATCATAGCGTTGTAGTTTCCCATCGGCTGTCTTTGGATAAAAAAAGGTTCGGGGCAGCGGCGTGCTGCTACCCCAATGCGGTATTGCCAGTTTCCGGCAAGTTCTATACTGCCGAAGTTTGAGAAAATTCGGAACGGTTTATCTTTTGTAATTCCGCCGTCACCGTTATTGCAGATAACTCTTATCACAATGCTGTTTTTCCCTTTACGAAGCAGTCCTGCGGGAACGGTATATTTTCGCGGCGGATAACGGTATCCGGTGTTTCCGACTTCAACGCCGTTTACATACACTGAATCGGAATCGACAATAGTCCCAAGCCACAGTTTTGTTTCATTTTTAGCGAATTCCTCGCCCGCCTCAAATTCTCTGTAAAGCCAAACAGAACCGCAGAAATCTTTAAGCTCCGCTTCGTAAAAATCTCCGGGCAGCGATACTGTTTGCGCGTTACTCCAGTGATTGTTTTTTGTATTTTGCCAACCTTGAACAAGTCCTGTGTCGCTTGAATTCAACTCATCATGCCATGCGTTTACAGTCTCTTCGCTTTTTTTACAAACAGCTTCGCGGAAGGCGGCGTTTGAATATTGTTTTCCCATTGCTATTTTTTCAGGGTAATTTACCAGCGCCTCCTCACTCATCCACGATTCAATAGGAGTGCCGCCCCAGGCTGTGTTAACAAGACCGATGGGGACATGGCATTTTTCGTACATTTTTTTTGCGAAAAACCACGCTGTCCCTGAAAATTCATGAAGGGTCTGCGCCGAAGCGGATGTCCAAATGCCGTATGTAAATTCATCGCGAGGACCTGAAAAATCAGATTCTTGCGGTACTTTGAATTGGCGGATAAACGGATATGTCTCCAATTGCCATTCCTCGTAATAATCATCGCGCAGTCGTTCCATTTGCAGTTCCATGTTGGACTGTCCGGCGCACAGCCAAACATCGCCCGCGTAAATGTCATTTATTGTAACACAGCCTTCTTCGCCTGCGATGCTCATTGAGAAGGGACCTCCCGCCTGTACGGGGTTAAGCAATACAAGCCACTTGCCGTCCTTATTTTGCGCGTAATAATTTTTTCCCAAAAAAGTAACAGATACCTTTTTTCGGCTCCAAACCGGAAAAGAAACATCTCTTTGAATTATCATTCCGTTACTTAACATAGGCTTTTATTCTACCATAATTTGATATAGTATTGGAACAGAAGGAGTAAATATGGCATTTACGGTGAAATTTTCACGCGGGTTTAATTTTTCCAAGTGGTTTGAGTTAAAAAACGTCGGGGACATTCAGTTTGAAAGGTTTGTCGAGCAGGATTTCGCGAATGTAAAAAGCGTAGGAGCTGATGTAGTCCGCCTTCCGATAGCAATGCACAATTTTACTTCAGGCGCGCCTGATTACACCCTTGATCCCGTTTTTATAAAGTACCTTGATTCCGCTGTTAACTGGGCTGAAAAACACAAATTGAATATTATTATTGACAACCATTCCTTTCATCCGGTAAATCCCACCGATGTAAATATAGACAAGATTCTAATTCCTGTTTGGGGGCAGTTAGCCCGGCATTATAAAGATCGAAGTGATTTTGTGTTATATGAAATTCTTAACGAGCCTCATCATATTGAAGATAAACGCTGGGGTGAAATCCAGGGAACGGCGATAGAGGCAATACGAAAGATAGATAAAAAACATACGATTATCGCGGGCGGAACCGGTTATAATTCCATTGAAAAATTAGCCGAGCTTCCGGCGTATAAGGATAATAACCTTATTTATACATTTCATTTTTATGATCCGCATATATTTACACATCAAGGCGCTACATGGGGAAATCCTTCTTTAGCGTCACTAAAAGGGCTTCCGTTTCCCGCGGAAAAAGGCAGGATACCTGAAACTCCCGCTGATTTAAAAGGAACCTGGGTTGAAAAAGCCCTTGAAAGTTATGAACAGGACGCTGCCCCTGAAAAACTTTTTGCGGCACTTGATAAAGCGGCGGCTTTTTCAAAAGAACGGGATGTTCAGGTTTTCTGCGGCGAGTTCGGCGTGTTTATGATTCAAAGCCCCGAAGTTGACCGTGTTAACTGGTACAAACTTATTTGTGACGCTCTAAACAAACGTAATATTCCGTGGACAAGCTGGGATTATTTCGGAGGATTTGGAATATTCAAAACCGATAAAAAGGGAGATTTTAATTCTGATGTAAATACAGACGTGGTTCGAGCAATGGGTTTTAAGATTTAATTTCAGTTATAAGGGAAAAATGTGATAAAGAAAAACCTGTGTTTGATTATTTTAACGTGTGTTGTTTTTGTAACATGCAAATCTGCTAATAACAAGGTTTCCGTGGAAAATTTAACGGAACCATGGCCGGTTAACACGGTACTTAAGACAACGCCTTTCACCAAAGGAGTAAATTTTTCAGGATGGTTTGAAGTAAATAACGCCCAAAGGATTCCGTTTAACCAATACAATGAGCAGGATTTTGCCAATGTTAAAAGCCTCGGCGCTGATGTAATAAGGCTCCCTGTAAGGCTTAATGACATGACAAGCGGCGCGCCTGACTACAGGCTTGATCCTCTTCTTCTTAAACTTCTTGATATGGCGGTAAATTGGGCGGAAAAGTACAAGCTGTATCTTATCATTGACAATCATTCGTTTGATCCTGCAAAAAACACGGTTAATAATGTTGATAAGGTTCTCATTACTGTATGGACGCAGATAGCGCGGAGGTACAGTGATAGAAGTGAATTTGTTATTTATGAAATACTTAATGAACCTCACGGCATTTCGGATAAACGATGGGGGGAAATTCAAGGCAAAACAATTGAAGCAATCCGCAGTGTTGACACAAAACACGCGATAATTGTAGGGGGGACGGACTACAATTCATATAACAAATTGTCTTCCATACCTGTTTATAGCGATACAAACCTTATTTACACATTTCATTTTTATGATCCTTTTATGTTTACTCATCAGGGCGCGAGCTGGTCGCCTCCGATGGAATATCTGTCCGGCGTTCCGTTTCCATTTGATCCCAAAAGAATGCCGAAACTTCATTCAAAACTTAGAAGTACATGGGTTGAAAGCTCCATGAAAAATTATTCTAAAGACGCCGCTCCGTCAAAACTTCTCGGCATATTGGACATGGCGGCGGCTTTTTCCGTAGAACGAAATGTTCCGGTTTACTGCGGTGAGTACGGTGTGTTTATTCCCAACAGTCCGCCTGAGGATCGTGTAGTGTGGTATGAACTTATCACAAATGCGCTTGACAGCCGGAAAATATCAAGAACAAGCTGGGATTATTACGGAGGATTTGGAATTTTCAATTCCGGCAACAGAGGGGATTTTTACTCTGATGTAAATGTTAATATTGTTCGTGCGATGGGCTTTATTCCTCCTCCCCAGAGTCCGCGAAAAAACGAATCTGTAAAATCCGGTTTTACATTGTTTGATGATTATCCCAACACGGAACTCAATACCGGTTTTTGGGGCGGGGATAATACTGATTTCAGTTTTTATGATACCAACGCCGCGGAAGGAGAGTATGCCATTCGCTGGGGAAACGCCGGAAGATATGAAGCTTTCTGGTTTGCTTTTCCGCGTAACCGTGATTTCAGCGCGTTGGTTTTAAGCGGGTATTTTTTGGAATTCGAAGCGTGTACGGAAAAACCGGCGCAATTCGATGTTCGTTTTATAAAACCCGAAAGTGAATCCTCTATTCCCTGGAGAATGCGTTACACCGTAAATGAAAACAATCTTCCGCCTGACGGGAAATGGCACACTATCAGGATACCTCTTAATTCTATGCAGGAACACGGGGCATGGATAAATAAAACCCAGCAATGGCTTAATCCGAGAGGTGAGTTTACATGGGATAATATCGACAAGCTTGAATTTGCCGCTGAACACATGGATATGAAAGGCTGCCGTATCTTATTTGATTCAATTAAGATAACGCGTTAATTGGCATACTAATTAAAAAAATGTATGCTTTTCTGTGTAAACAAAGTATAAAAAAAGGAAAAAAATAAAAATGAAATCTTATGTAAATATGAACAAGCAGGAATTAACCGCTTTGCGGGATGAACTTTCGCTTAATTTTTCCAAGTACAAAGAGAAAGGAAAGAAACTCAACATGATGCGCGGAGTGCCCTCCGATGAACAGCTTGCGTTAAGTCATGATATGCTCGCCTGCCTTTCGGCGGATGATTATACCGCTTCAAACGGAATTGACTGCCGCAATTACGGCGGTATAGACGGCATACCGGAAATGAAAAAGATTTTCGCCGACCTTTTGGAAATTTCCGCGGATGAAGTTATTGTAGGAGGCAACTCATCGCTTGCTCTTATGTTTGATAATGTCGCCTCCAATATGTCTCACGGTGTAAGAGACGGCGTTCCCTGGCAGCGTCAGGGGCAGGTAAAATTCCTGTGTCCTTCTCCCGGCTACGACAGACATTTTTCGATATGCAATTATTTCCATATTGAGATGATAACGGTCGCGATGGAAGAGGACGGCCCTGACATGGACGCTGTAGAAGCGGCAGTTTCTTCCGACCCGATGATTAAGGGTATCTGGTGCGTGCCGAAATATTCAAACCCCACCGGTATTGTTTATTCAAAAGACACGGTAAAACGTTTCGTGCACCTGAAACCGGCAGCGGCGGATTTCCGTATTTATTGGGATAACGCTTATGCTTTTCATTATCTCGGCGATACTCACGCGGAAATACCTAATATTATCCGTCTTTGTGAAGAAGCGGGAAATCCGAATATGCCGCTTGTTTTTACATCGTTTTCCAAAGTCAGTTTCGCCGGCGCGGCTGTCGCCTGTATGGCTTCATCCAAATCAAACTGCGAATTTATCCGCAAGCGGCTGGCTATACAAACAATCGGGCCGGATAAACTAAACCAGCTCCGTCATGTCCGTTTTTACAAAGACGCGGCCGGTGTAATGTCCCACATGGAAAAACACGCGGCAATTCTCAGGCCTAAGTTCAATCTTGTAAAAGAAACTCTGCGCCGTGAGCTAGGCGGACTTGGTATCGCCGAATGGACAGAACCTAAAGGCGGCTATTTTATCAGTTTTGATTCGGTTGACGGCTGCGCTAAACGAATCGTGTCGCTGTGCGCGGAAGCGGGCGTAGCTCTTACGCCGGCGGGCGCGACATTTCCGTACGGAAATGATCCTTGCGACAGAAACATTCGCATAGCTCCGACCTGTCCGCCTCTTGGCGAACTTGGAGAAGCAATGGAAATATTCTGTGCAGCAGTAAAACTTGCAACTGCGGAGAAGTATCTGGCAGGATAGAACAGCATTGACAATGAAAATATTTTCTTAAATAATTATATAAACCATGGAGGAATCATGAGCTACATAGATAATATTATTACGAGTATAGAAAAGAGAGACGCGGGGCAGCCTGAATTTTTACAAGCGGCGAAGGAAGTTCTGGAATCACTTAGGATCATTGTTGATAAGGACAGTACTTATGAAAAGGCAGGCCTTCTTGAACGGCTTGTGGAACCTGAAAGAGCGATTGTTTTCAGAGTCCCCTGGCTTGACGACTCGGGTAAAGTTCAGGTAAACCGGGCTTTCCGTGTACAATTCAATTCCGCGATCGGGCCTTACAAGGGCGGTTTACGTTTTCATCCTTCTGTAAATTTAAGTATTATTAAGTTTCTTGGTTTTGAGCAAATTTTTAAAAACTCACTTACGGGGCTTCCAATGGGAGGAGGCAAGGGCGGTTCTGATTTTGATCCTAAAGGAAAAAGCGATAATGAGGTTATGCGTTTCTGTCAATCTTTCATGACGGAGTTGTACCGCCATATCGGACCTGATACCGACGTGCCTGCGGGTGACATTGGCGTTGGCGGCAGGGAAATCGGTTTTATGTACGGTCAGTATAAACGTATCGTAAACAGATTTGAGGGAGTGCTGACAGGAAAAGGAATTGGCTGGGGCGGCAGTCTCGCCAGAAACGAAGCTACAGGTTACGGACTTGTTTATATAGTGGAAGAATACCTGAATAAAAAAGGAGACAGTTTTAAAGGAAAGAAAGTCTCTATTTCGGGCAGCGGTAATGTCGCGATTTTCGCGGCGCAGAAGCTGTTTTCTCTCGGCGCTGTTGTTGTTACTATGTCGGACAGTAACGGTTATATCTATCATAAAGACGGAATCAACATGGATACTGTTAAAGATATCAAACTGGTAAAAAGGGAAAGGCTTACTAAATATGCCGAAGTCCACAAGGACGCTGTGTATAAAGACGCGGGCAAGGGTAGGGTATGGGATATAGCTTGCGATATAGCTTTGCCTTGCGCGACACAGAATGAGCTTTTAATTGAAGACGCGAAAACCCTTACGGCAAACGGATGTAAAATTGTCGCAGAAGGCGCCAATATGCCTACAACACTGGACGCAACGGAATACTTGATCAGCAAGGGAACCGCGTTCTTCCCCGGCAAAGCGGCAAACGCCGGAGGCGTAGCGACATCGGGCCTTGAAATGTGCCAGAACAGCGCTCGTATTTCATGGTCATTTGAAGAAGTGGACGCGAAACTTAAAAATATAATGATAGGCATTTTCGGCAGTATAGACGATGCCGCGAAAGAAAGCGGTAAGCCGGGGAACTTCGTGATCGGCGCGAATATTGCCGGCTTCAGAAAAGTCGCCAAAGCTATGCTGGATCAGGGTGTTATATAATTAACAGTAACGGGCGTAAGCGTTATCGGCGGTTCAAACAGATCATGAATACCTGATATGCCGAGTCTGACGTGTGAAAGACTTAGGGAATCGTTTGCGGCGGTTTCAACTTTATAAATCATACGGTTGATTTGACTGTCCTGCGGCGGTTCAGTTGATACGTCTGATCGCAGTTCCACAAGCTCCTGATCCTTAATTTTAAAAAACACATAGTTGCCTTTTTTTACAGCAGGACTTCCGGCGATCCTTGCATTCTGGTCAGGAGCATTGATTGTATACTCGCCGTTTTTATAGAATTGCAGCCTGCCCCACGGACTGTCATAAAGTAAGTCAATACCGCTCTTTATCGCCGATCCGGTTTCCTGCAAATTCGCGGTTCTTGCCCGCCTGTAAGAACCGTCCCATGTTGTATTTACCGCGATTTTTAACTGGACATCTTCAGTAACCCTTAACCTTATGCTGTCAAGAGATTCCAGTTCTATATCAATAAAGCGCAGTAATGTGACAATTGACATATTCTGGCTTCTTATGTAAAGACCATAACGCGTATGTGTGGAATTCTGCCAGTGGAATACCTGCTGTGTTTCATCGCCGAAAAAAACAATCTCCTTGCCGTCAGGGTCAAAATATAGGTATTGCCTTGAATCGATTGTACCCTGCGGGCTTACATAATACCAAAGATCATGAATAAAATTTTCAAAAACTCCTGTTGTCCCGCTTAATAACTCCTTAAGCTGCTGCTGTTCAACCTGTGAACCTGGTATTTTTATGATGTTTGTTTGTTCGTACCGTTCATTGTCCTGATTAAATGAATAGATAGTCTCAATTTGGTCTAAAATATTGCTTGACGAACTGTCATGACCATAAGCCGATATATTATAGCTTTGCCCTTTTGTTATTCCCTGCTGATAAGCCAAAGACCTTTTTATATCCTGTATCTTAATTGAGCCGTCAATCTGCAATTCTGCGATTTTATTGAATACCCGGTCTGTTCTTAAGGGATTGTGCCTGAAAATTGTCATGGTATGCTCATTGCGGTTATTCATGCCCGTAACGATAATACAGTTATTTCGGTCTCCGATTAGATCATCGCTGAATAATGTAATTGTTTCAGGACGGGTAGCGGCAGTAACCGCGTTCCACAACCTTATGTAATTTTTGGTTTTTTCATCATAATAGATATAGGTTAAAAAAATCTTTCTTTCGGTGTCTGTAGAATTTATATATATTGCAAATTGTTCTTCCGTAAAAGACTCTTCTCTTTCTTTGTTTAAAACAGCGATAACCAATTCTCCGTCTTCCAGAGATACTTTTGTGCTTAATTTATCATCCCATGCAATTTGGCCTTCAAGCTCCTGGCCAAAATATGGGTTCATTTCCTGAGGCGTAACAATCCTGGCCTGTATATATTCGGCTGTTTTATGGTAAAAAAATTGTTTCCAGAAACCGGTTGCCAAAAGTATTATTAAAAGGACGGAGACTGCCGCGACGCCTATTGAAAATCCCAAAAACGCTTTTTTCATTTATTGCCTATGGTACAATAAATCAGGTTTTTATGAACCCCAGAAAGCGGCGGCGGCATTTCTGACTTTCGCGTCAATGTTCAGTCCTATGACAATTGCTCGCCATGCGGGGAATTCTTCCACTCTGGAATACCGCAGGAGATTTGCCTGAGGGCCTGAAAGAACTGAAGCAAGCGCGTCCGCGGACGCGCTTATTAACAAAGTGTAACTGTAGCTTGAATTCTGCTGTCCTGAAGCGCGGTCCGCGGCTTCCTTTAACGCGTATGAAAAATCAACGCTGTTTGACGAGATATTTCCTGATAATTCACGAATGCTTTTTTTTATGTTTTCCCTGTCAGCGCTGTTGTTTACGGTGCCCGAATATATAACTTTTGACGGAGATCCGGCGTTCCAGATTCTGACACTGTCTCCGTCTGTAAGTATTTGATCTATCCGGTTACAAATCCATGTTGTAATTTCTTCTTTTAAATTTGCGGAAGACAGTGCGCCGTCAATTATCAGATTTATATCTATCGGCGGACGCTGCGAGTCTCCGTATACATGGGAAACACAGAAAAGAAATGTCAAAGCCGCCGGCAAAAAAAGACCGGTTTTCCTCCCAAATGCCAAGCTTTTTAACCTGAGCTTCTTTAGTTCATCCATACTGAAAATTTATCATATTTTTCAGAATTTGACTAGTTTTATTCTTATTATATGTAACTGAAACGCAAAAAGACTTTACAATATACAAAAATATATGTATTCTTAAGTAATGCTGAGTATAAAATTTAAATTATAAGGAGAGTTATTATGGGAGCAATTGATCTGCCCAAAAGCCCGAATGTATTTCATCCGGAAAAACCAAGCGCCGTAGGTTCACGCAATTCACTAGCACAGGAATACCGTGATCAACAGGCTGAAGTAAATCTTTTGCTGGAGGAGGAGACTAATAAAGTTATCCACCACCTTACTGCAAAGCTGCCCAAGGACGTTCTTGAACGCCTTGATGTGATGGGCGGTCTTAAAGAAAAGCTTTATAATTACTTCAATCAGAATTATCAGAACATGTTCAACCGTTACATGGTAACGAGCGAAGATGAAATGGTGAAAAAAGTCAGAAACTTTATCGATAAAGAAGAAACAAAAGTTCTGACAAGGTACACGCCGAAAGAAATAGCCGACTTGCTTGACGCTGTCGGCGGCGCAGACAAGTTCAACACGGGCGAAGTCGAGAAATCCATGGTGAATATGTACGGCCACCTGCAGGGACATATTCAAAGGGGCGTCAACGAGCTTGAAACCCACACTAACAGCATCCTTCGCCAAAAAACCGATACAGGCGCTTTCGTGCGCGGAGAGAACGCGTACTCAATTGTAAAGTGCGCGTTTAAGGACAATCAGATTAAACCGAAGACAGTCAGCGATGTAAAGCTTTCTGTCAACATTCTTGACTCTGAACTTATCAGTCCGATTTTCCACTATCAGGTGACTGTAGTATACCTGATGAAAGATCTGATTTCAAAACACATCATTGACAACATTGACAAAATGATTGAGCAGATTAAAGATGACAGGATTGATCAGGGTATTGAAGAACTCACAGACAGTGAAATCATCTTCACAAAAATCGGCAAGGTTGAAGCCTTCACGGACGACAATGCCGAAGAAGCCAAATCCAAGCGCTATAATTATATGGCAAAAGCTCTTATGGACAGAATTGCCGATCTTCGCGCTGAAATTGATCCTGAATCATTTGATGCTCTTAATATTCGCGAGAATATCAAGAAGATCATTGATATGGAAAATATCCGAAACCGCGGCTTTAACACCGCTATTAACTCAATTACTTCAATTCTTGATACGTCCAAAATGGGTTATCAATACATTGAGAACCTTAAGAACGGAAGGGAAGTCATAATCCGCGAATACGAAGATACCGATATCGCTAATCTTCCTGACGAACGCTATCAGATCAAGATGCGTTATTTTGACAATGCCCAGTTAATAGAAGACCGCAAGGCTTATGATGTTCAGCTCAAGAGCTTTGAAACGGAAATTCAGCATATTTGGGATATTCTGGAAGTTATTTACCAGGGACAAAAGAAATCCTTTAGGGTGAATGATTTTGATGATTTGGCATTGAAGAACAAGAACAGGGTTAAAAAACTCATTAAAGACAAATCAGGCGAGCCTGTATACGAAGATATTGCCAAAGTTTGGGATGAAATTTCCTTTGTTAAGCCGGCTGAAACCGAAGTTGAAAAGTCCAACCGCACCTATATTTACGAAAAAGACAGGATCCGCTCAAAAATTATCAGAATGCGCGAAAGAATGAAAAGAATGTACGACTTCCTGTATCCGATTGAAAGACGCGTAATGGAAGAAAGACTTACATGGCTTGAAAAGGAATATTACAGGTTTGATTACATGATCAACCCGTATCACCTGCAGCCGGGTCTTCTTTTGGACGTAGATATTACGTCAATCAAGAGGAAGAAAGTTACCCTGGACGCAATGGCGAACGTTCTTAACGAATTCCTGCACGGCGTATCCAAGGGCTTCTCGGATGCCGCATTTGCGTCATTCAGCCGCAGAAGGTCAACTGTCCGCGAAGACATCAATCAGTCTTTCAGCAGCGCTTCCGTTGAAGAAGATCATACTGTTGCGGAAACAGTTCCGAAAGCAAAGGTAATTGCGGCTCCTAAAGCAGTAGCTGCGCCAAAGAAGAAAGCGGGTGTTGTAGATACAAGATCCAAATCCAGGAGATCCGGCGGCCGCGGTTCAACGCTTACGGAATTATAGAATAAGGGTAACTTGAGGGTAACTTCAATGTTTAAACGCTCCCATATAAAAATCAGCGTAGTTTTTACTGCTCTGATTTTTGGGAGCGTTTTTAATTAGAGTCTGTCTGTAATGCGGACACATTATAGACAGACTACCTTTAATAATAAAAAATTAAGGAGAATTTATGGCGGACAGCATAAACCTGGAAGCGCTTTCTACCCGTTCAGGTTTTAACAGCGCGGTAAGGCACATTCAAAAAACAATGGAAATCGCTTCAAGCGCGGGAGCGGGTAATATCAGCGATATTATTTATGAAATGGATGATGATGAATTAACAGGCGGCAAAATTGCTCTTCTTTTAAGGATGCTGCTGGTTGATAAACTTGGATATAAAACAGCTTCGAAGAATCTTACTTCAACTATTGAAGATGTTTCTGTTCTGGCAAAAGAATTCGGAAAATGGACCGGCGTTGATCTGATTGCCGCTTATTATCACCCGGAAATGGGGTTGTTAATAGCAAATCCGAAAGTAGCCGAAGAATTGGCGGCTTTCGGACAGCTTCGTAAACGTGAATTAATGGTTATATATGCCGGTCTTCAGGGTAAGGAAACTGATGAAAATTGCCAAAAGGCGGCAAATATAGCGTTGACTTTATTTGAAGGCTCGAAAGTAACAGCGCCGCCTGCGCTGACAAAAGGAAAATTCACAGTTAAAAAAGTCTCAAAACCCAAAGCTGCATCCGAAGCCAAAGCTGCAAAGACAAAAACAGTAAAAGCAAAAACGGAAACCAAAAAAGCCGCTTCTACCAAAAAAGCGGCGGCGGCAGGCGGCCCTGCGAAAATGACGCCTAGATATGCGGTAGTGGTTCAGAATGAATTATTCCACAACGGCAATGTTGAAGCATGGAAGAGAATCATCGCGAGTTATAAAGCGAAACATCCCAATTTGGAAGTTTTTATTTTTTATGAAACAGAGAGGATACTGGATATCAATTCGTTATTTAAATGGGGCAAGGTAAAACACGGCAGCGCCATTGAATTTGCAGTTGCCGGAAATGAAATTCAGGATGTCGCTAAACTACAGCGTTATCTGGCGCAGGGCGCCAGCCACCAATTTGAAGCGTTTCTGCGCGGGCCTGTAAATACAGTGCTTAATTTATTTTAATTAAGGAAGAACTATGGACACAAGAATACATTTTTTTAGTCAGCATAATGTTATTTCCTCAAAAATAAAACCTGAATTACTTGGTATCAGGGGCCGTCAGGCAAATGAATTCGCGGAATTGGAATTTCCGATTTTGCCGGGATTCATTCTGGATACGGAAATAGCATCTGAAATAGAGCCAAAGGCAATCAAGAAGGATATCGCTGAACTTTTGGGAAAATGCGAAAAACTTGTAGGCAAGAAATACGGCGACATTGAAAATCCAATGCTTTTAAAAATTGTTATTTCTTCAAACCTGGCAATTACTACATATCCTACGCTTCATAATTTCGGTCTTGTTAAACCTGTTATTACCGGTTTCTCAAAATGGGTAGGCCCTGATTTTGCCGCGAGTGAAGTTCTGTTCCTTATCAACGGAATGCTGATGATACAGGGACGGATCAAGGAACTGGAAAATAAAACTAAAGAGAAGGATGAAATCACCGCGAGTTTAAAACTTATCCGGCGTATGCTGGGTTTTAAGAAACCTTCCAATGAGCTTCACAGAGATGAAGACAAGATACCGCTTCCAAAGAAAAAATCGGCTGTTGAATACATGGATGAATACGCTAAATATTTCCCGAAAGGTTTTTTTGATGACGCTGAAAGCCAGTTGATGATAACCCTTACTGAAATATCCAAAATGCTCAAAATGGATGAACAAAACAACACCGATACCGCGATATTGATTCAGCCTATGGTATACGGCAACTACGGGAAAGATTCCTGTTCGGGTTATTTCTTCAGCCGGAATGTCGTTACCGGTGAAAAGAAACTGCATGGAAACTTTTTCAGGGGAAAATTTAACGAAGTCGGAGCCGAAGGGCACGAGATAAATAAAATTGATCCTGCCCATCTTAAACATCTTGAAAAAATAGCGTGGACTCTTGAAGACAAATTTAAAGAAATACGTCAGATACGCTTCACAGTGGAAAACGGAAAACTCTGGTTAATTGAACAGAGGCTTGTAGATCAAAAATCTACTCAGGCCGATATTAAACTCCTGCTTGATCTCGCGAAACGTAAAATAATTTCCAAAAGAGATGCGATTATGGCAATTGATCCCATAAGGCTTAATGAAATCCTGCATCCTGTAATCAATTCGTCCACTGTAAAAGAACTCGATTCCTGGAAAGGCGGTATTGCCGGAGCCCCCGGAGCCGCTATCGGGCGTGTTTATTTCAGTACTAACGCTCTTCTTGAAGCGAAAAGGGCCGCAAAGCAAAAACTGGTAGACGACCGTACTATTTTGGTTTTAACATCATCATTCGCGGGAGACGTAAAAGCAATCGAAGTCAGTTCCGGCGTATTGACGGCGGAAGGCGGTTACTCTGCTCACGCGTCTGTAGTAGCGCGGCAATACGGAAAAGTTTCGCTTGTTTCTCCTGCTTTAAGAATTAAGGGTAATAAGGCGACAATAGGTGAATTCAGTTTTTCCGAAGGGGAATATATTACAATCAGCGTTCCTTTCTACGGTGAATCTACCGTGTATAAGGGAATAGCGGAGTTAATTGAGCCGGATCCGAAAGAATCCGGGTTATTTGATTTTCTTGAGCTTTCCAAAGAATTCCGTAAAAACTTCCATGTCCGCTGTAACGCCGACACTCAGCGTGACGCCGCTCTTGCTCTCAGCTTCGGCGCGGAAGGCGTAGGTTTATGCCGTACGGAGCATATGTTTTTTAAAGCTGAAAGAATCAATGTTTTCCGCAGTATGCTGTTATCTGATGATTCAAAAGAACGCCAAAAGGTACTGGATAAACTTCAGGTTATGCAGAGGGAAGATTTTTACAGCATTATGAAAGTAATGGCCGGTAAGGAAGTGACTATCAGGCTTCTTGATTCTCCTCTTCATGAATTTATGCCGCACAACAATGAGGAATTAAACGCATTTATTGAATATGTGAGTAAAACAAAGACGGATAAACCGTCTAAAGCGGAAATTACAGCCCGTATTGAAGCCATGCATGAATTTAACCCGATGCTCGGACACCGCGGCTGCCGCATTGCAGTTTCATATCCTGAAATTTACGCGATGCAGGTAAGGGCCATTTTTGAAGCCGCTCACAAATTGTACAAAGAAAAAATTGAAGTTCATCCTGAAATAATGATTCCCATTGTCATGAATGCCGCCGAATTAAAACTAATTGCATACGGTAAAAGAATCGAAGGGTTTAATTACAGCGGAGTTGTTGACATAGAAGAAGATCTCAGAAAGGAACTCAAAGCGAAAGAAATTGAATACAAAATCGGCACTATGATAGAACTGCCTGCCGCGGCTCTCGGCGCGGGAGAAATCGCCAAGTATGCGCAATTCTTCAGTTTCGGCACCAACGACCTTACCCAGACAACACTGGGAATTTCAAGGGACGATTTCACGGCTTTTATGCCCGATTATACCCTTTTTGATCTTATTGACGGCAATCCGTTCAGTACGTTGGATCCGAGGATAAAAGAACTTATTTCCCTCGCGGCCGATCGGGGCCGGCTTACACGTCCCGATCTTGTCTGCGGATTATGCGGAGAGCACGGCGCCAACCCGGCCAATGTACGCTTCTGCATGGACGCCGGCTTAAATTACGTGTCCTGCTCGCCGTATTCAGTTCCGATTGCTTTGCTTGCGATAGCGCAGGCGGAAATTACAAAAACCGGAAAACCGGCTGAATAAAAAAAAGGGGCTGTCTGATTGACAGCTCCTTTTTTAAACTCTTTGAAAGTCTCCGCAATACTTTTTATAAACGGAAGTTGTTTAGAAACTGAAGTTTCTAAACAACTCTATTATTGAAATTGCCCTTCGGAACTCATTGTTTTTACGACTATGTCCGTTATTAATTTAGCGGCTTTTTTCGCGTCTGCTTCGGGGACTTTCCGCTGTCTGTTAAGTGTAGTTTGAAGGAAAGTGCCAAGCGTATTTATAACATCGGGATGATCATAAAATACTATTGAAAAGTTAATCCCTTTAGGTTCAAGAACGGTAAAGGAACCGAAAGTTTCTTCAGGTTCTTTTGCTACCATTATTCTGGTTTGGTTTTTCGCTAT
>JAITFK010000194.1 GCA_031281555.1 Treponema sp. | reverse complement strand
GATGCTTTTTTTGCCAATTCTATAATTGCGAAGGCAATGAAACGCGGAATTATCGAATACCGGGCGATAAATATCCGTGATTTTGCGGCAGATAAGCATAAAACCTGTGATGATGCGCCTTACGGCGGCGGTCCGGGGATGCTAATGCTGCCTGAACCGCTCGGTTTAGCTATTGAGAGCGCTCTTTCCGCTTCTTCCGGCAAGGAAAAACCGCCCCGTATAATCTATCTTTCCCCGTCAGGCCGTCTCTTTAATCAGGAATTTGCGTGTGAACTGGCCGCCGAACGGGAACTTGTCCTTATCTGCGGACGTTACGAGGGTATCGATCAAAGAATAATTGACCGTTATGTGGACGATGAAATATCAATCGGTGATTATGTGCTTTCTTCCGGCGAGGCGGCGGCGTTAGCAGTAATTGACGCTACATACCGTCTTGTGGACGATGTTATTTGCGCGGATTCCCTTGAGGAAGAAAGTTTTTCCGGCGGACTTTTAGAGTATCCCCAGTTTACACGTCCTGAAGTTTTTGATACAATGAAAGTCCCTGAAGTGTTGCTGTCCGGGCATCATGAACAGATTCGCCTTTGGCGGCTTGAAAAAAGGGTAGAAAAAACCATGAAGCAAAGACCGGATTTAATACAGAAGGGCAGGGAATTCGCTTCTGACGGAAGCAGGATTTTTACTGATGAAATTATCAATATAATAGATCGCCTGACCGCTCAAACGTTGAATGGACCGGGCAAGCTGAAGGAGTAAAAATATGAACGAAATTAAGGCTATTGAAACCGCTCAAATGAAGTCCGAAGTTGATCAGTTTAAGGTTGGGGATACAGTTAAGGTTCATTTTAAAATTGTGGAAGGTAAAACAGAACGTGTTCAGATATACGAAGGTCTTGTAATTACCATGAAAAATTCCCGGACGGGAAAAGCCTTTACAGTACGGAAGATTTCCTACGGCGTAGGAGTAGAAAGAGTATTTCCGCTTCATTCACCGCGGATTGTTAAAGTGGAAGTAGTGCGTCCCGGCAAGGTTAGGCGTGCAAAACTTTATTACATCCGCGAGAAAATCGGTAAGGGCGCAAAGATCAAGGAACTTATCGTCAAAAAAACCGCCGCTTCTAAACACAGTTCTCCGGTAAAAGAGCAGGAAAGTTGATTTTTTCTTGTTAAAGTTGTTATAAAAACCTTAATTTATAACAACATCTTGACTTTTCTCTTATTTATGCCGATTTTCAAAAGGAATGATTCTAAAAATATTACAACCGGCATTTTTTCCGAGCTTAGAGGATACAACGAATGAACGTAATAGATACCAGTGATCTTAAACCCGGTCAGACTTTTTCTGAGCCTGTTTATTCGTATGAGCAATATTTACTGGCGCCGCCGCTTGTTCCAATACGTCAAAGAGAGATTGATCTTCTTGTTTCCTGCGGTATTGAATCTGTAAGTACAGAAGGGTATATAATCGAGCCTGACGGAGAACCTCCGGAACCTTTTGAAGAATTAGATGAAACCATTCAATCTCACCTTTTGGAAGAGTTAAACGAAAGTATCAAGTCTCAAACTGAACAGACAAGCGATCAACCTCAGCTTCAATCCGATGATCAACCAAGCGTCCAGCCCAAGCCCAGGAAATCAATGTCTATATTTTCAATCAGCGCTGTTTATGAAAATTCCGCTCAATACCGCGCGTACAAAAATTTAATTGATAAATTAAGCGCTGTATTCACCAGTATAAATTCCTCAATTAATATGGAAATGCGTGCGGTTGACAATATAACAATCCAATTGCTTCAGGATTTACAGAATTATCGTGATAACTTTGTTACATTTATTCTGGGCGGAGAAGTAACCGGGCATGAACTGGCGAAAAGTTCGGTAAATACCGCAATACTGTCAGCATTGACAGCTAACGAAATGAATTTATCCGAGCATAAAATTCATAATATTGTTTCAGGCGCGCTGCTCCATGATGTAGGTATGCTCAGACTGTCTAAGGGAATTACCGAAAAAAGAGGCGGGCTTTCCGAAGCGGAACTTGAACAGATAAAAAGCCACCCCCTGCACACTTCAAAAATTGTTACAGGGGAACTATTCGGCCCCAAGGAAGTAAATTTAATAGCGCTGCAGCATCATGAACGATGGGACGGAAATGGTTATCCCGATAAGCTTTCAGGGGAGGCAATTGATATAGGAGCCAGAATCGTATCTATTGCCGATGCGTTTGAAGCTATGGTCAGCAAGAAATCATACCGGAATTCCATTATTGGCTATCAGGCAATAAAGAATCTTATGGCAGACAATGCCCGCCGTTTTGATCCGGCGGTTATTATCGCCTTTACCAAAATAATCGGCATTTATCCCATTGGTTCAATTGTCCGTTTTAACGACACTTCTATCGGCAGGGTTATAAGTTTAAATGCCGGAACTCCTCTTCGTCCGGTTGTTCAAATGCTAATGGACAAAAACGGCGAAGCTCTTGATATGGAAAACCCGGAAATTATTGATTTATTGAAAGGAAGAACGCTGTTTATAAAAGAAGCAATAGATCCCGTTAAATTTGAAAATGCCGAAATTGAATAACAGTTCTTTACGGGGCAGAGGAGGGGAAGAACAGGCAGCGGAAGCCGTAAAAGCCGCAGGAATGGAAATAATTGCCAGAAATATCCGTTCAAAATACGGTGAAATTGATATTGTAGCTCTTGAAGGTGAAACAATCGTTTTTATTGAAGTAAAAGCCTGGACTTCTTATAGCATGGAAGATCTTCAGTACAGTGTAGACTTAAGAAAACAGAAAAAAATTATCAAAACTGCTAAGTATTTCCTGTCTGAAAATCGAAAATATAATAAGATGACGGTACGATTTGATGTAATATTTATTAAAAATAATTCAATTACCCATCTTGCTTCCGCCTTCACGGAGCATGTATAATGACAGAACAGGCTTTGAATTCCGGCGAACTGGAATTAATACAGCGGCGTATAAATGATGAGGACTACCTTCATGCCGCTATACAAAGACTGGCTCTTGTTTTGAGCAATGAAATAATGGATATTGCAATGGAAGGCGGACGTAATGAGCGGCAGCGGAAGAAGCGGAAATAATCGTAAAAATCGCCACCGTTTTTCCGGAAGGAAAGACGAAGCGCAAAAACATGATAAAAAAGATAATGAGAATCTCTTTACTGAGGGTAAATTCGAAAAAACCAGGCAGAGTGCGGATCGGCTTTTATGGGCAGCGCCTGTTCTCCCGGCCAATCCAATTACAACTCCTAACTGCCCATGGTGCGGAAAGCAAATAACGGATATAACCACCGCAATTTCTGACAAGGTTACCGGTTTGCCCGTGCATTTTGACTGCGTGCTTGCAAAGATCACGGCGGAATGGGAAAATTTTAAACAAACATCGCCTGCGGAAGAAGCTGAGGGGAATGACAGTGTCTGTTATATCGGCGGCGGGCGTTTTGGGGTAGTTCATTATAATAACCCTTCTGACACAGGAAGCTTTACAATAAAAAAAGTTTTTGAATGGGAAATAAGAGACATCAGCAATGAATGGCGCAGGCCAATCAGTGAATATTTTTCTATAACATAAAGGAAACCGGTTGGAGGCGTTATGATTGGAATTATAGGCGCAATGGAAAATGAAGTAAGTCTGCTTTGTGAAACTATGGGAAAATACTCTGTTCAAAAAACAGGGGAGTTTGAGTTCAATACAGGAAAGATTGAAGGAAAGGATGTAACTGTTCTTCGCTGCGGCATCGGCAAGGTGAACGCCGCTGTAGGCTGCGCCCTGCTTATCCGGGAGTTTAAGCCTTCCTGTATAATAAACACAGGTTCCGCAGGCGGCATTCATTCCGATCTGAAAGTGGGAGACGCAGTTATATCCACCGGGCTTCTTTATCACGATGTCGATGTTACCGCTTTTAAATATGCGCCTGGTCAGCTTCCCGGGCAGCCGCAAATATTTACGGCGGATGAGAAGCTTGTAAAAATTGCCGAAGACGCTGTTGACGAATTAAAGGCGGAAAAAATTCTTCCGTCTTCTTTTACGCATTGCCGGGGTATAATCGGTTCAGGCGACATTTTTATGCATGAACCGGAGCGCATAGACGCAGTGCGCCGTCTGTTTCCGGATATCGCCGCAGTGGAAATGGAAGGAGCCGCCATCGCTCATTGCTGCCGTCTTTTTTCCGTTCCTGTTTTAGTAATACGCGCTCTCTCTGACATCGCAGGAACCGAGTCGCCTGTAAGTTTTGATGAATTTCTGCCCGTAGCTTCAAAACATTCGGCGCATATCGTAATGAGAATTGTCAAAAAAAATTAATCTGTCTATCTTGCGTACTCGGTAATCCGTGTCTCCCGAATCATCGTAACTTTGATACGTCCCGGGTAACGGAGATCATTTTCTATCTTCTTGGCAATTTCCTTTGCAAGTTCCTTTGTTTGATCATCGTTGATAGTTTCGCTATTTACCATTATGCGCAATTCACGGCCTGCCTGAATAGCGAAGGATTTGTCCACTCCTGTAAATCCTGTGGCTATATTTTCAAGGTTCTCGAGGCGCTTCATGTAGTTGTTCAAAGTTTCCTTGCGCGCTCCCGGGCGTGCAGCCGAAATTGCGTCCGCTATCTGTACAATGACCGCCTCGATACACGTAGGTTCAATGTCATTGTGGTGGCTCCCGATAGCGTTGATAATACGGGGATCTTCTCCCATTTTACGCGCCATATCCATGCCGATTTCTGCGTGGTTCAGGTCTGAGTCCGACTCTGTTCCCTTGCCGATGTCATGCAGTAAAGCGGCGCGTTTTGCAAGTTCCCGGTTGCAGCCGATTTCAGCCGCCAGCATTCCGGCAATTACCGCCACTTCTTTTGAATGGTGAAGAACGTTCTGCCCGTAACTGGCGCGGAAATACAGCCGCCCGAGAGCCCTGACAGCGTCCTGCTTGATATTGTGGATACCCATGTCAAAAAGAACTTTTTCACCTTCTTCAAATATTTTCTGGGAAATCTCTTTGCTGACCTTAATTACAATTTCCTCTATTCTGGCAGGATGAATCCGCCCGTCAAGAATCAACTGTTCCATGGCGACTTTGGCTATTTCACGGCGCACAGGATCAAAGCAGGAAATAACCACCGCTTCGGGCGTATCGTCAATAATTATATCAACGCCCGTAAGCGTTTCCAGAGTGCGGATATTGCGGCCTTCCCTGCCGATAATGCGCCCCTTCATTTCATCATTGGGCAGAGTAACGGTGGTAACGGTTAAATCCCCGGTTACTTCCGTGGCAAGCCTTTGAATTGTTGTAACAAGAATATCCTTGGCTCTCTTTTCAGAGGCGGCATTGGCTTCTTGCTCAATCTTGTTAATCAAAGACTGGGCGTCATGTTTTGCCTCGTTTTCAAGGTCCTTTATAATGAGAGACTTGGCTTCTTCCGAGCTTAACCCCGAGATACGTTCCAGTTCAGACCTGTAACGGTGTTCCTCTTGTGAAAGCAATTCTTCCCGCTGTTGAAAAACTTTTTCCTTATCAGCAAATAACTGTTCAGTCCTCTCAATTTGAGCGGTCTTTTTATCTATAGCTTCTTCTTTCTGTACAACGCGGCGTTCATACCGCTGTAATTCAGCCCTGCGTTCCCGGGTCTCCCTTTCCTGCTGGTTCCGTTCACGGATTACTTGTTCTTTTGCTTCAAGAAGAATATCCTTCTTTTTAGCTTCAGCTTCCTTAATAGCATCATTTTTTATACGTTCAGCAAACTGCTCCGTTGACGT
>JAITFK010000150.1 GCA_031281555.1 Treponema sp. | reverse complement strand
GTCTTGAAATGATACCGGCGCTTTTTTAAGTTTTTACAGGAGTAATTGCGGTAAATGAGTATGGAAATTTCAGGCGGAGTATGCGCTCCGAAAGGATTTTTAGCAGGGGGCATAAGGTGCGGTATAAAACCTGCTTCGCAAAAGAAAGATTTAGCCCTTATATATTCAAAAAGTGTTTGTACAGCGGCGGCAATGTTTACTCAAAATAAAGTTAAAGCGGCAAGCGTAATTGTTAGTCAGGAAAATATCTCAGACGGAAAATTACGCGCAATTATCGCCAATTCGGGGAACGCCAATGCGTGTACGGGGCAGGATGGTCTTGCGGCGGCACGGCGCATGACGCAGCTTGCCGCCGATATTTTTGTGATTGATCCGGTTGATGTCGCTGTAGCGTCCACCGGAGTTATCGGCGTTCCCCTTCCGGTTAACGTTATAGAAAAAAATATTTACGCTTTAAAGGCAAGCCTTCGCGGCGATGAACAAGGTCATGCGGACGCCCTTGAAGCCATTATGACAACAGATACAAGAAAAAAAGAAATTGCGGTGGAAACGGAAATTGACGGTAAAAAGGTACGCATCGGCGCTATGACTAAAGGTTCGGGAATGATACATCCCAACATGGCTACAATGCTTGCTTTTATTACAACCGATGCGGCGATATTACCTTCAATTTTGAACTCAAGCCTGCGTGGCGCTGTTAAACGTTCTTTTAACCGTCTGACAGTAGACGGCGATACATCAACCAATGACATGATTGTCATAATGGCAAACGGCGAAGCTGCGAACAGGATTATTGCGGACGAAGGCGCGGATTATAAGATTTTCTGCGCCGCTCTGGAAAAAGTGTGTATTGATCTTACGCGGAAAATGGCGCGTGACGGAGAAGGAGCGACAAAACTTGTAACCGTAACTGTTGACGGAGCCGCAAACGAAGAAGCGGCTGAAATACTGGCAAAAGCTGTTGCGTCATCAAGCCTTGTAAAAGCCGCATGCTTCGGCGCTGACGCGAATTGGGGCCGGGTGTTATGCGCAATGGGGTATTCAGGGGCCGATTTCCTGCCTGAAAAAACGGACGTAAGTTTTATCAGCAAAGCAGGCACAGTACAGGTGTGCAAAAACGGAGAGGCTGTTGATTTTTCCGAAGAAAAAGCGAAACTTGTTTTATCGGAAGAAGAAATAGAAATTCTTGTTAAACTGCGGGAAGGAAGCGGCAAGGCTTCTGTTTGGGGCTGCGACCTTACTTATGATTATGTTAAAATAAACGGAGATTACCGTTCATGAAAGACTTTTCAAATGAAACAAGAGCCGGAATACTTATTCACGCTCTTCCTTATATTCAGATTTTTCGAAATAAAACAATTGTTGTTAAATACGGCGGAAATGCCATGCAGGGAGAAGACCTAAAAAAAGCGGTAATTGAAGACATAATCCTTATGTCCTGTGTGGGAATACGAGCTGTGCTGGTTCACGGCGGCGGCCCTGAAATTGAAACCATGTTAAAAAAAACAGGCAAGGAAAGCCGGTTTATTAACGGTCTTAGATACACAGATGAAGAAACCATGGATATTGTTCAAATGGTTTTATGCGGTAAAGTGAACAAAGAAATTACCGCTCTGATAGAGAAAACAGGCGGCAAGGCAATCGGTCTTTGCGGAATTGACGGAAGTATGCTTAAAGCCCGTCGGATGAAGAGCGAATACGATTTAGGCATGGTTGGTGAAATTGAACAGGTTGATGTTTCATTGTTAAATTCTGTTTTGGAATCCGGCGCTATTCCGGTTATTTCATCAGTGGCTTACGGAACCGGAGCCGATGAAGGGAAGCCGCTCAATATCAATGCGGATATAGCCGCGGCTAAAATTGCCGCCGCTCTAAAAGCTGAAAAACTGGTGCTTATGACCGATGTAAAGGGTATTCTCCGTGATATTAAAGACGAAGCCACGCTTATCAAATCTGTAACAAGACCCCAGCTTGATGAACTCAAGAAGGAAGGAATCTTAAGCAAAGGGATGATTCCAAAGGTGGATTGCTGCGCTATGGCCTTGGATAGCGGGGTAAGAAAAGCCCATATTATCAACGGATGCCTTCCTCATGCCATTCTTATTGAATTATTTACGGATGAAGGAATTGGTACCATGATTGAATGACTAGACAATGAATAGTAAAATTTGTTAAAATTAACCATAAAAAGGAGGCCAGTTGGCAGAGAAAGATTTACGCATTAACGAACAGATTCGGGCGCGTGAAGTCCGTCTGATCAGGGAGGATGGCGACCAGGGAATAATGCCGATTTCCGAAGCTCTGGAAATAGCGAAGGAAACAGGACTTGACCTTGTAGAAATAGCGTCGCAGGCTGTTCCTCCTGTAGTAAAGATTTTAGATTACGGCAAGTTTAGGTTTGAAAATGAAAAGAGAATTCGGGATTCCAAGAAAAAACAAAAACTCCTTAAACTTAAGGAAATCCGGATGCAGCCGAAGATCGATGAGCACGATCTTGATTTCAAATCGAAGCATATAAAGGAATTTTTATCCGATGG
>JAITFK010000132.1 GCA_031281555.1 Treponema sp. | reverse complement strand
CGTTTTTTGATCGCTTCAGGTTTGTCATCGTCACGGATATACACTTCACCTCCGCAGTGATCACAAACCCCTTCTTTTGCCGTCTTGTTAAAAATTACATGGAAATTATAACCGCATTTACGGCAGACTCTCCGTCCGCTTAAACGCTCAATTACATTCGCGTCAGGTATATCAAAGTTTACAACCTTGTCTACGACGGAAAATTCCGCAAGCGCTTTTGCCTGGGGAATTGTGCGTGGGAAACCGTCCAGAATATAGCCTTTCTGCACATCATCCATCGCAAGCCGCTCTTTTACAAGGGCGATTGTCGTTTCATCATCTACAAGTTTCCCGGAATCCATAATAGCCTTTACTTTAATGCCAAGCGGGCTTTCTGCCGCTACAGCAGCGCGGAAAATGGATCCTGTGCTTATTTGCAGCACATTTAAAATTTCTGAAGCCCTTACAGCCAATGTACCTTTACCTGCGCCCGGAGGGCCCAAAAAAATTAATTTCATAGATTTACTCCTAAAATTATTATATGACTTTTAGTATATAGCAATTTTTTCCGACTTACAAGAGCATATTCGGTTTACAAACTATACATAAACCTGTAAATAACAGCTTTCCTGCCTGAAAGCAGAATGGGAATACTATCCTGCGCCTTAAAACCGGAAGGAGCCGCTCCTTTAAGGCAGTTGTTTGCGCATAACACAACGACTCTTCCACCTTCTTTAAGCAATTTGCCGAAAACTTCAAACATTTTCGTATAAAAATCATTCTCGTTAATTTCTCTGTAATGTCCCCAGGGCGGATCCGTAACAATTACATCAACGCTTTTTTCCCCGATAATCAACGGAAGGCCGCTGAAATCATTCCTGTAAAAAGTAAAATTTTCATTTTTCCTCTTTTTAAACCTTTCTGATATATACGAAGCGGCTTCCCTGTCATTGTCGCAGGCAAAAAATTTTTGAATGTGAAAATGCTTCAATGCCGCATCGGCGATTGAGCCGTAACCGCAGAACGGATCAAGAACAATGTCATTGTGCGCTGGACGCGCAAGGCGGCACATTGTCCAAGCAAGAGGCGGAGGAAGCTCCCCTTTGTGAAGGGTTTTTTCCCAGGACGGACGTAAGGTAAGCCGTTTCATAAAGCAGGAAAAATTCTGCTCTTGCTCCCTGTCTTCCCTCCTGAATAAAAACCAAAATTCTGTATCGGGAAGACTGCGGTTTATCTTTAAGCCTGAAAGCCGGGAAATATATTTTTCAGCTTCTGTCCTTAAATTTTCGTCAACAGAAGCCGGTATGTTTTCAGCGGAAACTACAATTCTGAAAGTTCGTATATTTTTGCTGTTATTTGCAATTATTTCGGCTGCTTCTTTTGTATTTGAAGTTTTTATTGCGGCTTTTATATATTTTTCCAACATAACCTTTGTTTCAGGTGAGCCTGATTTTTCCGCATGTTCCATTATGCTGATAACGGCAAAAATATTGTTAAAACAAAAAAAATTGAGTTTGTCGTAACTAGTTTCTGTTTCAAACAGCACGGCGCCGTCAAGGAGTTTATGTATTTTTACGTCCACAAGCCTTTCTCTTGCCGTTTCCGCAATAAAATTCTGCAAGCCCGGAATAAAAGACGCAAAAAACAAATTCACTTTTTATGAACAGCCTGTAGTACCGCCGCAGGTATCGCATTTCATGCACGTTCCGTTTCTGACTAGAGTAAATGAACCGCAGGAAGAACACGGATCGCCTTCGTAGCCTTTGATACGCGCCTGGACTATTTTTATAACTTCGCTTTCTTCAGGATAGGATTCTTCCAGCACCGCAACTTGTGTCTGCGGCTGCGCCGCAAACGGCGATGAGTAATTTGCGGCCTTGGTTACACTTCCTTGATTCCCTGTGCCTTTTATAACCTGCCTGACTGACTGCGGCGCGGGAGCGGAAGAAGCGGCAACTGTCGCGTGAGGTCTGAATCCTGCCGGTTGTTTTTCCTGTTTTTCCGTACGCTGTTTCCCTTCCGGCATATCAATTTCATTTTTTGTCGCGGTGGCAACAAGGTCCTCAGGTTTTACCTGGCCCAAATCACTGCGTTTCAGATAACTGATTGCAAGATCGCGGAATACATAATCAATAACGCTTGTCGCCATTTTCACATAATCATGTCCCTGCACCATGCCGTTAGGCTCAAAGCGGCTGAAAGTGAAAGCGTCGACATATTCTTCCAGCGGCACGCCGTATTGAAGCCCAAGGGAAACCGTAATTGCAAAACTGTTAAGGAGGCTTCGGAAAGCGGCTCCTTCTTTGTGCATATCAAGGAAGATTTCTCCGAGATTGCCATCTTCGTATTCGCCTGTTCTGATAAAAATTGAGTGTCCGCCGATCTTTGCTTTTTGAGTATAGCCCATTCTCCTGTTGGGAAGCGGCTTGCGCAATCCGCGAAGATTGGCTGTTTTTCTCTTGTCGGGAATGGAAACAGACCCCATTCCTTTTTCTACCTTAATAATGGTGTCAGCTAACGGATCCGTTCCGGGAGCGAAAGTATTAAGCGGCTGAGAAAGTTTGGAGCCGTCACGGTACAGCGCTACTGCTTTAAGTCCGTTTTTCCACGAAAGCATATACGCGCCTTTAACGTCATCGTAATTTGCCGAATTGGGCATATTGATTGTTTTGGAAATTGCCCCGGAAATAAACGGCTGGACTGCCGCCATCATGCCGATATGAGCTGTCCACGGGATTGAACGTTTGCCTTTTTTGCCCGACGGAGCTGCGGTATCAAAAACCGCATAATGATCTTTTTTAAGTCCGGGCGCTCCCTCAAGCCCCATCGTTCCGCAGGTGTACAATTCAGCGTCTTCAATATCCTGTTCGCTGTAACCAAGATGCTTAAGAAGGGAAAAACCCTGTAATGACCATGTAGCTTCCGGTATTTTAAGGACATTTTCAACAAACGCCTTCCCAAGTATATACGGGCTAAAAACGCCTTCCAGATTAAGCGCTGTCTTGACAGCCTCTTCCGCGGCGGCAATCGCGTCTTGCGTAAAACCTTTTACCTTAAGAGTCTCAAAATTAATCGCGGGAGAGCCGCTCAATGTTTTTCTGCCCATCGCATAAGCGACAATTTCTTCGATTGCCTGCGGCGAATAACCAAGCGCTTCAAGGGCGGGAGGCACCGATTGATTTATAATCTTAAAATAACCGCCGCCCGCAAGTTTTTTGAATTTGACAAGAGCAAAATCAGGTTCAATTCCCGTGGTATCACAGTCCATCAAAAGACCAATTGTTCCAGTAGGAGCGATTGCGGTAACCTGCGCGTTACGGTAACCGTGCGCACTGCCTAGATCATGCGCCCTGTCCCACGCGGCTTTTGCCGCGTCCAGAAGATACGCGGGGCATCTGGCGGGATCAATTCCTCTCGGCGCTGTATGAAGTCCTTCATATTCACTGTCGGCGGCGTTGTTAACGGCCCGCCTGTGATTGCGTATAATTCGCATCATGTTTTCCGCGTTTTCACCGTAACGCGCAAAAGAGCCGTGTTCAGCAGCCATGCGTGCTGACTGAGCGTAGGCTTCGCCTGAAAGTAATGCCGAGAGCGCTCCCGCTACGGAGCGGCCTTCCTCAGAATCATAGGCAAGACCCATGATCATAAGGAGTGTTCCCAAATTGGCGTAACCTAAGCCAAGCGTGCGGTACTGATATGAAAGCTCGGCAATACGCGCAGACGGAAATTGCGCCATCACAACTGAAATTTCAAGAATTGTCGTCCAGATACTGATTGCGTGAAGATAGCTTTCAACATTAAAAACTTTGTTTCGTTTGTCGTACAATGCGGCAAGGTTTATTGAAGCAAGATTACAGGCAGTGTCGTCCAGGAACATATACTCCGAACACGGATTTGAAGCCCGTATTTCGCCCCCTGCGGGACAGGTATGCCAGTCGTTAATGGTCGTGTGGTATTGAAGCCCGGGATCGGCGCACTGCCAGCTTGTCTTTGCGATATCACTCCAGAGTTTACGCGCCTTTACGGTTTTAACGTTTTCACCTGTTGTGCGGCTTCTTAATTCCCAGTCATCGTCGTTAAGCACCGCTCGCATAAAATCATCGGTAAGACGCAGGCTGTTATTTGAGCTTTGACCTGAAACCGTATTGTAAGCCTCGTCGTCCCAAGCGGTGGAATACTGGGAAATATCAACTTCATCATCTCCCTGTTCAAGACGGCGAAGCTGTTGGTAAAGGTAGGAAGACGGCACTTTATCGCCCAGCGCCGCGCGTAAAACCGCCGCAAGCTCGTGATTCTTCTCCGCGTTAAACTTGTCGTCTTCGGGGCCGCGAAAACCGCCAAGGGCTTTTTTTATCGCGTCAATGTGTTTCTTTAATATAAGCGAACCCGTTACCATAGAGGCGACTTTGTGTTCTTCTCCGGCTTTCCAGCTTATGTACTTTTCGACATCGGGATGATCAACATCGAGGGTTACCATTTTGGCGGCGCGACGGGTTGTGCCGCCCGATTTTATCGCCGATGCCGAACGGTCGCCGATTTTCAAAAATGACAAAAGACCTGACGATACCCCGCCGCCTGAAAGAGTTTCATTCATTCCGCGAATATCGGAAAAATTGGAACCCGTACCCGATCCGTACTTGAAAAGCCGCGCTTCCCTTGTCATCAGGTCCATGATGCCGCCGTCATTTACAAGATCGTCTTTTATGGAAAGAATAAAACAGGCATGAGGCTGAGGGCGTTTATACGAACTATCCGACTTTACGGTTTCGTTTTTTTCAGGATCGAAATAGTAGTGCCCTTGGGCGGGACCATCAATTCCGTAAACAGCGTAAAGACCGGTATTAAACCACTGAGGACTGTTCGGCGCGGCAAACTGATGAGCCAACATATAACAGGTCTCGTCGTAAAAAGCCTTTTCGTCTTCTTCGCCGTCAAAGTATTTATTCCGCCTGCCCCAATCCATCCATGTGTAGGCAAGGCGGTGGAACACCTGCCGCGCGTCATGCTCGGCTCCGTCTTCGGGCAGAGAAAGACCGGGGTCTTCGGGATTTGCGTCCGCCCTGCAAGCCCACTTTTTCCATTCGTAGATTTTATCGGAAGGGACTCCCGCCTTGCGGAAGTATTTTTGCGCTATAATGTCCGCAGCAATCTGACTCCAGAATGCAGGCACAACAACTGTGTCTTCGGAAAAAATAGCTTTGCCGTTAGGGTTACGGATTTCGCTTTTTCTCCGTTCCCAAATAATATCATAATACGGGCCGCTGTTGCGGTCAGTGAAAAACCTGTTGACTTCCATTCCCAAATCCTCTTTTTTATAGGTAGACCACACAGATAGCGGTGTAGGAAGACAGCATACACCATATAAAGGGTATATGGCAAGAGGGAGAAGGTTAAATTTTAATAATTTTTTAATCGTTCCGGAAGGCGGATAATTTAACCGCTTGCAGCTAAGCAACAATAATTTGACAAAACCGATTTATCATTTATAATGGACTTGACGAAAAATTCAAGGAAACAGGCGGTAAAATATGCCTTTGGATAATTCAGAGAGACGGGTTGTTTATTTAAAAAGAAAGAAACTGGGAGTTTGCCCCAGATGCGGCGGTAAAAAGCGTAAAACCGATAAATTTATTTATTGCAGCGATTGTCGGGCTTTTTTCAGAAGTTATAATGAAGAAACTTCTGAAAAACAGAATAAAAAACGAAAGGCTGTTTATAGTAAACGAAAGAAGAACCATCAATGTCCCCGTTGCGGGAAAAAACTTGGCGCCAAATATGATAACATAATCTGTAAAGAATGCTTGGACAAACAGTATCGGTACAATTACGGCAAAAAACGGTAACTTACGCGCCGGCGCGTCTTAGCCTGTCGTTAATTGCCGCTCCAAGCCCTTCCTGCGGCGCAAATTGAGCGTAAATACATAAAATTTCAAGACCATTTTCCAAATTGCGGCTATTAACCGTATTGCATTTATCTAGCTCATGGAGCGTCTCAAAAAAACAGGCTGCAGCTTCGGTTGTATTGCCTGATTTTGAAAGTACCCTTATCGCTACTTCTTTTATAGGTGTATCCGCAGTTTGCGCTTTCAGCCATTCATCCCTTGCGCAGCTGTCAAAAAAGAGAAATGCTATTCCTTTTTTATAAGACAGGTTAATTATTTCTTCCCTTGAAAAAACCTTTAAAGGAGTCTTCGGGGCATAATGGCTTTTCAGCTGGCCGGGAGAAATAAAACCGCCTTCTGTAGAAGGCGCGCTTTCTATGGAAGGCGCGTTGTCTTCTACGGGGCCTATTAATTTTTCAATCGCCTCTTTCGGCGTACCGCCCGGCCTCAATATCTTTACGGAATCGCTCATTATATCCAGTACAGTGGATTCAACACCGATCTTTGTTGATCCGCCGTCAAGGATAATATCAACTTTTTCGCTGAGTGTATCCCGCACATATTCCGCTCTTGTGGGGCTTAACGCGCCGAAAGGGTTTGCGCTGGGAGCCGCTACCGCTCCGCCGCTTAAGGAAATTAATTTCAATGCTGCGTCATGGTCAGGAATACGAAATGCCGCCGTAGAAAGGCCTGCTGTCGCAATACCCGGTATTTTTTCGCTTTTAGGGAGAACGATAGAAAGAGGGCCGGGCCAAAATTCTTTTGCCAGCAGGCTGAGTTTCTGTTTTGTTTCTTCCGTTAACATGGAAAGATCGGCCGCGTGTTCAAGAGTTTCTGCGGCGGCAATGTGAATAATAAGGGGATCAAAGCGGGGACGCCCTTTTGCTTCGAAAACTTTCGCAACGGCTGCCGCGTTATAGGCATCCGCTCCCAAACCGTAAACAGTTTCCGTTGGGAAGACGGCAAGCCCACCCCGGCGCAAGACTTCTGCAGCCCGCAAAAGCGATCCCTGAGAAACCGGAAGAAATTCCATAATATCAACAATAACATATATGCAAACCGGCGCAAATGGAAGATGACGGTTGTTTTTTTTTATTTAACCGTTATAACATAAATTATATGGGTGTTTTTTCATTGCTTTTTAATATGACAGGCGGCCTTTGTATGTTCCTTTTTGGAATGAAGCTGATGAGTGACGGCTTGCAAAAAAGCGCCGGCGACAGTATGAGAAAAGCGTTGAATTTCATGACCAGCAACAGGTTTGCAGGTCTTGTAACAGGCTTTGTCGTTACAGGCATTATTCAATCATCTTCCGCGGTTACGCTGATCATTGTTTCATTTGTAAACGCCGGGCTTCTTACGCTTTCCCAGTCCATTGGTGTAATTATGGGAGCCAATATAGGCACTACGGTTACGGCGTGGATTGTATCCCTGCTCGGCTTTTCCATAAATATTTCCAGTATGGCGCTACCGTCTGTAGGTATAGGGTTCATTTTAAGTGTTGTTAAATGGAAATATAAAAGCTTGGGCGAGCTTATTATGGGATTCGGCCTGCTTTTTCTCGGACTTTACTATCTTACAAACGAAATGAAAACCATAAACAACTATGTAAATCTTAACGCATTATCCGCCTTCAAAGACGTGAATTTCTTTACAATGCTGGTCGGAGCCAGTACAGGATTAGTAATAACGCTTCTTATTCATTCGTCCAGCGCCTCAACGGCAATCTTTTTGACAATGGCATTTAACAATATTATTACCTACGAGATGGCCGCCAGTATGATTCTCGGAGCTAATATCGGCACTACCATTGACGCTGTACTCGGTACAATAGGAGCAAAAACCGCCGCAAAAAGAGCTGCCCTTGTACACATACTGTTTAACGTTTTCGGAGTTTTATGGGCGCTGCCTCTCATTAAGCCGCTCCTTGCTTTTGTAAATTTAATAACGCCCGGAGATCCTGTCGGTCCCGGAGTAACCGTTCATCTTGCGATGCTGCATACTGTTTTTAACACGGTTAATACCGTTCTTTTCCTTCCTTTCGTAAATCAATTCGCAAGACTGGTTTCTTTCCTTATTCGTGAAGGTAAATCCGAAGAAGAAAGCAGGCATTATGTTTTTACCACGTTCCGAAAGAACATAACCGATACCCCAGAGCTAAACATAATACGTGTTGAAAAAGAAATTCGTGATATGGCGGGTATAGTTTCGTCCATGTACACCGATATAAGCGGTTTACTGATAGGTCTTAGCAAAATCGAAGACAAGAAGGAAGCAGCCGCAGGGCTTCGTACAGAACTAAAACACAAAGAAGAGTACGTTGACGAAATGCGGGAAACCCTTACAGGTTTTCTAATTGAGTGTACCCAGAAAAAACTCAACGCGCGTTCCGAACAGCGTGTTTCACAGCTTTTGCACGTAATCGGGAATATCGAAGAAATGAGCGACGGCTGTTACATCATAAGTATTTTATTTGAAAAGAGCGTGCGCAAGGACAGGCTTATCAGCGCAAGAGAAATGGATGATCTCATCCCCTACCTTAACCACGTAAAGGAATTCCTCGCTCTTTTACAGGAACAGCTTGAGCGAGGTCATAGCTTAAGGGTAGCATCCCGCACAAGAGAATTGGAAACAGAAATCAACAATTCCCAGAAAAGGCTGCAAAAATTAAGCCGCAAGCGTATAGAAGCGGGCAGAGATGTGAAAACAGAGCTGTTCTTTATCGACCTTGTAAGGCGTATTGAAAAACTCGGCGATTACTGTTTTGATATTTCCAATGCGTTAATGAAAAACAACTAATCAATTATCTCTTACGGCGGCAGGGCAAGCCCCCTGCGACAGTTGGTGTCGTGGCATTTATTTACGCATACTGCGCAAGACGCCTACGGCGTTGGCGAGGCATGGCCTTTATTGAAAGCACGCCAAGATCACCGCAGTGACTTTCCCCCACCGTCTGAAAGATATGTTTGATTATTTTGAGACATGGATGTCGCTGTTTCCAAACAATAATGAAGTTTTGCCACAGGTAAAACTTCTAAGGTGTAAAATAGACATGGAAGTCGATTTTACACCTTCTTGCCTAAACTAAGTATATGGACTAAGATTAGTTGAGAGGTTCAAATGCAGCAATACAATATTCACACGGCAAAAACACATCTTTCCGCACTGGTGGAAAAAGCCGCAAAAGGTGAAGCGTTTATTATCGCAAAAGCTGGTAAACCCATTGTTAAAGTCATTCCTTTCGTACAACAAAATACTGTTCAAAAAAGAATAGGATTCCTTAAAGAAAAAATAGAAGTTCCCGATGACTTTGATAATATGGGGCAAAATGAGATAGTACAAATATTTGAGGCTCAATGTGAAGCTGCTTATTGATACTCACCTTCTTTTATGGGCTGCGGCAGACAGACTCCCAAAAAAAGCTATACCTTATTTTTCTGATAAAGAAAATATATTGCTTTTCAGTTCCGCCAGCATTTGGGAGATAATTTTAAAAAAAGGATTAAACCGCCCTGATTTTCTGGTAGATCCAGCCGCTCTGTACTGGGGTCTTCTGGAAAATGGATATATTGAAACCGTAATAACAAGCCGCCATGTGCTTTTGGTTGCCGATTTACCCCCTTTACATAAAGACCCATTTGATCGCATTTTGATCGCTCAAGCAAGAGCAGAGGACGCAATGTTACTTAGTTCAGACAAAGTTTTATCACAGTATTCTCCTGTGATTTATATAGCCCCATAATAAATGTGTCTGTATTACAGCCTGACTGCCGCTTACTTTTCCGTATCAAGCTCAATTAAGCTTCTGACCGCTTCTACTGCTGTTTTGATTGCGTTTTCCGTATCGTGGCAATGGGGGTTACTCATGCCTGCTTTTTCACGTTCCTGATTCCACACAACGTTAAGTACACAGCCGGCTCTTGCGCCGAGTATCTGGCTTACAATATAGAGCGTTGAGCTTTCCATTTCCGAGGCAAGACAGCCGGCTTTTATCCACGCTTCCCATTTGTCCTTTAGCTCATAGCCTGAAGGCATACGGTCGGGACTGTGCTGACCGTAAAAAGAATCCTTGCACTG
>JAITFK010000060.1 GCA_031281555.1 Treponema sp. | reverse complement strand
GACGGAAAAAAAACGCAGTTGACTACACTTCGCATACCCACCTGCTGGACGGAAAAAGACGCAGTTGACTATGCTTCGCATACCCACCTGCCGACCGGAAAGAAAAGACGCAGTTGACTATGATTCACATACCCACCTGCTGACGGACAGACTAGCGGCTGACTTGTGCTACGCAAACCCACCCGCCGTTATGCGACATTATATTGAAAATGTCAAAAACGGCTTTTGAAGGGGTTTTATGGGGTTAAAGGTGAAATTATACGGCAAAGGGGATAAAAGCGGTTCTAAGGGCTACTATACGCTTGATTTGGGGGTGTTTTTAAGTGCTAAAAATGATTGTTTTACGCTGTGCCTATTCTTAAACCATTGTTTTGTAATCAAATTTGTTATCAATTTTTTGGAAAAATAGGGTTATACTCTGCATAATTCTACATAACTTTGCATAAAAGTATTGACCTAATTCCTTATCTGGTATAGAATTAGCATAACAGAGCATAACTCTGCATAAGGAAAAATAGAGTGCGTGAATGCTACAAGCGTTTTCGCCCGCCGCCGGCGCGCCCGCAGCGCCCCCTCCGGCTGAATTATACGGTCATAAAGTAAATACTTTTGCCCTGAATAACACCGTGTTAGATTGAAATAAGTCCCTTATTGTGCTATTTTGAAGGTTATATACGGTTCCCTGGAGTGTGTTTCGGCCGCCCATGTTCTCATCGTATATTTTTTAACGTCTTTTTTTCTCCGGAACACGTTCCGGTGGGTGAATTTTGCCCGAAGATAAGCGGCGTTTTAATGTCGCTTATCGCGTTGGTATCTGCCGTTTTATGGCAGATGCCCTTTTTTGTACGAGTATAACCATCGAACACCTGCATTTTAACTTTGGAGTCTTCAAAACTTCCGCTCATATTATGCCGAATTTGCCCGGTATGGAGGAAATTGCCGGCGATTTTGGCGGAAATTTCTTTAAACCCCTGCTGATCTGCGATACCAATACCGAGTATCTGGCGGCGAAAATCCGCGGTAATGCCAATATTCCCGTCTGTACCCTTGAGGCAGGCGAGTCACATAAAGACTGGCAGGCAGTTGAGACCATTCTTCGTAGCGCCCGTGACGCCGGACTGGGCAGGGACGGAACTTTTATCGGCGTGGGCGGCGGAGTTATCAGCGACCTCAGTGCTTTTGCCGCTTCAATTTATATGCGGGGTTGTTCCATTGCTTTGGTATCAACCACCCTGTTGGGCATGGTTGACGCCAGTCTGGGCGGAAAAACCGGGTTTGATCTTTTTGGCGTCAAAAACATTGTAGGGACTTTTTTTCCCGCCCGCCATGTGTATATGCCGCTGGAAGGCCTGGCAAGCCTGCCTCTGCCTGAATGGAAATCCGGCATGGCGGAACTTATCAAAACCGCCATACTGGACAGCGATGATTTTATTGGCGAGCTTGCCGCTTTGGCGGCGGCTTTTCCCCATGGGAGTTTCAGCGACGGCTTCCCGCCAGACTTCGCGTCACGGACTTTGGCTGCCGGCGCGGAATTAAGCCGTTGCGTCAGCCGGGCGGTACGGTTCAAAGGCGCTATTGTCGAGGAAGATCCGCTGGAAACGGGAAACCGGCGCGTTCTCCTCAACCTGGGGCATACTTTCGGCCATGCCCTGGAGTCTACCGCCGGGCTGGGAACAATTTCCCACGGTGAAGCGGTTGCCTGGGGTATTGCGCGTTCCTGCGACCTGGCCCTGATATTGGGCGTCTGCCCTCCGCAGCGGACGGAACGCATACGGGCGCTGCTCGCCGCCTACGGTTATGAAACCGCCGTCCCCCATCCGCGGATGGGTTCATCCGCCGCCTTTATACAAGCCCTGAGCAGTGACAAGAAAAAACGAAGCGGCAATTTAAGTTTTATAGTTCCCGGTGAAAAAAGCGCTCAAGCTGTTTTGGAATTAAACATGGATACCATAAGTCAAATTATTGGCATGGAAATTCAGTAAGGACTGTTATGTTGAAAAAATCATTGTTTCTGCTGCCGGTAATATTGATATTGACGGTATTTCCCCTGTTTTCCCAAGAGGCCGTTCCGGATCCGGAAAGTTCTCTTTCTGACACTGGTCCGGATCAACCCTCAATTTCCGGTGACGATCAGTTATACGTCATCGCTGACTTTGAGTTTGACATAAAGGGACGTACCCGCCCGGATGCGCTTATTTATGTGGGAGAATTCAAGCAAGGTGAAAAACTGCATGGTCGTGCAAATCTTGAAAAATATGTCAGCGATAAAACCCAGACTCTCATTAACCAGCGGGTTCTGAAAGATAATGCGGCAGTAAGTTATTCCATCGGAGAGCCGTCGGAAGACGGCGTATATCCGGTAACCATAACCATTAAGGTTGAGGATTCATGGAATATCATTGCCTTGCCATATCCCAAATACAGCAGCCATACCGGACTTGGGTTAACCCTCAAAGCCAGAGATTACAATTTTCTGGGAACAATGAACCCCTTGAGGATAGATCTGGGATATTCCAATGATGAATATAATCACAGTTCATTCACACTGGGAGTATTTTCCAGTACGCCGTTCAGAGCCCTGGGTTATACCTGGAAATTCAGGTTTGATAATACTTTTACTTACCGGCCCGATGTTGATGAACCTTATTATTATCAGAATGTTATCGGTCTTTCAGTGGAGGTGCCTTTCTATGCCACAACCTTTACTTTTGGCTTTGAAGAAACCTCTAACTTAAATGAAGAAAATAGCAGCCGGTACAAGGATGAATACGGTGAATTTCAAAAGGGTTTATACATGTCCAGCGAGTTGTTCACATCATGGAAAATACCTACCGGTCTTCAGGTATACAAGTTCGGAGAACTAACCTATACTCCGCGTGTTTCCGGAACATTAAACCATGAACTGCCAAAATGGCCGCTGCAGGAAATTCGCAGAGGGCCATACATGGATTTTAGTCACTCATTGGGTTTTGAAAAAATTGACTGGCATGCCAATTATCGTCAGGGACTTTCCGTTTTTGCCAGCAACTCATATAACTATAACTTTTACCGCTTAAGGAATGATCAGGAACCGCTGTCTATCTCTTATGGATTTGAGGGAATTGGACATCTTATTGTAAGCAAATTCTTTGCGATTTCTTCACGGCTTATGTTCCGGCGCTGGTTCTACCACGATCCGGACTATAACGAGAGTGCCGGCGATGCCCTGCGCGGTATTCGGGACGATGCGATAAGCGCCGATTATATGCTGTCGCTTAACATGGATTTTCCCGTGCGGGTGCTGGTATTTGCCCCTCCCGGACGGTCTGACAGGCGCAGATCCGGTATTCTGGATTTTGAGATGCAGCTCGCGCCCGTAATTGATTTGGCCCTGTTCCATTTCCCCGATCCGGTAATGGAAATATCTTTTGAACCCAAAAATATCGTTGCTACAGGCGGCCTTGAAATGATCATATTTCCGGCGTTTATGCGAAACCTGTATGTGCGGCTGGGTTATGTAGGCAACCTGAGAAGTGTTTTTTCTGAGCGGCCAATCAGATTCCCCACAGGTGAAAATCGTGAAATATATGTAATCATGGGACACTTTTATTGAGATGAAATTATGGCAAATATAGTTATAATAGGAACCGGTTATGTAGGCTCTGTCTCGGGCGCGTGCCTTGCCGACTTTGGCAATAATGTTGTCTGTATTGATAACAATATTGAAAAGATAGAATCTCTTAAGAAGGGAATTATACCCATTTATGAGCCGGGTCTTGACGCTGTAGTAGAACGCAACAGCCGCTGCGGGCGGCTTTCTTTTTCAATGGATTTGGCGGCTGTTCTCAGGGACAGTTCCGTTGTTTTTATCGCGGTAGGTACTCCGCCCTCGGACGACGGCAGCGCGGATCTTGTCTATGTGGAAGAAGCAGCCCGCCAGGTCGGGCGGCTTATTACTCAATATACGGTCATTGTAAACAAGAGTACCGTCCCCATCGGAACCGGCCGCAAAGTTTACGGATGGGTTAAGGAAGAACTGGAAAAACGGGGGCAAAATACCGGTTTCGATGTTGTCTCCAACCCCGAATTTCTGCGCGAAGGTTCCGCTGTTTATGATTTTACCCATCCTGACCGCGTAGTCATCGGCAGTGAGAGTGAGCGGGCAAGAAATATTATGCGGGACGTATACCGCTCTCTTTACCTGAATGAAACTCCCTTTATCGAGACCAACCTTGAATCGGCGGAAATGATAAAATACGCTTCCAATGCTTTTCTTGCGGTAAAAGTTACTTTCATAAACGAGATCGCCAACCTCTGCGAGAAAACCGGCGCCAATGTGCGGGATGTTGCCCGCGCGATGGGCAAAGACGGCAGAATCGGAGCCAAATTTTTGCATCCCGGTCCCGGCTACGGCGGTTCCTGCTTCCCCAAGGATACCAGAGCCCTGGTAAAAATCGGCAGGGAAAATGATGAAATCCAAAATATTGTAGAGACAACTATAAAAATTAACGAACAGCAAAAGTTGCGCGCCGCAAAAAAAGTAGAGGCAGTTCTTGGATCGCTTGCCGAAAAAACACTGTGCGTTCTTGGACTGTCATTCAAGCCCAATACCGATGATATGCGCGAGTCCCCCTCAATTTCCATCTGTGAATATTTGTCTTCCCGCGGCGCTCAACTCCGCGTTTACGATCCTGCCGCGATGAAAGAAGCGAAGTGGCGTCTGGCTGCCATAAAAAACTCCGTATATTTTGCTGCGGATGAATATGATGCCGTTAAAGGATCGGACGCCCTGATAATCGCCACAGAATGGAATCAATTCAGAAATATTGATTTGGCAAGAGCGTCAAAATTACTCGCGTCTCCCTGTTTTATTGATCTTCGCAATATTTACAAACCGGAAGAAGTATCATCTGCCGGTCTGCGATACTTTGGAATTGGCATTGGTATAAAATGAAAATCCTCGTTACCGGAGCCGCCGGTTTTATCGGCTTTCATCTGGTAAAAAAATTATCATCAATGGGACACCATGTAATCGGCATTGATAATATCAATGACTATTATGATGTCAGCCTGAAATATGCCCGTCTTCATCAATGCGGCATACAACAGGAAGCAATACAATACGGCAAAAAAATACCGGGCGCTTTACAGTCAAATTATTATTTTATCAAACTTGATATAACAGATAACGAAAAATTATCCTCCGTTTTTGCCGAAGAAAATTTTGAATGTGTGTGTAATCTTGCCGCGCAGGCGGGAGTCCGTTACAGTCTTGAAAATCCTCATGCGTATACCGAAAGTAATATTACCGGATTTCTCAACATTCTTGAAGCATGCAGAAATTTTAAAATAAAACATCTTGTATTTGCTTCCAGCTCTTCTGTGTACGGAATAAACAAAAAAACGCCGTTCTCCGTTACAGACGCCGTAGATCATCCGGCAAGCCTGTACGCCGCGACAAAAAGGGCCAACGAACTTATGGCGTATAGCTATTCCCGTCTTTTTAACATTCCTTCAACGGGTCTGCGCTTTTTTACGGTTTACGGTCCGTGGGGCCGGCCTGATATGGCATACTATAAATTTGCTAACGCTATTATTAACAATAAACCGATAGAAGTTTACAACCACGGCGATATGCTGCGCGATTTTACCTACATTGATGATATTACGGAAGGCATTGTCGCCGCCATTAACCGCGTTCCTGGCGGAAACCCGCACTCTTCCGCACCGTTTGTGTTATACAACCTTGGCAACAATCAGCCTGAAAAACTGACTGTTTTTATAGAAATTCTGGAAAAGCATCTGGGGCGCGCGGTGGAAAAGATCTTCCTTGATATGCAGGCCGGCGATGTGCCGGTAACGATGGCGGACATCGACATCACAAAAGCGGAGCTTGGCTGGGAACCTGTAACATCCATCACTGACGGATTAAAATTATTTGCGCAGTGGTTTTTGGAGTATCATGACATTATTTGAAAAAATATCTTCCGTAAAACAAGTATTGGCCAATCTTTTACGCTTAATGACCCGCAGGCACAGGATCCTTATGATCCTGGTGCTGGCTTTGACCATTGGTTTTTCGCTGGTAGAAACAGTCGGAATTTCGGCTATTATGCCGTTTATTTCCGTCGTGTCGAATCCGAAATTACTGGAAGCGGGATTTTATAAAACCGTATTTGATCTTTCGGGATTTGCTACACCGGAAAAATTTATCATTGTTCTTGGAATTAGCATTATTATTTTTTATTTATTCCGGGGCGTTTATTCAATCGTACTCGCCTATATAACAAAACGTTATTCCATGGCCATACATGCCTATTTTTCCAAAAAATTATTTAAGATTAATTTGTCGGTTCCGTATAAAATATACGCGCAAAAGAATTCCGCGGAAATAATACATTCTATCAACAAAGAAACAGTTTATACCGGCACAGTTGCTTTTCATTTTCTGAATATATGTTCGGAAATATTTACTATACTTATGGTTTATGCCGTAATAGTTTACCTGAATTGGAAGATGACAATCGTTATAACGGGTATTTTGCTGGTTTTTGTAATAATAATACTGTCATATTTGGCAAAGATAAGTTCAATACAGGGTAAGATAAAATTTACATCCGGCAGAAATATAAGCCGTGTTTTAAAAGAATCTCTTGGTAATTTAAAATATGTAAAATTAAAAGGCAATGAAGATGAAATCCTGAAAACATATAACAGCGCATTGGAGAAAAGCAATAAATCTGAGCTGGTGACTCATGTCCTGGGCGTTATGCCCAAGAGTATTCTTGAAAGCCTGGGATTTTCCTTCCTGATTGCCGTTGTAGTTTTTATTGTTTGGATATACAAAGACGCTTCTCTGGTTATTCCGATAATATCAATGTATGCCCTCGCCCTGTACCGTATTCTTCCTTCCGTACACAGGATGCTGCAGGAAATAAACGGCATAATATATTCCGAAGAGACGATAGAAAATGTTCTTAACGGTATATCCCAGCCTGTTGAAGAAGAAGGTTCCGATTCTCTTGATTTTGGGAGAGCCATCCGCCTTGAAAATATAAGTTTTAAGTATATGACGGGCGGTGAAGTAATAAGCGGCGTTTCGCTGGAGATCAAAAAAGGGGAAAAAATCGCCGTTACCGGTGAAAGCGGCGGCGGCAAGTCAACGCTGGTTGACATTATTATCGGTATTCATAAACCGGTTCTCGGTAAAGTTTATATTGATGGTACGGTAATCACCGATAACAATATCCGTTCATGGCGAAAAAAAATCGGTTATATTCCCCAAAGTATTTATCTTTTTGACGGAACCGTTGCGGAAAATGTCGCTTTTGGTTCGGCGCTTGATGATGAAAAAATAACAACCGCGCTTAAGAAGGCGAACATCTGGGATTTTTTATCACACAAGGACGGCATACATACCAAAGTAGGAGACGGCGGTATTCAGCTCTCGGGCGGACAGCAGCAGCGCATAGGAATTGCCCGCGCCCTGTACGATGATCCCGAAGTGCTGGTTCTGGACGAAGCGACATCCTCTCTTGACAATGAAACAGAACAAAAAATAATGGACGAAATTTACAGCGTAAGCGCGCTTAAAACTTTAATAGTTATCGCCCACAGATTGACCACCGTTGACCGGTGCGACAGAAAAATACGCATCGAAAACGGCAAGGTTACCGGAATACAATAACGGTTTTTCAGGATTATATATTGTCCACGAGATGATAAGCGGAGAATATTCTTAAGTATACGGAATATATATTCCACTACAACTGGAATATATATTCCATTTCTACTGGAATATCATTTTATCATGTGATATACTTGTATTATGAAATTATCCGAAATACAAGAGATCAGCGCCGGTCAAAGATTGGCATTGGAAAAACAGGAGCAGGGACTTGAGCGCCAAATCCTGTCGAAATTACCGGATATACAAAGTCACGCGTTGGTCATAAGTGGAATTCGACGTTGCGGGAAAAGCACATTATTACGCCAGTTCGTACAAAAGCTGGGAAAGCCGTATTTCTACCTGAATTTTGATGATATTCGCCTTGCATCATTCTTCCACGAGGATTATAGGCTATTGGATATTATTATCAATGATTCCGGCGCAAAACTGCTTTTTTTTGACGAGATTCAGTCGGCTGACCACTGGGAGCTTTACGTTAGACAAAAACTTGACGAAGGGTTTCAGCTTGCCATAACAGGTTCAAACGCTTCTCTTTTAAGCAAAGAACTGGGAACTCATCTGACCGGACGGCATATATCCATGGAGCTTTTCCCTTTTTCTTATGAGGAATTTTGCAATTTTCACAAACTTGTCCCATCCTCTGAATCTCTGGCGGAATATCTGGAGAAAGGCGGATTTCCCGAATTCTTAAAGACCGGAAATTCAGACATATTGGCGCAGCTTCAGTCGGACATATTATATCGGGATATTGCGGCGCGATATGGTATTCGGGATGCGTCGTCTCTGCGGCGGCTGTTTGTGTATATTGTATCCAATTTCGCTCAGCTTTTTTCCCCCAGCAAACTTACACACGTTGCGGGAGTTAAATCTCCCACTACGGTACTGGAGTATATTTCCCATTTTGAAGCAGCATATCTTATTAATCTTTTACCCTGTTTTGCGTGGTCCGTTAAGGCGCAAAACCTTGCTCCCAAAAAAGTTTATATAGTGGATCCTGGGATTATTAAGACAGGCGCCGTTTCCTTTAGCGGTAATTTCGGCGCCCTTCTTGAAAATTATGTATACAACAGCCTTAGAACAACAATCTGTGCCACGCTTCCAGACGGAGATCGTGAGATTTACTATTTTACAGACAGGAACGGCGGCGAATGTGATTTTATCGTTTCGCCGCATAAAAATCCATACTGCATTCAGGTTTGTCGGGAGTTAACTCCGGATAATCAACATCGGGAAATAACGGGATTGCTTGCGGCCATGAATTTTTTTAATCAGGAACATGGAATTATTATTACCTTTAATACCGAAGATACTATTTATATAAATGGAAAAAAGATAACAGTCATTCCGGCGTGGGAATATATGAAATATATTTATCCTGAGACAGCTTACCAATAACTGACATATTAAGGGGACACACAGTGAAGAAAACAAAAGTCGCGGTAATAGGTTTTGGTTACATAGGTTCAGTTATTGGTTCGGTTTTGGCGGATCGGGGGCACGAGGTTATTGGAATAGAAAAAGACTCCCGAATAGTCCGCGCCATAAACGAGGGACACAGTCCGTTTAACGAGCCGGGTCTGGAAGAACTTATCAAGAGAGTAAAGGATGCCGGAAGCCTCAAGGTAACCGAGGATGTTTCCTGTGCAACTGGTTGCGATGTTTTTATCATAACCGTGGGTACGCCTCTTGATGAGAATTACGGGCCTGACTTGAGCCAGATCTCGGCGGCGGCGCAGTTGATAAAACCCTATGTCAGGGATGGTTCGCTGGTAATGTTAAAAAGTACAGTTCCTCCGGGAACAACATTCGGAATAGTGCGGCCTATTTTGGAAGAGACGGCTAAAGTATGCCTTGCGTTTTGTCCTGAGCGGCTTGCCGAAGGAAGGGCCATACAGGAGTTCTTAAATATTCCGGTTGTCGTTGGCGGCATAGATGAAAAGAGTACGGAGACTGCCGCGGAATTCTGGCGGGATTCTTTGGGGGTTGAAGTCATTACCACAGGAGACGCGCAAAGCGCGGAGATGGTGAAACTCGCGGATAATCTCTGGATAGACTTGAACATCGCCCTTGCCGGAGAACTTGCCAAGCTGGCGGATAAAATGAACATTGATGTGCTGGAGGTTATAAATGCCGCCAACTCCCTCCCCAAAGGAACGCACAACGTAAACATACTTGTACCTTCAGTCGGAGTAGGCGGTTATTGCTTGACAAAAGATCCCTGGTTTGTACACAGCATGGGAAAGAGGTATGGGCTTGATCTGAAGATTCCGCGAGCATCACGGGAAGTTAATGATAGTATGCCCGACTACTCCGCATATCTGATTGATTCTATCCTGTGTCCTCATGGAGAAGCCCGAAGCGGCAAGAAAATAGCGGTGTTGGGTATTGCGTTCAAGAACAACACGGGGGACTGCCGCTTTACGCCGACAAAGCCGGTTATTGAAAAGCTCGAGAGTTTGGGATATATTTTGAAAATATGCGATCCGTGGACAACAGAGCATGACGCGCGGCTGGTTACGAACAGAGAGGTGTCGCGGAATATCAAAGAGACCTTGGAAGGAGCCGATTGTGCGGCGTTCCTGGCGGGACATCGGGAGTTTCAGGAACTGAGTATTACCGAACTGGCTGCGCGCCTCAAACCACAGGCGCTTATATTTGATGGAAGAATGTTTTTTAGCAAACAAAAAATTCGTGAAATGCGCGAAGCGGGTCTTCGCTATAAAGGAGTAGGACGATGAGTAATGCCGTATACATGGTTACCGGCGGCTCGGGCTTTATTGGCAGCCACCTTGTGGAGAAGCTTCTTGCGAATGGAAATGAAGTGTATGTTTTTGACACTACGACCCTGGATAAAGCGCAGAACCTTGCTACGGTAAAGAACCATCCGGGCTTTCACTATTGTGAAGGGGATATCCGCGATAAGGCATCTTTAAAGAATTTCTGGCGGCCGGAAGCGCGGGCGATCTTTCATCTTGCGTCAGTCGTGGGGATAAAAAACTATATAGCCGATCCGCTGAAACTGATAGACATATGCGTTGTGGGGACAAAGAATCTGCTTGAGATAGCCCGCGAACACGGTACACGGATTCTATTCTCCAGTACGAGCGAAATATTTGGCAAAAATCCCGAAGTTCCCTGGGACGAGAAATGCGACAGGGTTCTGGGTCCGACATCGGTGGATCGCTGGAGTTATTCCACGAGCAAAGCTGTCTGCGAACACATGCTCTATGGAATTCATCGGCAGTGCGGACTGCCGTTTTCGATAGTACGGTTTTTCAACGTCTATGGACCCCGGCAGAATCCGTATTTTGTAGTCTCTCAAAGCGTCTACAAGGTACTGCGTAATGAGCAACCTCTATTGTATGACGATGGGAAGATGACCAGGTGTTTTACTTATGTAGAGGATATAGTGGAAGGAGTCATTGAAGCTGGGACCAATCCAAAGGCGGTAGGGGAAGACTTTAACCTGGGTAATTGCGTAGAAGTTACGATGGAGGAAGTTGTCCGGACGATATTGAAAGAAGCAAATAGCGGCGTAGGGTACAAGGTATTTGATACGGTAAAGGAATACGGAGAACGTTACGAAGACATACCGCGGCGTGTGCCAAAAGTGGAAAAAGCCGATAAACTTCTGGGATGGAAAGCCAAAATTCAGCTTGCCGAGGGAGTGCGCCGCAGCCTGGAATGGGCCAGGAATAATCCGTGGTGGCTGAAAGACGCATAAACCATGAAAGGAATAATTTTAGCCGGCGGCGCCGGTACAAGACTCTATCCTCTGACAAAAGCAATATCCAAGCAGATACTCCCTCTTTATGACAAACCAATGATCTATTACCCCCTCTCGGTTTTAATGCTTGCGGGAATAAGAGATGTGCTTATTATTTCCACGCCGCGGGATATTTCCCTGTTCAAAGAGTTATTTTCAGACGGCGCATGGTTAGGGATGCGGTTTGATTACGCTGTACAGGAAAATCCGCGGGGACTTGCGGATGCTTTTATTCTGGGAGAAAAATTTATTGGCGGGGACAGTTGCGCGCTTGTATTGGGCGACAATATTTTTTACGGAATGGGTTTTACTGACTCCCTAAAAAACGCCGTTTCAAAAATAACCCAATCAGAAGGCGGGTTTATTTTTGCTTATTATGTAAAAGATCCGGGTGCTTACGGTGTCGTAGAATTTTCCGAAAGCGGTCAAGCTCTTTCCATCGAAGAAAAACCTGTGAAACCAAAATCGCATTATGCCATACCCGGCCTTTATTTTTATGATAACAATGTAATAAAAATCGCAAAGAGCGTAAAACCATCGCCCAGAGGGGAGATTGAAATAACTGCCGTTAACAATATCTATCTTGAACAGGGGAATCTTTCGGTTGAAATTCTTGGAAGAGGTATGGCCTGGCTGGATACGGGTACTTATGACGGTTTGCTTGAAGCTTCCGATTTCATTGCTACCATCCAAAAAAGACAGGGCCTCTATGTTGCCTGTATAGAAGAGATTGCCTATAAAAACGGCTGGGTAACGCGCGATTCTCTTTTGGAGTTTGCATCCGAGTATAAAACCGATTACGGTGATTATCTTCGCTTTATTGCAATTAATTAAATACCGTTGCTGCTTTGGCAGTTAAGGCGTGTTATAAGGGGGCATACAATATGAAACACAAAACAAATTCGGAAAGCTATATCTTTGATATTAGAACAATAAAAGATCATCGGGGATCTTTATCTGTATTGGAAGAGACCATGGATATTCCAATGGAAATAAAAAGAATGTTTTTCATGCATCATGTTGTATCAGACAGAGGGGGGCATGCCCATATTGAAACAGATCAGGTAGTTATCGCCATGTCCGGAGAATTTAAAATAAGTTTATTTGACGGGAAAGAAAAGAAAGAGTATATGATGAATGATTGTACCAAAGGACTTTATGTTCCCAAACTCTCTTTTGTTGATCTTTATGACTTTTCCGCCGATGCCGTATGTCTTATATTGGCCAACACTCATTACGATGAGAAAGATTATCTCCGAAATATGCCTGATTACATGAAATATCTGGAGACCCACGCTTATGGAAATTAAAGTATGGAGCTATTTGAAAGAATATGAACAACTTAAAGATGAAATTCTGAAAGCCGTAGAAGGAGTTTTTGCGTCGGGTCAATTAATTCTGGGGGAAAAAGTAAGAACATTTGAAAAGAGTTACGCTGAATATTGCGGCGTTAAATACGGAATCGGAGTAGATAATGGCACTAATGCCATAACTCTGGCATTACATGCTTTGGGCATTGGTAAGGGTGATGAAGTTATTACGGTCGCCAATACGGCAATACCAACTGTCTCGGCAATTGTAACAGCGGGAGCTGAGCCGGTTTTTGTTGATATAAACCCGGCTACATATTTAATGAACGTTAATCAACTGGAAGCGGTTATTACTCCAAAAACAAGATGTATCATTCCGGTTCATCTTTTTGGACAATGTGCCGACATGGATCCCTTATTGGAAGTAGCAAAAAAGAATAATTTATTTGTATTGGAAGATTGCGCCCAATCTCACGGGGCTGAATATAAAGGGAAAAAATCCGGCGCGTTATCCGATGTTTCAACGACATCATTTTATCCGACTAAAGTCCTGGGCGCATATGGGGATGGCGGTATGGTAATCACTGACGATGAAAAGATTGAACAAAAAGTAAGGCGTTTGCGGTTTTATGGCGCGGAAAAAACTTACTATGCTATTGAGCATGGATATAATTCAAGGCTGGATGAAGTGCAGGCCGCAATTCTGCTGACAAAATTACCATACCTGGATCAGTATGTTGCGAGAAGACGTGAAATAGCGGCGCAATACAATACGCTGCTTCGGGATACAGAGCTTGTTATTCCTGAAGAAGCGGCTTATGGCAAACATGCCTATCATTTATACGTCGTTCGTCATCCTAAACGGGATGTTATCGTGTCGAAACTCAGGGAGAATAATATTTTTGTCAATATCAATTATCCCTGGCCTATACATACCATGACGGGGTATGAATATTTGGGATATAAAGAAGGCGATCTGCCTGAAACAGAATCAGCCGCAAGAGAGATTTTTTCTTTGCCGATATATCCCACGCTTACTGATGATGAAGTCTTGACAGTTTCGAATGTTTTGCATGACATTCTTCATAAAATATAAAAAAGGTGTGTAATATGAATGATTATATGGAAATAGTAATAGGCCCCGATGAAAACTATGCGATGCCCTGCGGCGTACTGATGACTTCAATTTTATATACTAACCCGGGAAGAAAGATTCGTTTTCATATTATTTCGGAATATTTAAGCGAAAAGACAAAAAAACTCTTAATGGAATGTGTAAAAGGCACAGAATCTGTTATTGTTTTTTATAGGCTTGATCCTGACCTGATGGTTGGTTTTCCGCCCCTTCATAATTCACTTGCAACGTATGCTATACTTTTCATTGCAAATATACTTCCGGTAGAAATAGAAAAAGTACTTTATCTTGACGCTGATATGATTGTGCTGGATTCCCTGGAAGAGCTCTGGAATACGGATGTTGCGGATTATCCCATGGCGGGAGCAATATCCCCCAGTCATGATGATATTCGCAATTATAATCGTCTTGATTATGATTGCGAAAAAGGATATTATAATATTGGCACTCATATTATTAATCTGGTATATTGGCGAAAGAATAATCTGCTTGAAGAATGTTTTAATATTATAAAAAATAATTCTTCGAAATTAAAGCAGCGTGATCAGGATGTGTTAAATATATTATTGGCAGGCAACTGGAAAATAATTCACTCAAAATATAATTGCTATATTAACTATTATTTTCCCATAGAAAACCTCCTTATTCGGAAAAAATTTCATGCAGAAATAAAATCTGCAAGGCTTAATCCCGTAATTCTGCATTTTATCAATGTTCCAAAGCCCTGGCATAAGGAATATGATATGCCATTGGTGCGGCTTTGGCTGTTCTTTAAACAGATGTCTCCATGGAAAAACAGGAAGCTAAAATACTATTATCATGGAGTTAGAGTTCTGAAATCAATTTTAAAACATATATTAACATCTTTACATTTATTTACGCCGAAATGGGATATTGATCCTGATCTGAATATGCCTGCAATTATTGATAAAATATTTGTTCAAATAGATAAAGCAAAAAATACCGGATAAAACGTATTATTATGAAAAAAAGTCGTTTCAAACATCTAATCCGGGGAATAACGCCTTATAAGTTACGTTATTTTATTCGCCTTATATGCAGCGGTCGTCTTGGAAAATACATCGCCGGAATAAAGCAGTTTAAAAAAGACAGGAAATATACCGCTTCTGATTTCCCCCTTTATTTATCTGTTGCGGCAATTGTAAAGAATGAAACCTCGTATATTGCCGAATGGATTGAATACCATTTGCTTGTAGGAGTACAGAAGTTCTTCATATACGATAATGAATCTACCGATAACTTGCGCGGCTATCTTGAATCTTATATAAAAGACGGTATTGTTGAATATAATTATTTCCCCGGAAAACGCCGGCAGCTTGTCGCGTATAATGAAATGATTTCACGATACAGATATTCCTCGTTTTGGATTGCCTTTATTGATATTGATGAATTCCTGGTGCCGACCGCGTCAAAAACAATACCTGAATTTTTGTACGGTTTTGAAGATACTCCCGGAATTGAAATTAATCAGATCGCATACGGCAGCGGCGGACATCAGAAAAAAACCAAAGGTCTTGTGATTGAGCGTTTTAAAGATCATTCAGAGTATGAGCATCCGATTAATCACGGAGTAAAATCCATTGTAAATCCCCGGCATGTTTTTTATATGGAAACCGCGCATATAGCGAATTACTTTAACGGGGAACGCAGCGTAAACACCCGCAAAGAAAAAAACATCGTGTCATCTTTGGATCGTCCGATCCTGCATGAGGGAATACTCCGTAATCATTATGCCTGTAAATCACTTGAAGAATTTACTGACAGAATGGATTTGGGAAGGGTCTTCTCGCCCGGAAAATTATCAATGAATGAATTTCATGAAAGAGATCGTAATGAGATAAAAAATGATACGATTATGGACAAATACATACAAAAAATCAAAGATAATTTGAAGCTGCGATTTGGAAACGATATTTAATATGAGCCGTATTTCTTTCCTGCAAGGTAAAATAAAAGGTATAACCGTTTATTGGATAATGGTAACCTTATATTATGTATTCCGTATTTTTCCTATACAAAAAAACAAAATCTTTATTCAAAATTTCAACGGAAAGGGCTATGGAGAAAACCCTAAATACATTGCCGAAGAAATTATACGGCGTAAGCTTGATTATGCGCTCGTATGGGCAGCTAGACCGGAATACCATGATAATTTCCCCCGGACAATAAAAACGGTTCCATATAAAAGCATTCGCGCGGTTTATGAAGAAGTAACCGCAAAGATGTGGATTGATAACTGCAGAAAACAGCTTTATGTCAGAAAACGAAAAGCGCAATACTACATACATACATGGCATGGGACAGTTAATTTAAAAAAAATCGAAAAAGATGTTGAACAACAGTTATCCGTCTATTATGTGAAACAGGCAAAACATGATTCAAGTTTAATAAATTTATTGCTATCCGACAGTAAATTCTCAAGTCAGTTATATCGATCGGCTTTTTGGTATAACGGCGAGATATTTGAATGTGGTTCTCCGAGAGACGATATACTTATTAATCAGAATAATAATATAAAAGATACAGTGAAAAAACATTTTAATATCGCCGATAATACAAAAATTATATTATACGCGCCTACATTTCGGGATAATTTTAGCGTTGATGTGTATAATATAAATTATGAACTGATATTGAATGGCCTGAGTGAGCAAACAAAAGCTCCTTGGGTGTTTTTGATAAGATTGCACCCCAATATTTCGGAAAAATCGGAATTTTTTGCATATAATGACAAAATACTTAACGCAAGTAACTATAGCGATATGCAGGAACTTTTATTGACCTGTGATATGTTAATATCCGATTACTCAGATTGTATGTATGAATGCGCGTTAATGAATAAACCGGTGTTTTTATATATTAGCGATTATGAGCAATACAAAAAGGAAAGAGATTTTTACTTTGACTTGTTTTTACTGCCTTTCCCATGCGCGATGAACAGCGTTGAATTGTTGGAAAAGATGCTTCATTTTGATACAAAAATTTATTTAAGAGCGCTTGAAGAATTCTTCCAAAAAGTCGGAATACTCAGAGATGGCACTGCGTCAGAAAAAGTAGTTGACAGAATAACAACAGAACTTTATTTGAGATAAAAGAGGCCCCTTATCAGTAAATTCCGTAATCTTTTTATTATATTTAAAACCTTCGGCCTGTTTCACGGCATACGAAAAATTCTCATCACGTCTATTTACAAACGTCTTACCGACAATGTAATGGCGGACCATGTGTACGCAAAATCATCTTTTCGTTATCTGAAAAGATTTTACAAAAAACATCAAGGTCAATTTAATATTTCTCGTCCTCAAAATGACATCGGTGAAAAAGATTTTATTTTCTGGACTTCCTGGTTTCGAGGTAAGGAAGAAGTTCCCGCTTTGGTAAAGGCCTGTATTAAATCGGCGGGAAAATATGCTTCGGGATGTCGTATCATTGTAATAACAAGCGATAATCTGGAAACTTATGTTTCTCTTCCCTCTTTTGTTATTGAGAAACATAAAAATGGGTACATTCAGACTACGCATTTTGCCGATATTTTACGTGTTTATCTGTTGTATACTTATGGCGGATTGTGGTTTGATTCAACGGTTTTTTTTACACAACCTGTTCCCGAAGACCTTTTGAAAGAGAATGTATTCTTTTTCAGGAGCCCTCTGGATGATATATATTGCCCGGTTTCAAGTTGGTTTATTATCGCGGCAAAGAGAAATAACGTTTTACTGTATAAGCTGTTATGCGCTTACCTTGAATACTGGAGACTCAACAATACATATGTAGACTACTTTATGTTTCATTATCTTCTTCAGGCTATTATACAGAATGACCCTGAGTGTGCCGAAATATTCAATAAAATACCGTATCGTAATAACCAGAACCCGCATTTTTTACAACTAAAATTATTATTTTCGGAATTTAACGATGAATTATGGGAGATGGTAAAGAATGTGTCTTTTTGCCATAAGCTTACCTATAAAATTCCTGAAGAAAAAAAAGAAAGAGGCCGTTCTTTTTTTTCGTTTATCACTGAACAATGAGTAGAAAATGGGTCATACAAAATTCAGCCTAATTATGTCCACGCTGGGCAGAAGCGATGAAATCATCATTCTGCTGGATTCGCTTCTTTTACAATCGTATAAAAATTTTGAGCTAATCATTATCGACCAAAATGATGATGATCGGGTAGAGAAAATATATAACCAATATAAAGAAAGACTTGATGTACACTATTACCGATGCGATAGAAAGGGGTTGAGCCTGGGGCGGAATATCGGGCTGGAACATGTTTCAGGCGGTATTATCGCGTTTCCCGATGATGATTGTGAATATGAAGCTGATACTCTTGATAAAATTGCCGGCTTCTTTGAGGAAAATTCCGGTTACAGTTTTTATACCTGTAATACCAAAGAAAAAGAAATAAATAACGCCGCTCTGGAAACCAAAAAAAAAGATTGTGATATCGGGATTTGCAATTTTTTAAGCGTTGGAATATCCTTTACCATTTTTGTCCGTTCTGAAGCAATCGCCGGTTTCTTGTTTGATGAGCAACTGGGTGTAGGGACGGCTTTTGGGTCGGCTGAAGAAAGCGATTTATTGCTGTATCTGATTAAAAACAAAAGAAAAGGGAAGTACCATGCGGCGCATTATATCTATCACCCCGGAAAAACAGAAACTCCGCAAAGGGTTTATTCCTACAGTCTGGGATTTGGAGCCCTCTTCAGGAAAGCGCTGCTTGTGTACCGGATGTATCCCATGTTTTTCATTTTTTTGTACCGTATTGCCCGTAACATAACCAAATTATGTCTGCGTCCCGGTGATAAAATCGCCCGCGCTCTTGTTACCGGGCGGCTGTCCGGTTTTTTGAAATATAAATCTCTGGCTAAAGTGAAGAAAATTGAAAACAATTCTCATTAACGGTTATTTTTTTTGCCGCCGTCTTACCGGCATTGAACGTTATGCGTATGAGATTACATCCCGTCTTGATAAACTGTGTAAGCCTGATGAAATTGCCATAATTATCCCCGCTGATGCGGTTAATATTCCGGAATATGGAAACATTCGAATCATCCGGTATGGGAAAACCATTCAGCATATATTATGGCAAATGATGACGCTGCAATGGTTTCTTGTTACCCACAGGAAATATATCGTTCTTGAATTCGGCAATACCGCTCTGCCTTTCGCGCCGGGTATTGTGTTTCTGCATGACATTTACTGTGAATTTTTTCCCGGGGACTTTATCACTCTTAAGGATAAAATTATTCGGTTGTACAATAAACTGCAATACCGATTAATAGCAAAAAAAGCAAGAAGAATAGCGACGGTTTCATATTTCACCAAGAATCAAATTGTACAGAACTATCATATTAATCCTGATAGAATCACCGTTATTTACAGCAGCTGGAATCACTTTAGAAACATCGAGGCAGATTATTCTGTTTTAAATGATTTTCCCGCGCTTGCAAAGCCATTTTATTTTTCTCTGGGGAGTCTTTCAAAACGTAAAAATATCAGGTGGATAATCGAATACGCGCGAAAAAACACGGATTCGATTTTTGCCATTTCCGGTGTCAGCCTGCCTACGACAAAAGCGGATGAATTGGATAATTCAATTCCGCACAACATAATCCTTCTGGGCTACCTTGATGATTCCAGGGTAAAGGCCCTTATGACTCAATGTAAGGCGTTTATTTTGCCTTCCTACTACGAAGGTTTTGGCCTTACGCCGCTTGAAGCGCTTTCTTGCGGCGCGCAAATAATAATCGCAAAAGCGGCAAGTCTTCCTGAAATTTACGGAAGCACGGCGCATTATATCGACCCGTTCAATACCGATGTTGAGCTTGACGCTCTGCTTTGTGAACCGGTTGAAAAACCGGACGCAATTCTTGCGAAATATTCCTATGACACTTCGGCCCGTATGGTTTATAATCTAATACAAGAGTTTACGCAATGACCACAGGTACAAAAACGGTATATCTCGGAATGCGCGGTGATATTGTTCACCCCGGAATAATCAATATTATACGCAAGGGCGCAAAACTGGGTGAATTGACCGTAGGACTGCTGACCGATTCCGCTATAGCGTCCCATAAACGTCTGCCCTATTTAACCTACGAACAGAGAAAAGATGTTATTGAAAATATTAAGGGTGTTGCCAGAGTAATACCGCAGGAAGAATGGAGTTATGTTCCTAATCTGCAAAAGTTAAAGCCCGATTACATCATTCACGGAGATGACTGGAAAAGCGGCCCTTTGCAAAAAGAACGCGATGAAGTTTTTGCGGTGATGAAAGAACTCGGCGGCGAAGTCATCGAGATCCCCTATACTGCGGGAGTTAATTCATCCTCAATCAATGAGGCGATACGTTCCATCGGAACAACGCCGGAAATTCGCCTGAAAACATTGCGCCGCCTCCTTGAGACAAAACGGCTGGTAAGAATTATGGAAGCGCATTCGGGTTTGTCCGGTTTGATAATAGAAAACCTTGAAATTGAGAAAGAAGACGGGCTGCACAGTTTTGACGGTATGTGGTCGTCAAGTTTAACCGACTCGACAAGTAAAGGAAAACCCGATATTGAAGCGGTTGATCTCACTACACGCCTCCATGACCTGGTCAATATTCTGGAATGTACGACAAAGCCGATAATCTTTGACGGGGATACGGGTGGTCAACATTTTGCCTTCACTGTAAAAACCCTTGAGCGAAACGGCATATCCGCGGTTATCATAGAAGACAAGACTGGTCTTAAAAGAAATTCGCTTTTTGGGACTGATGTAAATCAGGAATTATGCCCTATTCCCGAATTCTGCGACAAAATCAAAGCCGGCAAAAAGGCGCAGGTTACCAAAGAATTTATGATTATCGCGCGTCTTGAAAGTTTGATTGCGGGTTTCCCTGTCTCACATGCGCTGGAAAGGGCGCGCGCTTTTGTCGATGCGGGCGCTGACGGCGTTATGATACACAGCAAGGAAAAAACAGGCGATGACATTAAAGAATTTTGTTCGCTTTTCCGCGCCGAATATCCCCATGTGCCGATTGTTCTTGTTCCTACAACGTATAATAAGTTTACAGAAAAAGAACTTGCCTCATGGGGCGCGAATATTATTATCTACGCAAATCATATGCTCCGTTCCGCATATCCCGCGATGGTAAACACCGCAAAAATGATCTTGCAAAATGAGCGCTCGTTAGAGGCGGATTCAGTTTGTATGCCTATTAAAGAAATACTTGAATTAATTCCGGGCGGCAAATAATTGATAGAAGCGGCGTATTTTTATAGTAAACTTGTAGAAAAGGGAGTTGGCTTTTTCTCGGGCGTACCTGATTCACTTTTAAAAGATTTTTGCGCGTATATTACCGATCACTCTGATAAGAAAAACCATATTATCGCGGTAAACGAAGGAGCCGCTGTCGGTCTTGCCTGCGGGTATCATCTTGCCACAGGCAGCATTCCGCTGGTGTATATGCAAAACTCAGGCATCGGCAACGCGGTCAATCCGCTGCTCTCGCTTGCGGATAACGAAGTGTACCGTATACCTTTAGTGCTTGTTATCGGCTGGCGCGGAGAGCCTGGCGTACATGACGAACCTCAGCATATCAAACAGGGCAAAGTTACCTGCTCACTCCTTGAAAGCATGGGTATCCCCTGCGCGGTACTGGAAAAAGATGAGGACAGCGTAAACAGCCAGATTGAAACCTGTTTTAAAACAATTGCCGAAACGGGTTCCTCTTATGCGTTTGTTATACGCAAGGACACATTTGCGCCCTATATCCTTCAAAAAAAGGAAGAACATGACGCGGTAATGACGCGCGAAGAAGCAATCGAGGAAATCGCCGCGCACAGGGGCGGAATTATCGTTTCCACTACGGGTATGATATCACGCGAATTGTACGAGTTACGCGATAAAACAACTTCCGGTCATGAACGCGATTTTCTTACCGTAGGATCAATGGGGCACACGTCATCCATAGCGCTGTCTATCGCTTTGCAAAAACCGCAGTTGCAGGTTACCTGTCTTGACGGAGACGGAGCGGCGCTTATGCATATGGGTTCCTTTGCCGCTGTTGGGACGCAAAAACCGCGTAACTATTGCCACATTGTACTTAATAACGCGGCTCATGATTCTGTCGGCGGTCAGCCTACGATAGCCCCCCTTATTGATATTCCGGCGGTCGCGCGCGCCTGCGGCTATATTCATGTTTATCAGGCAAAAATAAAAGAAGAATTAAAAAATATTTTAGCTAAAAAGAACGAAGGGCTTACATTTATAGAAGTAAAAGTAAAAAAAGGCGCGCGTAAGGATTTAGGACGCCCCAAAACAACGCCGCAGGAAAACAAGGCGGCTTTTATGAAATTCATTGAGGAACATAATCTCCGTGTTACGGAACCGTTCGATTAAAAGCTATCCACAGGATAGCAAGCCGCTCACGCGGCTTATAGAAAAGGATAAAAATGATAAAACAGGCGGTTATTGTCGCGGCGGGTCTTGGTTCGCGTCTTAAGGAAAAAACAGTTTCAAAACCCAAAGGATTTCTTGAATTGGGCGGGATTGCCATTGTTGAATGGTCGGTTCAGAAACTGTTCGCCTGCGGCATTGAGAAAATTATTATCGGTACCGGCTATCACGCGGAAGCCTACGATGAACTTGCGAAAAAATATCCCGCTGTACAAACGGCATTCAGCGCTGATTATGAGACAACGAGCAGTATGGCTACCTTGAGCGTTTGCGCTCCTTATGTAAGCGATGATTTTTTACTTTTGGAATCCGACTTAATCTACGATAGTATTGGACTGACTGTTCTTTGCAACGATATTCATGAAAATGTTATTCTCGCTTCCGGCGCGACCAATTCAGGCGATGAAGTGTATCTTGCAGCGGCTAACGGCTCTCTTTTGGAGGCGCTTTCAAAAAACAAAGCGGAACTTACTTCTGTTTACGGCGAGCTTGTCGGAATTTCAAAAATTTCTCCCGCCTTCCTTGCGGCGATGTGCGCCTATTACGAAAAAAAACGCGCCGAATTTCCGAAACTTGACTATGAACACGCAATCATGGCATGCGCTTCTTCTCATCCGGTGTTTATCCGTAAAATTGAATATTACGCATGGCGCGAAATTGACGATGAAAGCCATCTTGAAATGGCGCGGAATGAAATCCTGCCGCGTATTCAGGAAAATGAATCGCTGCGGCAGATACGCCGCGAAGTCCTGTTAAATCCGGGCCCCGCGACAACGAGCGACAGTGTTAAATACGCCCAGGTATGCGCCGACATTTGCCCGCGTGAAGAAGAATTCGGTGATGTAATGAAATGGGTTTGCCGTGAACTTACTGCCGTTGTTGCCGACCCGTCCGAATATGAAACGGTCTTTTTCGGCGGTTCCGGTACCGCCGCCGATGAAGTGATGATTTCGTCCTGCGTTCCCGAAGCGGGGCATGTTCTTATTGTTGATAACGGCTCTTATGGACAACGGCTTGCGAAAATAGCCTCTGTTTATAAGATTAATCACACTGTTTATAAAAGTTCCGCTTACGAAAAAATAGATATGAGCGTTCTTGAAAACGAATTTAAAACCGGCAAATACACCCATCTGGGTATTGTGTACCACGAAACCACAACAGGTTTGCTTAATCCCCTTGACGTTATTTGTCCGCTCGCAAAAAAATATAACATGGTTACGATAGTTGACGCGGTAAGCATATACGCCGGAATGCCGATGGAACTTTCTAAACTTGGCATTGACTTTATGGCGTCTACTTCCAACAAAAATATTCAGGGAATGGCGGGCGTTGGTTTTGTTATCTGCAAAAAAAGCGAGCTTGAAAAAACAAAAACTATTCCCATGCGTAATTATTACCTTAACCTGTATGATCAATACGCGCATTTTACCAAAACGGGACAAACCCGTTTTACTCCTCCTGTTCAAACGCTTTACGCGCTCAGACAGGCTATTCTTGAAACAAAACAGGAGACAGTGGAAAAACGCTGGCAGCGGTATACCGAATGTTGGCGTATTCTTGTTGACGCTGTCAAAAAGTTCAATTTGAAAATGCTGGTAAAAGAAGAAGAGCAATCTCATTTGATAACCGCCATTTTTGACCCTGATACGCCGAAGTACACTTTTGAGGGTTTGCATGATCTTGCCCGTCAGCATGGGTTTACCATTTATCCGGGAAAACTGGGTAACATAAATACGTTCAGAATAGCGAATATCGGCGATATAAAGCCGTACGAGATGAAAAGGTTTACTGAAGTTCTTAAAAGTTATCTTGATTCTATCGGATGGAAGTAATGTAATGAATAACATACCGGAAATAGAAACTGCAAAATTCCCCTTAATAATTCGATCCAAAGCCCCGTTGCGGCTGGGACTTGCCGGCGGCGGAACCGACATAGCCGATTACTATAATCGTTTTGGCGGTTATGTGTTAAACGCCACGGTCGATATGTACGCCTACTGTACCATCGAACCGAATGATTCAGGCAGAGTAGAATTTATCGCCGCCGATTTGGGCAAACAGGAAGAATACAAAGCGGAAGAAAAACTTCCGATTTCCTCTGTCCTGCAGCTTCATTGCGGCATCTACAACAGGATTATTTCCGATTTTGTCAAAAAACCGCTTTCCTTTAAAATGACCACTTACTCGGATGCGCCCGCCGGTTCCGGTCTTGGTTCATCTTCCACAATGGTCGTGGCAATAATCAAGGGGTTCGAGGAATGGCTTAACCTGCCCTTGGGTGAATACGACATTGCCGCCCTTGCCTGTAAAATTGAACGTGAGGATATAGGGCTTGCGGGAGGCAAACAGGATCAATACGCCGCGACTTTCGGCGGCTTTAATTTTATGGAGTTCTATGAAAGCGAGCGCGTAATTGTAAATCCGCTTCGACTAAAACGCTGGATTAGAAATGAAATTGAGGCATCGTTAATTTTATACTATACGGGAGTTTCAAGGGAAAGCGCGAATATCATTAACGAACAAATTAAGCATACGCAAAAAGGCGACGCAAAAAGTATTGAAAGCATGCACGAAATGAAAAGGCAGTCGGTATTTATGAAAGAAGCCCTGTTAAAAGGAGATTTCAAGGGTTTTTCAGGCTGTCTTTTAAACGGCTGGCTGGCAAAGAAAAACGCCGCCGCTTCAATCTCCAATTCATTTTTAGATGAACTGTACCAGTACGCGCTTGACAATGGCGCGGAATCTGCTAAGATTTCAGGAGCAGGCGGCGGTGGCTTCATGATGATATACTGTAACCCCTGCAAAAGGATCGCGCTCATCCGGGCGCTAAAGGAAAAAGAAGGTATGGTATTGACACCAAGTTTTACTGAAACAGGGACGCAAGGATGGACTATATACAACAACTAATACAGCGTTATCCTGCGCTGGAACCCGTCAAAAACGATATAAGCGCGGCATTTGACATTATCTCGGCTTCATATACAAACGGCGGTAAACTGCTGATAGCTGGAAACGGCGGAAGCGCTTCCGATGCCGAACATATTGCCGGCGAATTGATGAAAACTTTTGAAAAGAAGAGGGCCTTGCCGGATTCTTTTATTATGGATATTAAAAAAGTTAATATTGAAATCGCCGAATACCTAATTCCGCGTATGCAGCCCGGACTTCCAACAATCGCGCTGTCCGGTCACGCATCGCTGAACACGGCGTGTATCAACGATATTGACGGAAATATCACCTTTGCCCAGCAGGTTTACGGTTACGGAAAGGAAACAGACGTGCTGCTCGCGATATCCACTTCCGGAAACTCAAAAAACATTCTGTACGCGGCGGCTGTCGCAAAGGCGAAAAAACTGAATATTATCGCCCTTTCGGGCGGATCCGGCGGCGCGTTGAGAAATATTGCCGATGTGAGTATCATTGTGCCGGAAACGGAAACTTTCAAGATACAGGAACTGCACCTGCCTGTATATCATTGCCTGTGCCAGATGCTGGAGAATTATTTCTTTTAAATGCAAGTTGTAATAATGGCCGGCGGTAAAGGCACCCGCGTTTCTTCGATAGCGAGCGACATTCCCAAGCCGATGATTCCAATCTGCGGCAAGCCGATACTTGAACATCAGATTGAATGTCTCAAAAAAAACGGTTTAACTGAAATTATTCTTGTAATTGGACACCTTGGCGAACATATTAAGGAATATTTTAATTATGGTGAGCGATTTGGGTGTAACATTTCTTATTATAATGAAACAGAACCGCTTGGTACCGCCGGAGCGTTATATAAAATAACTAATCTTTCCGATGATTTTATTTTATTAAACGGCGACCTTATTTTTGATATTGATTTTCATCGGATGATAAATTTTCATCTGGAAAAGAAAGCCCATGTTACGCTTGCGGCACATCCCAACAGCCATCCTTTCGACAGTGCGGTTCTTTTTAGTAACGGCAATAATCAGGTAACACGCTGGCTAAACAAGGAAGACAAGCGAACATATTATAAAAATCAGGTAAATGCCGGAATTCATATCCTGTCCGCCGAATTTTTGAAAAACTGTCCCCAATCAAAGGAAAAAGTCGATCTTGATCGCGATATGCTAAAACCTTCTATATCCAATGGTAAAGTATTTGCCTATTCTACTCCCGAATACATAAAGGACATGGGTACACCTGAGCGTTATGCGCAGGTTACATCAGATATTGAGAACGGAATTGTAAGGCAAAAAAACCTTTCTGTAAAGCAAAAATGTGTTTTTTTGGACAGGGACGGAACCATCAATAAATTAAATAATTTTATAACTAAACCGGAAGATTTTGAATTAATCGAAGGCGTGGCGGAAGCGATAAAAAAAATCAACAGTCTTGGATATCTTGCCATTGTTATCACAAACCAGCCTGTTATAGCCCGGGGTGAAGTTGATTTTGAAACGCTTGATTTAATCCACATGAAAATGGAGACCGATTTAGGCAAGCGTGGCGCGTATATTGACGACCTTTTTTACTGTCCGCATCACCCTGACAAAGGATTTCCAGGCGAGCGTCCGGAATACAAAATCGACTGCGATTGCCGCAAGCCAAAACCAGGATTGATTTTAAAAGCCGCGACGCAATACAATATCGATCTTTCGCGGTCATATATGGTGGGTGACGATATGCGCGATGTTAACGCCGGAAAAAACGCCGGCTGTATTCCGGTATTTTTATCAAATGATAAACCGGATGAAGGTATGAACAACATAAAAACATTTGCCAATTTGCGTGATTTTACAGAACTGCTTATATCGCGAGAGGACTTATGATGCGGTTTTACCTGTTTAATATTATGAAAATTTAAAACTGTAAAAAGGATGGGAATTGAATTATGCCAAATATTTTCTACAATATTATAATTTATCCAATAACGCAAATTTTAGAATTTGTTTTTGTATTCGCGCAGAAACTTTTTAAAGAAACGGGACTGTCGATTATTTTTATATCGGGCGCAGTCAGTATATTATGTTTGCCGCTTTACATGGTAGCGGAAAAATGGCAGGAAATAGAACGAAATATTCAAAAACGGCTCGCTCCCAAAATAAAGAAAATAAAAGAGGTTTTCAGCGGCGATGAGCGCTATATGATTTTATCCGTTTTTTACCGTCAAAACCATTATCATCCGATTTACGCAATGAGAAGCAGTTTTGGATTGTTAATTCAAGTCCCGTTTTTTATCGCCGCGTATTCGTACCTCTCACAGTTACAGGCGTTTCAGGGAATGTCGTTTTTATTTATTAATGATTTAGGAAAACCTGACGCGCTGCTGCCTGTTTTAGGCGGAATAAATATTTTACCTTTATTGATGACGCTCATAAACTGCGCGGCGGGAGCGATATATACGCGTGGTCTTGGCGTAAAAGATAAAGTGCAAATATACGGCATGGCTCTTGTCTTTCTGGTATTACTGTATAACACTCCGTCCGGACTGGTGCTATACTGGACGCTTAATAATGTTTTTTCGCTGGTAAAAGAAGGATATTTAAAATTTCCGCTCAAAAACAAAAAATTTATCCTGTTTGGTGTTATTTCATTCTGCGCGTCTTTTTTATTGTTTTATATCATGTTTAAACACCACGGTAATATAAAAATACGAGTTCTTATCGCTTTTCTTTCTATTATTATCGGAATAATCCCATGGTTAATCCCTTACATAACGCATTTAACAAAAAAAATAAAACATATTTTATGGACGCCAAAAGAAAATATGATTATTCTTATGTTTTCTCTCCTTATTCTGTGGATGGCAACCGGTATTTTTCTCCCATCTATGCTTATCGTCGCGTCTCCGCAGGAATTTTCTTTTATTGACAATATTAAATCGCCGCTCTTTTTTATTTTTAATACGGCTATTCAATCATTTGGACTATTTGTTTTTTGGCCGTTAATGATTTATTTTCTTTTTTCAGAAAAAGTAAAGAAAATAATTTCGATATTAATGGTAATAGTTTCTTTTTCCGCGCTTTGTAATATGTTTATCTTTCCGGGAAATTACGGACTAATTTCTACTGATTTGGTATTTACGGGAACTGTAAGCCATAACTTGCGTGAAATATCCATAAACATATTAGTTATGGCAATTGTTTTTTCGCTTTTGTTCTTTATTTATATACGCGGAGCCAAGAAAATACTCTCCTTTCTGGTTATAACATTATTTGTCGCTCTTGTTCCGTTTTCCATAAAAAATTTATTCTTTATTAAAGCAGAGTTTAAAAAACTTTCACAGTATTATACGCCCGAACAAAAGACCGAGGATTCAATTTTTCCCATCTTTCATTTTTCCAAAACAGGAAAAAATGTCTTGGTAATCATGCTTGATATGGCTGAAAGTGTTTTTGTTCCGTATATATTTGAAGAAAGTCCCGAGTTATATCAAAAATATGACGGGTTTATTTATTATCCAAATACCGTTACGTTTAACGGATGGACAAGAGGCGGAGCGCCCCCCATATTTGGCGGTTACGAATATACACCTGAGGGAATAAATAATCGTTCGGATGTTTCCCTTCACAATAAAAGAAACGAAGCTCTGCTCATGATGCCTGCGATTTTATCCAAATCTGGTTTTTTTGTTACCATAACAGACCCCCCATATGCTGATGACAACTGGATTCCTGATTTGCGTGTTTTTGATAATGAGGGCAATGTTTCTGGTTATATAACTGATGGAGCATATACAAATTTATGGTTAAAGCGGAATAATATAATTTTACCGCCGCATAGCGAAGTCCTTAAACGTAATATTTTATGGTATGCGATATTTCGTGAGATACCTCTTGCTTTCAGACAAGCTGTTTACTATACAGGCTCATGGTGTGCGCCATTCTCTGAGTATAGAATGAGGCTTTTCCTGAACGGTTATTCTGTACTGGATTTTCTGGATGAATTAACAGATTTTGAGTCCGAGGAGGAAAAATCTGCTGTCTTAATGGTAAATAACACAACCCATGAAAATTGGTTTTTGCAGGCGCCTCTTTACAAACCCCGACTTACTGTAACAGATTATGGCAAAAGTCCTTTTAGCAAGGAAGTCTGGTATCATACCAATGCGGCTGCAATAAAACGCCTGTCTGAGTATTTTGATTTTCTTAAATCAAATGGGGTATACGATAACACTCGCATTATTCTGGTTTCTGACCACGGCCTTTTAGACGTTACTTATGTGACAAAAACCAGTTTACCGTTTCATGTTGATCATTTTAATCCGGTATTATTGGTAAAAGATTTTAATGTTAAAGGCGATATGAAAACCGATATGACTTTTATGACAAATGCTGATGTTCCCGCTCTCGCAATGAAGGAATTAATCAAAGATCCTGTAAATCCTTTTACCGGCAATTCAATTACCGCAATCGACTGGAAAAGCAATCCGCAGTTAATTCTTATAGAAAGGGTCAGTGATAGGAATAAAACTGAAATTGAAATTAACCCGAATAACACATATTATGTTCGCGATAGTATCTTTGATGAAAAGAATTGGACTAGACCGGAGAAACATCCATGATCATTCGCGCTGACTGCCGGTTAACCGGAGTTATTAATGTTTAATTTTCTCTATACGGTTATCATATCCCCCATTGTTCAAATAATAGAATTTGTGTATGTTTTCTTTTTTAAGACATTCAAAAATATAATATTTTCAGTTCTTGGAGTCAGTTTAACGGTTTCTTTTCTGTCGCTTCCGCTGTATATAATGGCGGAACGCTGGCAATCTACGGAACGTGATATAATTAACCGATTAAGACCTAAAATAAAAAAGATAAAATCCGTTTTTTCAGGCGATGAACAATTCATGATCCTTTCAACTTATTATCGGCAGAATCATTATCATCCCCTTTACTCTATTCGCAGTTCTATAGGGCTTTTGGTTCAGATTCCGTTTTTCATCGCGGCATATTCATTCCTGTCAAACCTTGAGGTTCTGCGCGGTGTAAGTTTTTTATTTATAAAAGATATCGGGGCTCCCGATTCGCTTTTTCATATCGGGGGTTTTTCTGTTAATATTCTTCCTGTAATAATGACCTTGATTAATTGCGCTGCGGGGGTCATATATACCCATAGCCTTTCCATACGCGATAGAATTCAGGTTTTCGGAATGGCGCTTATTTTTTTGATATTACTTTATAATTCGCCCGCTGCGCTTGTTTTGTACTGGACGCTTAATAATATTTTTTCTCTTGTCAAAAATATATTTTACAAAATAAAGAATCCTTTAAAAGTTTTATATATTATCTTTTGTGTCATTTTCGCCGTTTTTATTTGTTATTTGTTATTTGTTATGAAATTACGTGTATTTAAAAAAAGATTGCTTGTTTCATTAATCGTATCGCTTTTCTATTTTCTACCGTTATTTCTTAAATATTTTAATTATCTGTATAAACGTTTTTTTGTTAAAATATTTCATGACAAAAGAAATATGTTAGTCCTTTTTATCCTTTCATGTTTTACACTTTTCCTGCTTGCCGGCTTATATATTCCTTCCTCTGTCATCGCGTCTTCACCGGATGAATTCTGTAATATAGAAAAATACGCTTCTCCTTTTACTTATATTGTTTATTCAAATTTATTCTTTTTTGGGTTTTTCTTTCTTTGGCCGTTAAGTATATTTCTCCTTTTTTCTGATCGGATTAAGTCAATTTTAGTTTTTACTTTTGTTTTTCTCGCATTGATATTTTCGATTTATACTGTCGCTTTCAGCGGAAATTATGGTACAATAAATAATTTTTTTAACTTTAATACGACTGGCGTGTTGGAGACCGGCTTTACTCAAGCTGTTCTTTCCGTAATAATTCCGATTCTTGTATTATTCTTAATATTTTTTCTTCTTAATAAAAATAAAATTATTTATTTAAGCTCATTTTTATCAATATTATTTATTTTCTTTATAGTTATTTCCTTATACAATATCATAAAAATTAATAAAGCATATACGCTGTTTAGCGTTAACATGGAAAATAATCAGGAAAAAGCGTTGATCGAGCCTGTTTTTAACCTTTCAAAGAATAATCAAAATGTGATTGTTATTATGGCCGATGGTGCGGTGAATGGATTTGTGTCGCTTATTTTCAGTGAACATCCACAGTTGGAAAAACAATTTGACGGCTTTACACTTTACAGAAACACCGCCTCATTTTCAAGTCACACATTAATGGGAACGCCGCCTCTTTGGGGAGGATATGAATATACGCCATATGAGATGAACGCTAAAAACGACATCCCGCTTGTTGAAAAACATAATCAGGCGCTTTTAACAATACCCCTGTCGCTTGTAAACGCCGGGTTCAATGTTACGGTGACCGATCCTTCATGGGCAAATTATTCATGGATACCTGATATTTCCATTTATAAGAAATATGAAAAAATAAACGCGTTTAATACTTTGAGACAATATACAGGTTTATGGTATGAAAAGAATGACCCTGAAAAAAAAGATTTTACATATCAAAGAATTATACGCAATATTATCTGGTTCTCCCTGTTAAAAATGAATAATCCGCTTTTACGTCCCATTATTTACGACGCGGGCTGGTATTGGAGTACTGATGATATGGGAAATTCCATAATTAACTTTATACATTCATACGCCGTTTTGGATTTTTTACCCGTTCTTACAAATTTTGAATCAAACGCGCCAACTGCGCTTCTGGTCACGAATGAAACAACCCATGATTCCGTATGGCTTGAAGAACAAACTTTAAAACCAACGGAAACCCCTTCAAAAATCGGAAAAACGAAATATGCCAATAACGGAGTTTATCATTCAAATACGGCGTTCTTTTTAAAAATAGGCGAATGGCTTGATTATTTACGGGAAAACGAAGTATATAATAATACAAGAATAATAATTATCGCCGATCATGGAAACAGTATTAACGGTTTGATATCAAATGATCCATTATCTATTAATGGAGAAGCAAGGGAATCATATAACCCTGTTTTTTTGTTTAAGGATTTTTATTCTCATGGCGCGTTATCTATAAACGATGACTTTATGACAAATGCGGATGTCCCCTTCTTCACGCTTAATGGCATAGTTGAAAATCTTATGAATCCATTCACGGGTAATCCGATTTCCATACAGCCAAAAGAAAACGGAATATTAATTTCAAAGAATCATTCTCCTATGGCATATACTCACGGAAAATATACATTTACTATTAAAAAGGATCAATGGATATATCTCCACGATTCAATATTCGAAGCTTCAAATTGGAAGAACGCTGAAATTCCATGATTATAACAGTTGATTGCAGGCATATTAACTCAAGCGGAGGAATAGAGACTTATTTTAAAGGGCTTCTTCCTTTTCTTCTTTCTTCGGGAGCCGCCATTTTTCTTCTTGGAGATAAAGAAAAAATAATTCAAATATCTGATAATTCCAGCGCCGAAGTAATCCATTGTAAAATAAAACCTTTCTCCCTGCGCGATACGTTCGCTTTCCCAAAATCAATACTTAAGAAAATAAATTCAGGAGATATTTTTTACACTCCTTATTTTAATATTCCAAATGGCATAAAAGTTCCCGTCTATTCAACAATTCATGATATAATTTTTTTAGATATACCAAATCTTGTTACAAAGCCCGGATTTTGGATGCGGCTTTATTTCTATAGAAGAGCGGCGCGTCTTTCTAAAGCGATTTTTACAGTTTCTGAATTCTCGAAATTAAGAATTAATTATTTTCTTGGCGATACATTAAATATAATAAACGCCTCAAACGCAGTTAATGTACCGTTTCAAAAAGAATTAAAAAACATTAAAGAAAAGGAAAAAACTGTTATTTTTATGGGAAATATAAAGAAACATAAAGGACTTAATATATTAATAGACGCTTTTATACAATGCAGAAAAGAAGGTTTAAAATATAAACTTGTTATTATTGGTTCACAGAAAAAATTTCGATCCAGAGACAAAAAAACCGCAAAACGCCTTAATATGCTTAAGGAACACGAAGTTTCTTTTTCCGGTTACATAAATGATGACGAAAAATGGAAACTGCTCGCGCAAAGCACTCTTTTAGTACAACCTTCCCTATATGAAGGTTTTGGCTATCCTCCTCTTGAAGCCATGTTATTGGGAACTAAAGCTCTAATCTCGGACATAAAAGTTTTTAAAGAAGTATACTCAGACTTTCCGGTTGTATTTTTTCAATCTGGCAGCAGTAAAGATTTGCATGACAAATTACATCAAATTCTATCAGACAGAGATCAGCAGTTTTTACATCTTAACGACACTCTTATAAAAAAATACACTTTTGAGAAAACCGCTTCGGTTATTTTGAAAGAATTGAAATCAAATAAGGATACGCCATGATTAACGATTGTCTTATAATGGCCGGGGGCTCCGGCTTGCGGCTTTGGCCGGCAAGCAGTTCAAGAAAACCGAAACAGTTTTTACCTGCGGCAAAAGACGGAACAGAGAGTTTTTTCTCCCTGAGCCTTGAACGGGCATTGCAGGTCATACCAGAAAATGACGGCAGAGTGATCGTCATTACCGGAAAGACCCACATGCCCTTTGTAATCACCGCCTGTTCCAAATTGAGTACAGCCGAAAAAAAACGCATTGTGTTGATTCCGGAGCCTGAGGCAAAGAGCACAGCTCCCGCAATTGCCTGCGCCATCGCATATGCCGGAAAAACAGGCGGCTGGAACCGGACTATGCTGGTTCTTACAAGCGATCACATTATTAAACCGCTTGATGTTTTTTTGAAAAACTCAAACACGGCTGCGCGATACGCAGAACAGAACAAGCTAGTCGTATTTGGCATTTCACCTTCAAGTCCGGAAACAGGTTACGGCTATATTGAAACAGCGGAAAAACTTGCAGGGGATGTTTATGGGGCAGCCGCGTTTCGTGAAAAACCGGATCGTAAAACGGCGGAACAGTTTTTGGCTTCTAAAAAGTATTTCTGGAATTCTGGAATGTTTGCCTTTCGCTGTGATTTCCTGGCGGATGAATACCGCCGTCTGGCAGCGGATGTTTTCCGCTCTTTTGAAAAACTTAAAGCCCCGGATAAAAATTCATATACTAAAACAAAAGGTCTGTATGTGTTGGATGCATGGACAGGATTGAAAAAAGCTTACAAACAATCAACGGTTATTTCCTTTGATTATGCTATCGCCGAAAAATCCACCCAAACTGTTATGATCCGCGCAGGATTCGACTGGATTGATATAGGCAGTTGGGATGATTATGCCGGCCTTCTCTCAGGCAATTCTCCCGTTAGCAGCGGCGGTAATACAGTCGCTGATGTATATACCGCGGGAACAGACGGTTGTTTTGTTGATTCTGACATTCCCGTCGCGTTAGCCGGGGTTGAAGATCTTATTGTGGTAATCCGTTCAGGCAAAGAGGGTTCTCCGCCCGCCGCGTTGATTACCAAAAGAGGTAAGACTCAGCTTGTACGTGACATTGTCGAAAAAATAAAACAATCGGATAAAACTGATATTTTATAAAGGAACGAAAATGAAGATTGCCATCGTCCACTACTGGCTCGTCAATATGCGCGGCGGGGAAAAAGTGCTCGAAGTTCTCCTTGAGATGTTTCCCGACGCGGACATTTATACCCATGTGTACAATCGCAAAGCGGTTTCACCTTTAATCAACAGCCATCTTGTTATAACTTCCAGTATAAACCGCCTGCCATTCGCGAAAAAACTCTACCAGCTTTATATGCCCCTGATGCCCAACGCGTTAATGGATTTTAATTTACAGAAATATGACCTTGTAATATCCAGCGAAGCGGGGCCAGCAAAAGGGGTAGTTGCCAATCCCGGAGCCTATCACCTCTGTTACTGCCACAGTCCAATGCGCGACCTTTGGGATATGTATCATGAGTATTTCAAAGAAACTAATGCGCTTGTCAGGTTTTTTATGAAACGTATGATCCCTCGCCTTAGATTATGGGACATAAGCTCGGCCAATTTAGTGGATCATTTTGCCGCGAATTCCAGTTATGTGGCAAAGCGCATAAGGCGTTATTATAATCGGGAAGCTACGGTAATATATCCCCCGGTAGACGTGGAAAACTTTTTATCCATTGAGCGCGTGCCAAAAGATTTCTATCTTTTTTTTGGGCAAATTACAGGGTATAAAAGGGCGGATATTGCCATTGAAGCCTGCGTCAAATCGGGCCGGAAACTGGTAGTTGCCGGGGCGGGCGCCGTGAAAAAACTGATAAGAAAATATCAAAGAACCGGGCTTGTCAGCTTCAAGGGCAAGATTTCCGAAGGGGAAATGCAGGAACTGTACGCCTCGGCAAAGGCTCTGCTTTTCCCAGGTATCGAAGATTTCGGCATAATTCCTGTGGAAGCTCAGGCGGCGGGCTGTCCTGTAATCGCCTTTAGGGAAGGGGGGGCGCTGGATACAGTAAAAGAAAACGAAACAGGCCTTTTTTTTGACGAACAAACGCCGGAATCCCTTATCGCGGCAATGGATTTTTTTGAGAGGAATGAAGTAACATTCAACCGGCGGGAGGTGTTTACAGAGCATGTACGGCAATTTTCCAAGACCGCGTTTATTGACCGGATGCGCAGGGTCCTTGAAGAAAGAAAGCGCATATAATAGACTAAAAGTATGACCCTTTCCGAATTTGACGTGTGGTACAGAACGCGGTTTAGGCGTACCAGTTCCGCGCTTACGGCCACCGCTTTTATCTTCTCGGATATGATCGGAGTCATGCTTTCCGTTGGATGGGGCTTTTTTTGGGTTAGAATTTATTATATGATGTTTTTTGATTACACCGGTATCAGTTTTTATTCGTTTGTAACATATTGGCCTTACATACCTGTTTTTATAATTATCTTCCAAATCCTAAGTATGTATCCGGGAATAGCTCTTGCCCCCTCCGAAGAATTGAGGCGTTTCACTATCGGTTCCTTTATGGCGCATGGCGGCATTGTTTTGTCCAGGTTTATTGAGAAGCATGACTGGGATTCCGTAACAGCCGCCCTTATTGTCAGTTTTGTTTTTTCCACTGTTATTTTGCTTACGGCGAGAAGCATTACTCA
>JAITFK010000037.1 GCA_031281555.1 Treponema sp. | reverse complement strand
TGTAAATCTTGGAGGCGGGAAATCCCTGCGCCAACTTGTTGGCGATGTTTCCGATCTTCATGCCGTCTGACTATGGTTAGATTTTTATTATGAGGTAACCGGTCTTTTCGGTTAGATTTTATTTTGAGGCATCACGGACCTTGATTTGGATATTGTACATATTACAACGGAATTGGTAGAAAAATTTCTTAATCATTTAAATTTACATTGTGAAAAGACCTTTAAAAAACAAGAATTATATGACTGGTTTAAGAAAAGTTATCCGAAGTTAAAAGATTTGTAATGAAACTTTTTGAACAGTACCTTGACCCGTAAACATTAGGGCTGGATTTACCTTGTGAAGAAAGAGGTTTGGTAATAGGAGCGCCGCTCGATGCAGTAAAACGATATGAAGTATATAAATGTTATAAAGTTTTTTGCAAGAAAAAGGGTTTAATAGCATAAATAATTTTAGTTATTCTGTATATGGTTTAATAAATATGAAATATCAATGTAGAAAAATAGTATTGTGAGTTTTGCGTTAAATTCGTCTGATAAATATTGACGGAAAAATAATATAGGTATATTCTTAATTTAAGAAACATATTATGTATAAATCTTTAATCAAAATAATTGTTGTTAATCTTTTGGTAAGTTTGTTTATGATATCTTGCGTAACAATAGATTCAAATGTTGAACAATCATTTTTTAATGGAAAGCTTAATTCAATAAATTTAATAGAACAGCCTGATGGTAATACTTGCGGAGCAGCATGTATAAAAATGGTTGAAAATTATTATTTTGATAATTCAAATAGTTTCAATAATATCTGGCAGGAAATATCTGATATATCATCCAAAGGGCGAATAAGCGGTAAGACATATAAAATAGGGAAATATCTTGAAAATAGAGATTTACATACCAGTATCATACGTTTTTCCGATTTTAAAAAAATTCTTAGTTATTGTGAAACTAATCAAATTCCCGCAATTATGAATGTTCATTCATTTGAAAATGCGTCTTTTGGGCATTTTGTAGTATTTACACAATATTTAGCAAATGAAAGATTAGTAAGAATAAGGGATCCGGAAAATATCAAAAGAGAGTTGGTAAATTTCGATGTTTTAAGAAAAAATTTCAGAAAAACGTCATCTAAAGATGAAATCGGCGGTAATATCATTATTTTAGCAAGTGAGAAATTAGATAATAGAAAAGAATATATATGCAAAAATTGTAATAAAATAAACATTGTAGATGCGCAAATAATGGATGCAATATCCGGGTTAATATGTACAAATTGCGATAATTTTATTTCAATACGAAGTAATAAATAATAATTTTTTTTCAGGAGGTGTTTTTTGCAAGCTATTATGGAATCTGCCTTTTCGGTTATATATCTGATAACAGTTATTACGATTGGGTGTTATATAATACGCCGTCAAAGACAGAACAGGCAGTATATGCTGTTCGGTATTATGACCTTGATACTTGGTTTTGGCGACGCATTTCACCTTATACCGAGAATTATCGCTCTTTGGACAACAGGGCTTGAAAATTATACTGTTGCACTCGGTTTTGGAAAATTGATAACGTCAATTACCATGACTCTGTTTTATGTTATTTTATATCATGTCTGGAGAATACGGTATAATGTTGAAGGGAAAAACAAACTGACTGTATTTGTTTATGCGTTAGCTGTTATAAGAATTGTACTTTGCCTGTTTCCGCAGAACAGGTGGTTAAACGCCGATGCGCCGTTTTCCTGGGGTATTTACCGTAATATCCCGTTTGTTTTTTTGGGTTTAATTATAATAATAATATTTTTCCGAATGGCTAAAAAGAATAATGACCAAAAATTCAAACTTTTGTGGCTTGCTGTTCTTATCAGTTTTTCTTTTTACATTCCTGTTGTACTTTGGGCGGATGTATACCCGTTAATCGGAATGCTGATGCTTCCTAAAACCTGCGCATATGTATGGCTTATATGGATGGGGTTCAATGAAATCAGGCTAATATGAAATATATTCCCATACTTGAATTACCGATATTGATTATTATGGTGCTAATCCGTTCCGCAGTGTTAAGCCGTCATGGTATTAAAGTAATAGTATTCGGCGTTACCGATAAAACTGATTATATCATGCTGCCGGAAATTCTTTGTTTTTTCTATTCAATATTATCACAGTTTTTTGTTTTACCGTTTCCTGCCGTATTAACAAATTTTTTTTTTAAGATTGACGCATTAAATATTTTTGCTGTTGTTATTTGTACTGTCAGTCTTATATGGTTCGGTATTACTTTAAAAATATTCGGGAAATCTTTTCGGGTTGGTATTGATGAAAATACAAACAATGATTTAGTTACAAACGGAACATTTTCAATAAGCCGGAATCCGGTTTATTTGGCATTTATGGCTTTTTTTATCGGCATTTTTGCGGCATATCCGAATATTGTTACGCTGATATTTTTGGTCCTTTTAGTAATGGCAGTTCACCGTCAGATTTTACGTGAAGAAAAATTTCTTAAAATTCATTATGGAAAAGAATACGATGAATATTGCAATAAAGTTCGACGGTATTTATAGAAAATAAAACGATTATATCTCTACTGTTCCGTCAAAAATTTTGATACAATCGCCCGTCATATACACGGTATCATCAGTGTAACGGATAAATAGGTCTCCGCCTGGAAGGCGGACTTTAATTTCAGTGTCCTTATCGCAGTATCCGTTCAATACAGCAGCCACTGCCGAAGCGCATGCAGCGGTTCCGCTTGCCTGAGTTTCTCCGCTTCCTCGTTCCCATAAGCGGATTTTTAAATGGTTTTTGTCCATGACTTTGACAAACTCAACATTCACGCGGTCGGGAAACAACGAATCGTTTTCAAACAGGGGGCCTATTTTACTCAAATTAAGACTGTCAATCTTTTCACAGAAAACTACGGCGTGAGGATTGCCCATGGAAACACAGGTAATCTCATACTCAATACCGCCGATAGTTACTTTTCTTTTAATCACATTCTCTCCCGTTAAATTAACGGGGATTTTTTCGGGGTGCAATTCCGCTCGTCCCATATCAACTTTAACTGACGATACTGTCCCGTTACGTGTAGAGAGATAGAGTTTTTTCACGCCGCTTTTTGTCTCAATCAGCATAAAGCGCTTCTGTACAATTTCGTTGTCATATAAATATTTCGCAACACAGCGGATAGCGTTTCCGCTAATGCTGCCTTCGCTTCCGTCAACATTGAACATACGCATTTTTGCGTCCGCAACACCAGACGGCAGTATCAGTACTACGCCGTCTCCGCCGATTCCGGCGTGCCTGTCTGATAAAAACACGGAAAGCGATTCAGGCGATTCTACTATTTCCGTGTTGAAGCAGTTAAAGTAAATATAATCATTACCGCAAGTGTGCATTTTTGTGAAAGACAGTTTAATACGTTCGCCTCTTAGGCGGTTAATGTCGATTAGTTCTGTGCTTATTTCACTGTAACCCGAAAGCAGACCGTCTGCCAGAGCGTTAGCTGTATCAATTGATGTCAGACATGGCACGCCGAGAGAGCAGGCCTTTCTGCGGAGTTTCACATCATCTAACGCCGGGTCCCTGCCTTTTTCCGACGTAGAGATTATATAACTTATCTGTCCGCTTGCCAAAAGAGTTTCCGTGTTTTCTTCCTTGTTATCAAATATTTTATCAATAGGCTGAACATCTAAACCTTTTTCATTAAGATAGCGGGCGGTTCCCCGCGTAGCATGAAGGGAAAACCCGCACTGCACGAATTTTTTTGCCACATCGGTAATTTCCGCTTTGTCGCCGTCTCGTACGGTTATCAGCACGCCGCCCTTCTTTTTCATTTTGTAGCCGGCCGCGACAAGCCCCTTGTAAAGCGATTCTTCAAAATTTTTTCCAATGCCTAAAACTTCACCGGTGGATTTCATTTCCGGACCTAAATGCGTATCCACTCCGGCAAGCTTTTCAAAAGAAAAGACGGGCACTTTAACTGCAACATAGGGCGGTATTTTTCCAAAGCCCGATTTATACCCTAAAGAGGAAAGTGTCTTATCTGCGCTTATTTTTGTGGCAATTTCGCACATGGGAATTCCCGTAACTTTGCTGAGGTACGGAACAGTACGTGACGCACGCGGGTTTACTTCTATAACATAGACATCGTCCTTATAAAGGACATATTGAATATTGACAAGCCCTTTAACATTTAACGCCATACAAAGTTTTTGCGTAACGTCAAATATTTTATCAGCTAACGTATCGTCTATATTAAGAGCGGGATATACGGCTATGCTGTCCCCGGAATGTATGCCGGTGCGTTCAATGTGTTCCATTATGCCGGGAATAAATACATCTTTTCCGTCGCACAGGGCGTCAACTTCTATTTCCATACCTTCAAGGTACTTGTCAATTAATACCGGGTTTTCCTGTTTTGAACGCAGGATTATTTCCATATACTCGCGAATATCGTCCGGCGAGAACGCAATGATCATATTTTGTCCGCCCAGTACGTACGATGGGCGCATAAGGACTGGGAAGCCAAGCTTTTCGGCTGCGTCCAGCGCCTGAGCTTCCGTCATTACTCCGAACCCCTTGGGGCGTTTTATCTGCAGTTTCTCAAGAAGTACGTCAAACCGCTGCCTGTCCTCGCAAATATCAATACTGTCCGCCGAAGTGCCGATGATGTTTACGCCCCGCTCATGTAGTTTTTTTGTCAGCTTGATTGCCGTACCGCCGCCGAACGCTATGATGACACCTAACGGTTTCTCAATCTCAATTATGCTCATAACATCATCAATGCACAGAGGTTCAAAATAAAGCCTGTCGGCGGTGTCAAAGTCTGTGGATACGGTTTCCGGATTGTTATTAATTACGATAACTTCGTATCCCATGCTTTTCAACGTCCATACGCAATGCACGCATGCGTAATCAAATTCAATGCCCTGCCCAATGCGAATTGGTCCTGAGCCCAGCACCACAATCCGTTGTTTGCCGCTTTTTTGAATAAACGACAAGGCTTCGTTTTCAGTACCATTTTGAATCGAATAAAAATACGGTGTCTTAGCTTCAAATTCGCCGCCACAGGTATCAACCATTTTGTATATTAATGGCAAATGAGAAGCAGAGAGTTGGGAGCCGGAAGACGCAATATTGACAAGTCCATGCAAGAACCAACGATCTACTTTGGTGATCGAATAAAGTTCATCCACGCTGATACTGCGTTTGATTGCTTCATATAATACAAACAAGCGTTCATCGGTTACAGTGTTCAACAAATTGCGGATTTCTTCGTCAGATTTTGCCGCAAGACGGGGCAGCTCGAGGCTGTTAAGTCCTATCTCCGCACCTCGCACCGCCTTCACAAGAGCTTCCTCGAAGGTGTCAGCAATCGCCATGACTTCACCTGTGGCCTTCATCTGCGTGCCAAGCTCTTTTTGTGCGTACACAAATTTGTCAAAAGGCCATTTTGGAAACTTCACAGCCACATAATCAAGAGTCGGCTCAAACGCGGCAAATGTATTGCCCGTAACAGCATTTATTATTTCGTCGAGGGTATAACCGATAGCAATTTTTGTCGCAACTTTGGCAATCGGGTATCCCGTCGCCTTGCTCGCAAGCGCCGAAGAACGTGAAACGCGCGGGTTTACTTCTATAACCGCATATTCAAAGCTGTCGGGATGCAGAGCGAACTGAACATTACAGCCGCCTTCTACACCTAACGCTTGAATAATGTTTAAAGCCGCAGAACGCAGCATCTGATACTCTTTATCAGCTAATGTAACAGCCGGCGCAATGACGATACTGTCGCCTGTGTGTATGCCGACCGGATCGAAGTTTTCCATTGAACAAACAGTGATTACGTTTCCGGCCCGGTCGCGCATTACCTCATATTCGATTTCTTTCCAGCCGGCGATGGATTTTTCCGTTAAAATCTGATGTATCGGAGACAATGAAAGTCCGTTAGCGGCAATTTCCCGAAGCTGCGTCTCGTTAGCTGCAATGCCGCCGCCTGAACCGCCAAGTGTAAAGGCGGGACGCACAATGACAGGATATCCGATTTCATCGGCAAACTTAACCGCCGTCTGTACATCAACAGCGATAACCGAAGGTATCACAGGCTGTTCGATACTTTGCATGGTTTCCTTGAACAGCTTTCTGTCCTCGGCTTTGTCGATTGTTTCAGGCGACGATCCCAGCAGACACACATTCATTTTTTCAAGAAAACCGTCACGGGCAAGCTGCATACAAAGTGTCAGACCCGTCTGCCCGCCGAGTCCTGATAAAATACTGTCGGGACGTTCTTTTTCGATTATGCGCCTAACGGTGGCAAGCGTCAGCGATTCGATGTATATTTTATCAGCGATATTCTTATCTGTCATAATGGTTGCGGGATTGGAGTTTACAAGGACAATCTCAATCCCGTCTTCGCGAAGCATCCGGCACGCCTGTGTTCCGGCATAATCAAATTCAGCCGCCTGCCCGATAACAATAGGGCCGGAACCGATGACCATAGTTTTTTTTATATTTTTATTAAGCGGCATAGGATTTCATCCTTAAGCGTCCATCCTTATACAGCATCTTGATCCCAATAAATAAGCAATTTTTGGTTTGTAATATCTGAGTGTAATATTAAACCGGGTGTTTGCGCTATGTGTATCACTGAATCCATTTTACTCTCTCCGGTATAAATTTTTGAGAACACATTTTCCCGCGTTAAAATCTGCTCAGGGCAGAATACGATACCCGGTTCTCCGTCAAACACAGCCGCGTAAAAAATATCAGATTCCACAATGTCCTGAAAAAAGTGGCTTCCAAAAGACAACTCCGGCACTATGCCCGCTTTCAGGTACGATACTTCGCAAAGGGCTGCCATGTTGCATAACTCGCTGAAATTAACCGGAACTCCCAGGGACGGTGTTGTTGTTCCCCACCTTCCCGGCCCCATTAATAAGACGGTTTTATCTTTCAGCTTTTGGTTTATGATGCCGATTGTACGCGCCGTCTGATATTTATCCTGTTCGGTTAGATCAAGGTATTCTGTCGCTTTGACAAAAACAACATAATCAAAATGCAATCTGATATTACCGCCCATAAAGTCGCCCGCGGAGGAGAAAAAAATCTGCTCCTTTTTCGGCTGAGGAGCTTCCATGACTCTGCCAAGTCCCTTTGTTTGCAAGGGCCGACATTGCAGAAGATTAAACCTGAACTCATCGTCCGGAGCGAAATTGACAGTAAACTCAATATCCACAGGATAGTTATATGCCAAACTCAATGTTGAAAGCACAGTGCGGACAAATTCGGGAAATCCTGTTTCATTCAGCAGTTTTTTGAAATCCGGGATTCTGGGAGTTGATTCATAGTTAATCCTGAGCTCCTGCATACGGTTTATTGCCGCTGTATCTATCGTAAAAAAAATGTCTTTGTCGGTTTTTAAATCACCGTCCGCCAGTTTTTCAAGAGGTACTTCTGTCAATTTGTTATTAAGAAGATCAAGAACATCGGCTTTATGCTGAGAAAATTTTTTTTCATCGCCATAGTTTACAGGCGGTCCCTTGTTCGGGCAATCCAAAGGAACTATTTTTGCGTAATCGCCTGAAACGCGATCCACAGCGCGTGTTCCCAATCCGAATACAATCCGCAGCATACCCGCTTCCGGGTTCATTGATTTGTCCCATACATACAAATTGATAGAATTCCCAACGCCCGCAATATGCGGGAAAAACAGTTCGTTGTAATGGTTTCCTGAAACACGCTGAACAAGAATCGCCATTTGCTCATCCTGGTTTGTAAGCCCCCGTCGCTGCCTGTAAGCCAGAGCGTCATCGTTCATGGTGCTGGCGTAGACTGTACGGACGGCCTGCTCAAATGCCGTGTAACGCTCTTCGGGCGTACCTTGATTGGCGCAAAAGACGCTTTCATATTTTCCGGCAAACGCATTGCCGAAATTATCTTCGCGCAGAGAGCTTGAACGGACAATAATCGGCGCTTGCCCGAAATGTTCCAGCATCTGGATAAACTGTTCCCTGATATTATCGGGAAATTTGCCCTGCCTCATTTTTTCCTGCAGTTCTTTTGCTACGGTAAAATAACCTTCTGTTGTTTTTTGTTTAATCCGTAAATCCCACAATCCGTTATGTACAATGTAAGTATAAAAAATATCAGAACCCAGGTAATATGAATCATGCGGCTCCCAATGATTTCGTATAACATCACCGGCGTCCTTCTCAAGGATTTTTCTTGCAAGAAGCATCCCGACGCTTTTCCCGCCGATAAAACCTGTTCCTATTTCCCTTTCCGCAATGTCCAGAATATCAGCGAGAGTGAAATACTTGATAATCAGGTTTGTTATGCGTAATTCTTTGCCGATAATCCAGCCCGCAAGAAGTTTTTTCATTTCTTCCTGAGACTTTTCATCGCGAGTTAGGAATGAGCGCGCATGATCAAATGTAATATGCCAATGATCTCTGGGATTTCCTCCCCGGCTGACACGTGAAAACAATGTTGCGGCATCTGCGCTGGAGGTAATTGAAAAAGCTTTATCGCCGTCAATTAAATGCGGAAAAAACATCGTTGGTGAATAACGTTCCCATACTTTGAGCGGGTGAATGTAAAATTTATCGTCAACATTGTACACATCAAGTAAAAGCTGGGTGGTATCGCGTATACGGGCAATCGTGTCGTGGGTATGAGCACCGCGGATAAGGGCGAAATATGCGATGGTATCAAGTATAAACAGAAAGGGACAGGTTATGCGAAAAAAATTGCCTACCATCATGTCGGAACACCAGCTTTCAAGCAAGTCGCTCAGGCAGTCAAACACATAAAAAGCCTTTAATCCCTCACGGTCGATAATGTCATGGACTTTCAGGGCAAACAACTCAAAACCTTCGGAAGTATCCAGACGATAAATAACAGAAGGTTCGTTATCCGCCATTAAAGGTAAATGATTTCCGAACCTGAAATAGACAAGCCTGCGCTCATCCTGTTTGGCCTGCCTGATATACGGCCCCAAAACCTTGAGATAATCATCAATGGACTGCACCTGCCACACCACATTATCGCCCAGACGCAAATGATCGAGGGCCTGATCAAGGCCCGGCATTCCGGTGCTTACTGTTCTATCCAGCGGCATAATCGCTTATCTTCTCCTGTTCTTTAATAATATCTGCTAATAAAAACACATCATCTTTAATCGCATAAGAGTAGGTACATATTTTTTCTTTTGTTGTAAAATCACGGTACGGGTTTGTCAGGCAGCTCTTTCTGCCTCTGATAAAAGCCTTTATTATTTCATGGAAGTATCCGCGCCATGCCCAATTTTTATTTATATAATCGCGGCATATAATACGATCCGATTGCCGCTCAATATTATTGGAAAGCTGGACTCCTTTTCTGTTGCATAAATAAATCCGTATCACCTCCGGCAATTCACGGAAAAGTTTAGTAAGGTATTCATTGTTATTTATCTTTTCGTCATCGAACGAGTTTTCAAGCAGGAAATGTTCAACAAGAACATCAATAGATTTTTTTAGGGATTCCGCGTCTGCTACTTTGGTTTGTATTGCCGAGTAAGCGGTTGCGATTAATGCCGAAAAAACAAACTTGTTAATAACAGAATCGCTCATAGACGCTTGAGGAACGGCAAGTAAAAATCCCTGATAAAACCTTCCCTTTGAGGAAATGCAAATATCAAGCTGGCGTTCCGTCTCTACTCCTTCATACAGAACTTCGATACCTACGGAATCAGCAAAGGCGGCGATGGAGCGTAAATACTCGCGATAATGATAAGATTTCTCGCTGTTATGAATATAATCAATATTGATTTTTATAATGTCGGGCTGAAGTTTTGCAAGCCTGTCAATATTGCTGGCTTTCTTTCC
>JAITFK010000070.1 GCA_031281555.1 Treponema sp. | reverse complement strand
AGAGCAGGGCTTCCATAAGTTTTACATCCTTCTCATTTACCACTGGTATTATTGCTTTTGCCATGTCAAAAGTATAGCATGTTTATTTTATCGTGTCTGTATATTACAGTACACTAGATTATATTCAATACATTTTTTTAGTGTTGATAAATATTTATCATCAATTAAGTTAAAAACATAAGTAATATAATTATAATTATCCATCGTATTTAATTGAATATATTTTTCTATATCAAATTTTATGTGCAGTACACCCCGTATTTTATTTTTTATAATGCTTATTCAACCATTGTACTACACCATCATTATTATTTGATAAAATAATTCCTGTCGATTTACTTTTTATTTCTTCTACTGCATTTTCTACAGCATAACATTCGTCAGAATTTTGAAACATAGGTATATCATTAATTGCATCTCCAAAAGATATTATTTTTTCACAATTGGCTATTTCTTTTAATTTTTTAATAGCATTACCTTTATTTGCATTTTTGTGCATTATTTGAAACCAATATTCTGGTCTATAAAGCTCTTGCTGAAGAACACATGTACACTCCAGATTAAGATTTAATTCATTATAAGCATTTATTAATTCATATTTTGCTCCAATACATGTAAAATAAAAAACATTTCCATAATATAACTGGTCTACGTTTTTTACTGAAACATACCTTTTATCACCTATTCTTTTATTTAACAAATCTATTATTCCATCATTCTCCTTTCCTTCAATCCATGATACTTTTTCTTCATCATTAATATGTTTATAGACTAAAGGGTAAATTGAATATTTATTTAATAAATCCATTATTTTATTTTTTTCATAATCGTTAAAGTACAATGAAAATAATATTTTTTGGGTTTTTGGGTCTACAATAAATGTTCCATTATAAATTATTAAGGGAGTATTGGTTTTTAATCCATTTGTTACAACTAAAGCGGAAGATAAGGAACGGGCTGTCGCATACGAAAATATCATGCCACTATCAATTAATCCATTTAGTGTTTTAACAGAATATTCTGATAATTTACTATCTTTATTGAGAAGAGTCCCATCTAAGTCGGATATATATAATGTCTTTAATTTATTTCCCATAGCATTATTTTATATTTTTGTATTGTTTTGTCAACCCACTTAGGGGTGTATTGCACATAACTATTTTTATGCGCAGTATGTCCGTACTCCTTTATATAATTATTCCTATATTATTTTTTATATATATTTACTGGAACCCAATTTTCCTAATAATTTCCATACAGTTTACCTCAAAATAATATTATGATCCGAATATATAAAGTTTTTTACCATAAAATTCATTTATGAAATTCAAAAACAGCTCCAGAACATTATCCAAATTGTTTTCCATATTATACTATAAACTTTTCTACAACGACAATCCTTTTTACAATGGTTACATACTCCATACCAATTTCCATTAATAAACGGCTCTTTTATGAACGAAGGTGTATTTTCAATATTTTCCCTATGCTTATCAATATTATTAAAAAAAGCCATAACGCAATACTATTCTTAAAATGATTTTCTTTTCCACTCCAGATAATAACACAATCATCTCTAATATATATTCGTGCAATTATTTTTTTTGATTTTACGTTTTTTTCGAATAAATTATCATATAGTTACACCAATAAAATCCATTTCCAATTTCACCGTAAAAATCAGATCTAAACAAATTCATTTCTTTTGTAAATTCAATGATAAAATTTTTATTTTTTAACAAGTTAATCATTTTATTCTCCATTATATTATCTATCCAAAAAAATCTAAATATTCATCCGGTTTTATACCATTTTCTCTGAATATTGCTTCACAATGTCCGACATGATACATTATATGCCTTATTTGACCTGCAATATTATCAAAATTGTTTATTTTAAATACCGCATAAGGCATTTTTAGCCAATCATCGTCTTTTCCGTTAAACCATTTTTCAATAGTTTCTTTTGTTTCATTACACAATTGAATAACATCTGCTTTTGTTAATATTATTTCAGGCTCATTTTCAAATTCTGAATATATTTTTTTGCCTTTAAAAATTGAAAACGGTGGCATAATTTCCAATTTGTCTTCTCTTAACCAACCATGTGTGCCGGCAAAAGCATGAACCAATTGTTGCCAAAAAACATAACCGGAAACTTTTTTATTCCATAATTCATCGGGACAAATTTCAATTATTTTTTCCAGCATTGAAAATGAAATTAAAAGTTGGGTCTTTAAAGAATGTAATAATACATTATTTTCCATTTTTTATCCCTTCTTTGTTTTTATATAATACAACAGATTATTTACTTTTTATAAGCTATTGCGTCAAGTTGGAACAAAAGCCCTTCTTGTCCGCCTACATGGGAAAATTCTGTCTGTATTGACTTCCTTGCGGGATACTTCCCATTAAACCTTTCCTTAAATACCTTTTCCATTATTGGTATATTCCATACGTCCCTAAATAAACAATCCAGTTTTACAACTGATTCCAAATCCATACACTATCAATTGAATCTTTAATTACGTTCACTTTATCACCAACACCAAGCATAGTTATTTCAATCAGCACCCTTCTATACATAACATAATTTTTTGGTAATAATTCCAAAGAAAAAGCCTATAAAGGACGAGTTAATGTCCACAACGGGTAATAATAATAGGTACGCAACGTACCTCCTATGATTATTGTCAAGGGGGAAATTATCTTTCCTCTTGAACCGCTCCCTCTCCTTTTACGCGCTATTTCTAAGTTCTTTCAATTTTGCCAAATATTCCCTCCTTCCAGTCCATATACGAGCCTCATAATTACTTTTATCACGTAAAACGGAATACATTAATTCAGATAACCTACGGCCTATTGAAACTATAGTCTTTTTCTTACCTTTACCGCCAAATACCGTTAAACATATATACCGATCTTTCAAAGAACTTTCCCTTTTACATCTAACCATAGACCAAGCGGCTTGTACCAATAAACCGCGCAAGTATCCGTTTCCGCGTTTTGTAATAGGCCCTTCACGTTGAATTGTACCGGAATAATCCAACCGCGGAACAAAACCTATATAATTGCTTACCTGCGCTCCGGTATTAAACCGGCTGCCGTCACCTACATGAGCCGTAAAAGCATACGCAACCACAGGTCCTACTCCCGGTATTGTTTGCAGGTTTTTCATGTCTTCATCTTCTTTTGCTTCTTTCTGTATCTTGCGCTTCAATTCTTTTATCCGCTGCTCGTGCAATTCCAGATATTTCAATATCCATTCCGCTTCTTCTCTTTCCAGACCAGTCAATAATTTGACAGCTTCCTGCCGCCTTTCAGCCGTAGCAAGATTTTTTCTTACTATCGTCGTATGTCCCTGATGTACAAATATTGCGTGTAACGTGTTAATATGCCTTGTCCGGTTTTTATTTTCCCTGCTGTAACTTGACAACGTTTTTCGACGTTCCATTTCTTTCTCGCTTGGCAGCGGCACTATCGGCAGTTTTTCATCCCTCCGATCCTCAATAAGATGCGCCAGTTTCATCGCGTCTTCTTTGTCCGTCTTCGTTGGCGCGTCCCAGATAAGCGGCAGTTTCGCCGAGTTCAGCACACGCACATCACAGCCTATACGTTCATGTATTTCACGGGCCATAATGAACGCAAGATTGCCAGCTTCAAGCGCTATTTTGTCGCCATTTTCCAAAAGCCGGTACAGCGCCTGCCGTCCGTTGTCACTCGTTTTTCCTTGATGTATTCTAATCTTTCCTTTCCTGTCGATAATTGCCATGGTATATTCCCGTTTTCCCAAGTCAATCCCTACATACCTTCGTCTTTTTTCTTCCATTTTTCCGCTCCTTACTATAAAATAAGGATCAGGAGCGATTGTCTGGTGATTGGTAGCACCGTCCTCCTATTCGAAGTCTGCCGCCTGACCGCTTTTATCGGTCAGGCGGTAGCAACACTTTGCTTTACGGCGGCCTGCTGAGATTAATCTGCTACTTGAGGATCACCACTTATATTGCGCGTCCTCACGGCACGTTTCAACCTGCTGCCGGCTCTCTGATCCCGTCAGATCAGGATACCAACCTTTCCTAACATTTTATATCATAGTATCTGCTACCCAAATTCACTAATGTCAACAAAGTAATGGCAATACTTATACATAGCACATATTTTTTATCCATGTATTCCTGCCGCTTGTAATTTACTATTTGTTCTATATGTAGGAAAAGATGCCCGCAGCGAAAAAACCCGCAACAAAGCGCCAGCAAAAAAACAACAAAGAAGTAATACAAAAACACTATCGGTCTGCGTTAGTGTTTCTATAAAAAATGCTTTTTTCGTAACCCGTAGGGCGAGAAACTTCAAGGGAACCGATAAAAACAACCAGTTTGTATAGCCGTATGCATACGGAATAGTTGATTAACTAACTTTTTCTAATTTATCAAACGAGACGTTAACTTCAATCAATTCTCCGTCTTCAACTGATTCAAATAAAACGGTTACGGTATTTCCGTCGATGGAATTTACTGTACCTACGTTATTTGTCTTCATAAATATTCCGCTATGGCCAATTTCAATGTCTTCAAGGACTTTCGCCCTGTCATTAATCTCAAAGGGGTTTGCTTTTGCAGAGACTTCACTTGTAGGTTCCGGTTCAATTTCATCAGGAACACAATCATTTGAAACGCCATCATTTTTACCCATGGAATAAACAGTCAGTACAAGTTGTTCTAACTGGTTCATTTTTATATTTTTAAAATCATTATTAAAGAATTTTTTAATAACATAATTTGCGTCCGCCGTATCTTCTATTTTGATATCTTCAATTTTCATACTTGTTCTGTCCTTTTACACATAAAATTATGGGGACCTCTAAAAGCCCCGTTTGGGTTTTCAGAGGTTTTCTTATTATATAGACTACCATAAACCCCCATTTTCGCAACCAAGTAAATTGCCGTCTGCCGCTTTATTCTGGCGGCATTGTTATTTAATAATACACCATATTACGATTTGTAAAAATGAAAACCTATGACAACAATTGATTTTACTTGTTATTTTTAATTATGGGTTAGTGTTCGCCCCAAACTGTACCCGCAGGTTATAACACGAATAACATTCATAACATTAGGCAGTCATTACCATCAGGTTTATTTACAACCGATTTTTCATCTTTTTTTGTTTCTTTTTGGTGTACAACATTATATTTATTTTCTATAAAATGTGTCATATGCCTGATAAATTCTTCAAATTGTTTTTCATTCATCTTTTCAATTTTTTCTTTTTCTTCTTCTCCCCTCCCCTTTACCGTAAAACCAAACGCAAAGTAGTCTGATAAATCTTCATCTTTCTCTGTTACTTCATTACCATACACATTTATTTCCGTGAATTCACTTCCCCTCTCTTTGTACTCTAAAAATCTCACTGTATACTTTTGCTTTATAACTACAGCCACTTCTTCAAAAATTCTTTCGCTCATTTCTTTCACTCTTCTCCTTCATTATGGGAACCTCTAAAAACTGAAGTTTTTAGAGATTACCTTATTAGAATACAATGGCAGTCATTTTATTTGCTGTTGTTTACTCTTTTTATTGTAATGGTACATATATTAACATTAACTCTGTTCACGCATCATTGTCAATTACAGCATCTCAACGGCGTACACGCAACGTGCCTGCTTTTTAATTCACTGGTACAGCGTAACAACTAATACTTTACGACTTATTACAGATGTCTGTATTAATAATCTGTAAAAAATAAGTTTTTACTCTCTTTTTGTAGATATTTAATATGTTGAATTAGAAATCAATTTTTCATTACGTTTTTAATCACTTCCGGAATATACCGCATCAAATCACTCGCCAACACGGAATACTCAGTAAGGTCTGTACTTGCAAGCCGTCCTGCTTCTCCGTGCAGATACGCGCCTAGAATTACCGCCTCGAAGCAGGAGCAGCCCTGCGCGATAAGAGAGACAATGATGCCGCTGAGTACATCTCCTGTTCCGGCTTTCGCAAGAGAGGAATTTCCAAAAGGAAGAATGACTGCGGTTCCTTTCGCGCTGACAGCCAAAGAAGGACTTCCTTTCAATAAAATATTTACATTGAATTGATCCGCGCACCGCCTAAGCTTGTTTATGCGGTCAAGCGGCTCATCGGGGCAATCTGCCCGCAGTTCGCCGAAGAGCCTTTTCCATTCTCCCATATGCGGAGTAATGACAATCTCCCCCTTATGTCCCGCAAACTCCGGTAAACAACCCGCAAACGCATTAAGGCCGTCCGCGTCAATTACAGCGGGTTTATCTGTTTTACCGATAAGCTCGCGTACAATAAACGCAGTCTGCGGATCTCTTGACAACCCTGAACCGACACAAAGAGCGTCCATACGCTCACAGAGCAAAAGAACTTCATTCAGCGCTGACGCCGCGCAGGCGCCGGAAGCAGTCTCAGCTAACGGATGTAAAACAGGCTCCGTAACCTTAACAGCCAATGTATCAACAAGTGATTCGGGAACAGCCAGATGAACCATTCCGCATCCGCTTCGCAGTGCTGACATGGACGCAAGCGCGGCGGCGCCGCTCATTCCGCGCGAACCGCACAAAAGAAATGCAAGTCCGTGATCAATTTTTGATCCGGTTTCCTTACGCGCGGGCAGAATACGATTGAAACAATTATTGTCGGGGAAAAAAATTCCGGCGGACTGTTCTTCTACAATATCCGCCGGATACCCCAAATCGGCGATTTGTAAATTGCCGACATTGGATCTTCCGGGGTAAAAGAATTGTCCCATTTTGTAAAATCCTGCGGCAACTGTACAATCGGCTTTTATACAAATAGAAGTACATTTTCCATTGTCGCAATCAAGCCCCGACGGAGCATCAACCGCTAAAACAGAAACTTTGCTGTCGTTTACAGCTTTAATCACATTTGCGTATAATCCGTGAGGTTCTCCTTTCGCTCCGATTCCAAGCATTGCGTCAATTATCAAACTATAATTGTTAAAATCGGGTAATTGTTCATTAAATGTAATTATACGGACAATGCCGTTTTTTAATTCGATATAATCCTTAAATGCCAATGACGCTTCACCGTTTAAATCTTTGGTATCGCAAACGGAAAAACAATCGACGTTAATTCCCGCCTCCTGGAGCATCCGCGCAGCGACATAACCGTCTCCGCCGTTATTACCCTTCCCGCATATTACAGCGATATTCTTATTCCCATCCAGCATAGCCAACGCCGCTTGATAAATATACCTGCCGGCGGTGCACATATAAGAATACCCGGTATCGATATTACCGTTTATCGCCAGTTGATCAACGCGCTTCATTCCGGCGGCGGTGAAAATGTTGTTTATATTTTTAAATAGAGATAGCTCTGTCATAAAATGCTCCGTATCAAAGATAATTAATTTTACCGGAAATTTCAAGAAATTGAACCTTTTCCAGAGTTCGGTTATTTTTGAAAAAGGCTTTAGAAAAATTGTCCAAAAAAATAGTATTTTTGTAGGGTACACTTCACTTTAGCCCGAAAAAATATAAGGCTTATGAGACAACTAACCAAGTTACCGAACAAGTCAATTTACTTAATAGTAGTTAAGCGACATTGTTTTATATAAAGGGAACCTCTAAAAACTTCAGTTTTTAGAGGTTCCCTTTATATAAAATCAGGCGAAATGCCGGCGAATATATTGGGAAAGCAAGTTGACATAATAAAAAAAATTATGATAATGGATATAAAAGTGATAATATGCAGGTTTCAGTAATTTCAATTGTATTTATGTCTATATCAACCATTATTTCAATAGGTTTACCAATTGTTTTTTTTATTTTCATATACAAAAAATATAATGCAAAATTTTTACCGATGATTATAGGAGCAGCTGCATTTATAATTTTTGTTTTGGTATTGGAATATTCTATTCATTCAATTGTTTTTAAAATATACCCGTTAAAAGAAAAACCTTTTGTTTATATATTATATGGTATATTAATGGCAAGTATTTTTGAAGAAACGGCAAGATTAATTTCGTTTAAAATATTAAAGAAAAAATATACCGGAATAGAAACAGGCTTGTCTTATGGAATCGGACATGGCGGAACAGAAGCGGTATTAATTGCCGGTATTTCTATGATAATTGCAATAATATTCAGCATTCTGATTAACACGGGAAATACAGAAGCAATAACCGGTAAATTGCAGGGCGAAGCATTAATCCGAATGGAAATCCAATTGAATACAATTATAACAACTGCTCCATATATATTCTTAATAAGCGGAGTAGAGCGTATATTTGCAATAATTTTGCAAATATCATTATCGGTAATTGTGTTTTATTCTGTTTTTCGTAAAGGGAAAATATGGTTATTTCCGGCGGCAATATTATTGCACGCTGTTGCTGATATTCCTGCGGCGGCAATGCAGGTCAATATATTAAAAAATTTATTATTTGTAGAATGTCTTATAGCGGTACTATGTGCGGCAGTAATAATAATCGCATATTTTGTACATAAATCATTAAAAGACGGAGAATCAAGGAAGGACTTATGAATTTAAAGAGTTTTATCCCGCTGGTTATGCTTGTAGCCTCAAATATTTTTATGACGTTTGCATGATATGGGCATTTAAAATTTAAAGAAAGTCCCTTGTGGATAGTAATTCTGGCTAGCTGGGGGATAGCATTCTTTGAATACTGTATCCAGGTTCCTGCTAACCGTTTGGGTTCTTCATATTATTCTGTAGCGCAGCTTAAAGTAGCGCAGGAAGTAATTACGCTTACCGTATTTTCAGTTTTTTCAATACTTTGCTTTAAAGAAGAGTTAAAATGGAACTATATCGTAGGATTCATTTTAATCCTAATCGCCGCCTTTTTCGTATTCAAAAAGTGGGATTGACGCTTTAAAGAAATGAGCCGTTAAATATTGCTCTATCCCTGTAAATTTTGCAAACTTCCGTAATACGCCCGGCAAATTATTTTTACAGGCTAATTATTTTTACTTGACAAAAAAATAATATAGACTATTATTAATTAATAAGGGGAGGGAAATTATGCCAGCAGCAAAAAAACCAGCTAAAAAGACAACAGCGAAAAAACCAGCAGCAAAAGCGACAGCAAAAAAAACAACAAAGAAGTAACGCAAAAAATGCTATCGGTCTGTGTTTGGTACTTCCGGCATAGACCGTTGCATTAATTTTAGGAGTAAATATGAGTGTAAGAGCGACAGAAAGACTTATCGGTGATGCGGTTATAGTAACAGCGCTTCCGAAAAGCCCTCAAATGGTAGTTAAAGCTATCAATGAAGAAACTAAAATAATAACAACATCCTGGTTTTCTGATGACAATGCGTATCAAGAGGGTACTTTTCCCGCGAGTGCGCTTGATCGTGCAGAAGCCAAAAAACCCGTTCAATCGGGAAAAACATCAAAAGTTAAAAAATCCAAATAGGCTTTTTCTTTTTTCTTTCTTAATAACAGCTAAATTGATATAAAAATATACGGAAGCGGACAAATGAACGGTATTTATGTTTTTACAGGCGGCGGAATAAGAGCATTATTAAGATATTTAACAAATCAATTTATAAATAGTTTGAATAATAAAAGTGTCTGTTGAGCAAGTCCGCACATATTTAGACCGCTGGAACAGGGGAAAGGATGTCGTTGAGATGGATCTCTCCACCGCCACGGTTGAACTGGCAGCGGCAGCGCTTGGGGTTATGCCCGCAAGGATTGCGAAGAGCATCTCCCTCAGAGATTCAAGCGACAGCGCAATGATTATCGTTACCGCCGGAGACATGAAAGTTGACAACCGTAAGTTTCGCGATCGCTTTGGCTTTAAACCCAGGATGTTAAGCTCAGAAGAAGCGTTGGAATTCACCGGTCACGCCATTGGCGGTGTCTGCCCATTTGCGCTTCCTCCCGCCGTTACTGTCTATCTGGATAACTCAATGAAAAGATTCACAACCGTTTTTCCTGCCTGCGGCAGCGGCAACTCCCTCATTGAACTAACGCTGGCCGAACTGGAAGAATATTCCCAATGCTCCGGCTGGGTAGATGTCTGCATTGAAAGAAACTGAAGTTTCTAAACAACTTTATTGGACAAATTTCATTTCAACTTAAATATGCGGCAATTGCTTCAGCGGCCTTTTTTCCCGCGCCCATGGCGAGAATTACTGTGGCCGCTCCGGTTACCGCGTCTCCTCCGGCATAGACTCCCTCCAGGCTGGTTTTGCCGGTAATTTCATCGGCGATAATGCCGCCCCATTTTTGCGTATCCAATCCCTCCGTTGAGTTTCGGATTAGCGGATTAGGCGAAGTGCCGATAGCCATGATAACGCAATCGGCCTCTATGTCGGTTTCGCTTCCTTGGATGGGAATTGGCCTGGCTCTGCCCGATTTGTCGGGTTCACCCAAGGTCATTTTTTCACAGGTAATAGACTTGACCCAGCCTTTTTCATCGCCTGAGATTTTGACCGGACTTGTGAGAAGCATAAAGTTAATACCCTCTTCCTTTGCGTGCTCCACTTCCTCATGCCTAGCAGGAAGCTCTTTTTCGGTGCGGCGGTAGATGATGGTCACATCCGCCCCAAGCCGTTTCGCACAGCGGGCAGAATCCATAGCCACATTTCCTCCGCCGATAACGGCGACTTTTTTTGCCGGTTGAATCGGCGTGGCGTTTCCTTCTTTATAGGCTCTCATCAAATTGATGCGGGTTAAAAATTCATTTGCCGAATATACACCGTTCAGGTTTTCCCCGGGAATGTTCATAAAAGCAGGCAGCCCCGCGCCGGAACCGATGAATACCGCCCCATAGCCATGCTTGTTCAGAAGCTCATCCACAGTAAGCGTTTTTCCGATTACCGTATTGCAAACGATTTCAACGCCCATGTCTTTGAGTCCTTGAATTTCATACTGAACGATTGTCTTTGGCAGACGGAATTCGGGGATGCCGTAAACCAGTACGCCGCCTTCACGATGAAGCGCCTCGAAAATTGTAACGCTATAGCCTTTCCGTGCCAAATTCCCCGCACAGGCAAGGCCCGCAGGCCCTGAACCGATAACGGCCACTTTCTTACGAACCTCTGGTTCGATTTTTACCGGCGTTGATTTCACCGCTTCTGCGGAAGCGGAATGCGTTTTGTGGTGATCTGCAACAAAGCGCTCCAGCCTGCCGATAGCGACCGGTTCGCTCTTGATGCCCCGTATACACTTCCCTTCGCATTGAGTTTCCTGGGGGCAGACTCTGCCGCAGATTGCCGGAAGCGAATTGCCTTCAATGATGATTTGGTATGCTTTTTCAAATTCGCCTTCGGCTATACGGGCGATAAAGGCCGGAATATCAATGTTGACAGGGCAATGATCCACGCAGGGTTTATTTTTACAGCCCAGGCAGCGTTTCGCTTCATCAACAGCTTGCTCCTCGCTGTATCCGAGAGCGACTTCCGAAAAGTTGCCTCTGCGGACAAACGGGTCCTGCACCGGCATTTCATTTTTTTTTGTACTCATGTTAGCTGTCATTGCGCTGCCGTTTTTTTGAAAAGATTACAGACCTTTTCGTAGGCCTTTGCCTCAAATGTGCGGTACATACCGCCTCTTGTGAGCGCTTCGTCAAAATCAACTTCATGACCGTTAAAATCCGGCCCGTCAACACAGGCAAACTTCATTTTACCGCCAACGCTCAGGCGGCAGCCGCCGCACATTCCCGTTCCGTCGATCATAATGGGGTTCATGCTGACGGTAGTTTTTACGCCGTAAGGTTTTGTAGCGGCAACGACAAACTTCATCATAATCAGAGGCCCGATAGCGATTACTTCATCGTATTTTTCACCTTTGTCGAGAGACGCTTTCAACGCTTCGGTTACAAGCCCTTTCCGGCCGTAGCTTCCGTCGTCAGTCATAAGGTCAAACTCATGCGAGGCGGAGCGAAACTCATCCTCAAGAATTACGAGGTCTTTGGTACGAAAACCGGTAATGGCGTGTACCTGCGTTCCCTGAGCAAAAAACTTTTTCGCTAATGGATACGCAATCGCCGTTCCCACGCCGCCGCCGATAATGGCTACTTTTTTCGCTGAGCAGTCTGAGGGGTTTCCCAAAGGCCCTACAATGTCATGCAGCGCGTCTCCCTCTTGCAGCTGATTCAAACGGAAGGTCGTAGCGCCAACAATCTGAAAGATGACAGTAACGCTTCCTTTTTGCTTGTCATAATCGGCAATGGTCAACGGTATCCGCTCACCGTCTGCATCGATCATGATAATAACAAACTGACCCGGTTGGGCTTTTGCCGCTATAAGCGGCGCTTCCGTTTCTATCAGGGTAACGGTGGGATTCATAGTTTTTTTTCGTAAGATTTTTACCATTCTGCAGCCTGCCCTTCAGTATTAAAAATCCACGTCTGTGTCGTAGAAACAGGCTTTCAGAAGCCGCTCCATTTCGGGCGGTGTGATTTTACGCGGATTGGAGCCGGTACAGGCGTCGCCCACAGCGTTAGCCGCTACATGGGGAAGTTTTTCAAGGAATTCCTTCTCGTTAATAATGCCACCTTCGTATTCTTTGATACTGTGAGGAATATCCAACTCCTTGTTCATATACCTGATGTGGTTAACAAGCGCTCTGACTCCCTCTATGGGATGTCTTAGCCCCGCGTGATGCAGTCCTAAAAAGTGGGCAATTTCCGCATAACGTTTCGCCGCGACACTGTCTTTGGCGTTAAATTGAATTACCTTGGGAAGGTACATGGCGTTGGCCGCGCCGTGAACGATGTGCCCACCGGAGAAGGCCGCACCTGTCTTGTGTGCCATAGAGTGTACGATTCCCAAAAGAGCGTTAGAAAAAGCAATGCCCGCAAGGCATTGAGCGTCGTGCATTTTTGCCCGCGCTTCTTTATCTCCCTTGTAAGAATTAACCAGATGTTCGCTTATCATCTTTATCGCGTGCAGAGCCAGGGGATCGGTGTAATTGCAATTCAAAGTTGACACATACGCTTCTATGGCGTGGGTCATTGCGTCCATACCGGTATTTGCTGTGAGTTTGGGCGGCATTGTTTCCGCCAGCGCGGGGTCTACAATTGCAACGTCGGGGGTGATGTTAAAATCCGCCAGTGGGTACTTAATACCTTCTTTGTAATCGGTGATTACCGCAAAAGCGGTAACTTCCGTAGCGGTTCCTGATGTGGAAGGAATGGCGCAGAATTTTGCTTTAGTCCGCAAGGTTGGGAAATGAAAGGGGTTACAGAGGGTTTCAAATTTTGTGTCAGGATATTCATAAAAAGCCCACATTGCCTTTGCCGCGTCAATTGGGGAACCGCCGCCGATGGATACAATCCAGTCGGGACAGAATTTCTGCATGGCAGCGGCGCCTTTCATAACCGTTTCTACAGAGGGGTCAGGCTCAACGCCTTCAAAAAGCTCCACTTCCATGCCGGCTTCTTTAAGATACGAAACAGTCTTATCCAGAAATCCGAATTTCTTCATGCTTCCGCCGCCAACTACCACCATTGCCTTTTTTCCCTTGAGCGTTTTCAACGCTTCAAGAGCGTTTTTCCCGTGATACAGGTCACGAGGTAATGTAAACCGTGCCATAGAATATCCCTTTTTCAAAACGATTTTAACGGGCTTAAATCCGCTAATTTAATACACGTTTATCGGTTATTATTCACCGATTATGTTCTTATTATAACAATATGTATATAGGGGAAAACATGTCAACAAGGCGTAATGAAAGTTTTTGGCAACCCAGTTCATTACAGAAAAATGTTTATTAATTACTCTAATTTAGTCTATGCCAGTTGTGTCAATATAAAGAAATATTAATAAACGTCAGTATGAATACTCTATATAGCGGTAAATAGGTAATAGTCGCAATTAAAACAAAGAGTAACAATTATGAAGAAAATGGTACGAAAAATTATCATCGTATTAATAACAACAGCAGCGGCAGTAGTATTATTTACATCGCAACCATCGCCTGGCATTCAGGAAGCAAAGGCCAGCGCAGCCAGTAATACTGCTAAAAATAAAAAGATTTTTTTAAAAATTTATTTTTTGTCGCATATCTGTCACACCTTGTTTTGTATAATTTTTTCAAATTTCTATAAATAAGGTTGATCAACACGGCGTTGCCGTGATGTTAAATTTACAAGTTATTCGTAGGATAACAGTTATTCGTAGAATAACAGTTATCCAATGGATAGAATGCTGTTCATACAGCATAAAGAGATGTTGATTATGGAAAAAGAATGGATGCCCCATACCCGGCCTGCGCAGTTGGTAATGGCGAAACGCTGGGTTAAAATGCTGCCCGATAAGGAGAAAGAATGGCAAATCCCCAAAAAGATGATTCAACGATTGCGGGAGTTAGCCGAAAATACCGAAGCCTTGCATACCATAGCGGAAAGCCTTGAAGGGACTAAGGAGGATGACACTCGCATGAAAACCGCTTTCCATGAACTGGTAGCCTACATGAAGGACATACGTGCGCAGATCGGTTTTTATACCGCCGCCGACGGAAGCGGACTTTACCGGTCTCGTTTTCCGGTTCGCGCTTCCTGAACCTGTTACATATTTGTCGCGCCTTGTTTTGTACAGTTTTCACAAGACAATGAAGTATAATAACATTTTTTCAATACCGGTTTCCCGTAAACGCCAGACTTCCATGCGGCGCAGATTTATTGTTTTTTCCTCAATTTTATTTCTGCTTATCTTCATTCCCGGAAGCGTAACATTTATTATTTTAATGGATCAAATCCAGTTTGATAACGCCGGACATAAATTAATGCAAACCATTGAAATTGAACGGCTTAAACTGGAAGCGTCCATAAACAGTGAAATTGCCATTGCCCTTAGAATGGCCGATTCCCCTTTGATACAATGGCACTTCCTTAACCCTGAAGATGAAGACATAAAACAAATTGCATTAGGTGAAATAGCCGGATACCGCAGGGCATTTACCGGTAAAAATGTTTTTTGGGTGGGCGACAAAGACAAAAAGTATTATTTTAATAATGAATATGTCTACACAATAGACCCGTCAGTTGAAAGCTCCTGGTGGTATAACTCAATTATGAAAAGTCAGTCTCCTTACAGTTTAAATGTCAATTTCGATGTCGGATTAAAAAGAACCATGGTATGGGTTAACGCTCCTGTTCCTGGTAATGATCATAAACCTGTCGGCATAGTGGGAACAGGCATAAATGTGTCAGATTTCATTAATGCCATAAATTATAACAATTCAGATACAGAAGATGAATTATATTTTTTTAATGCGGCAGGAGAAATAATCAAGGCAAAAAGTATTGACCTTGTTGAGAAAAAAGCAAACATAACCGGGGTACTGGGTGTAACCGGCTATGAAATTCTTGACAGAGCAAAAGAAATAAAAACCGGAGAAATCGGTTATTTTAAAACAAAGACCAAAAAGCAAATAATAGCGATTACCTCAATTCCGATCAGCGCTATTCCGGCTTTGAATTGGTATATAATTGCCGTGCGCCCTGTTACCATTGCAGACTTCCTGCATACAGGAATGGCTATTCTTTTTGGGATAATGATGACTGTTATTATGCTTGTCTTTGTATTATTTAATATATTTATAACAATAATGCTGGAGCCGCTTAATCAAATAGTAAAAACAATAAATCAAACTTTTGCCGAATGGGAATTAAATCCCAAAGAAGGCGAACATCATAAAGATGAGGTTGGAACCTTTCGTGAATTTTTCCACTTGACCATAATCGATCAGCTTACAGGTGTTTACAACAGGCGGTATCTGGACGGCAGCTTAAAGAAAATTATAAAATTTCATTCACGTACCGGAAGCAATCTAAGCGTACTATTGTTGGATATAGATTATTTCAAAAAATATAACGACACTTACGGTCATGGCGCGGGAGATGACTGCCTTAGAGCAGTGGCATCTGCTCTTTCCCAATGTGTAATAAGAGACGAAGATTTTGTTGCAAGGTACGGCGGTGAGGAATTTGCCGTCGTTTTACCGAATACCGATGAAAGCGGCGCACATCTGGTTGCTGAAAGAATGCTGGGAAAAATTCGTGAATGTAATATACCTCACAAAGCAAGCGATATAGCCGATTATGTAACTATCTCTATCGGCGGTACAACAGATGTGATTAATCATTTACAGCATGGAAACGATTATATCAAACTTGCCGATGGGGCGTTATACGAATCTAAAAAAAACGGCCGTAACAGATACACATTTATAAGAAATAGAAGCGAATAGAATAGCATACCTGTCGCGCTTTTGTCGCACATTTATTCGTATTGAGGGGTTTAATACCCCGCCATTCATGGCGGTTAAAAGGATTAAACCCCGAATATAAATACCTTATGAGAACAACATACCTTGTCCCTTTAGGGCGAGGTTGTTGATTTTAAAAATATTTATTTAACTTTCATGCCTGTCGCATATTTGTCGCGACTTGTTTTGTAGAATATTGTTTACCATGACAATTTCTAACAAACTAAAAACTTTTATAAGAAACAGGCATGATTCTTCCTTTGAAATGCCAGAAGAGGCAAAGGCAAAAAAAAGCGATTTTTTAGAATACGCTAAAATTTTTGCCGCCAACCATCATGAAAGATGGGACGGCACAGGTTATCCACGTAGACTTAAAGGAAACGAAATACCTCTGTTGGGGCGCATCATGGCTATTGCTGATGTATACAATGCGCTTACATCAGTACGTCCCTATAGAAAGGCATTCACCCACGAAGATGCGGTACGGATTATCACCGAAGGCAGCGGAACCCAGTTTGATCCGGCGCTGGTTGAAGTATTCACTCGTACGGCGGAACAGTTCAGGAGTTTAGAATGAAAATACGCGCAAAACTTTTTGGCGGTTTCGCCCTTGTTGTTTTAATAGGAGTATTACTTGGCGCAGTTGGATATTATAGTAATACAAAGTTAACGTCTTCATCTGAGGAGATTCTTCTTTTATCAGAAGTAAGAATGAGTATAACGTCAATATTGAATTCACACTTTATCTGGAGAGAAGAACTGTCAGATGCAGTGTATACGGGAACGGCTTTCTCAGGCTCACTTGATTCTGCCACTTGTTCTTTAGGCAAGTATCTGAACAGCGATGAAATTAAAAAAATGACTGACCCGGAAGCTCTTTCACTGCTTAATCAGATCATTGAGCCTCATCGTCTTATTTATGTCAAAGCGGGTGAAACTATTAATCATCTTAATAAAGGGGAAAAGGATGAAGCGGTCAAAAAGCTCAGAGAAGATATTATACCTGAATTAAGTGAAATCATCAACGATATAGAGAAAATAGAAACACGGTATGGCGTTTTGCTTAATGACATAATAATAGAAAACAACAACTTAGGTATAATGTCTAAACGCATTATCATGGCGGTTATCATTGTTGCGGTAATTGTAAGCATTCTTTTAACGTTAATTATTACATCGAACATTACCAAATCAATTGTAAAGTTAGCTGGTACTCTTAAAATTGCAGCAGAGGGAAATCTGACGCATAATGTCGATGTCGATACAAAAGATGAAATAGGCGATCTTGCCCGTGACTTTAATTATACGATAGAGAAAATTAAAAACCTTGTCATAAATGTTAAAAGAGAAGCCGATATATTGTCTCAAATCGGCAATGACCTTGCAAGCAACATGATCGAAACAGCGTCGGCAGTTAACGAAATTACCGCAAACATACAAAGTATAGAAGGCAGAATTATTAACCAGAGCGCCAGCGTTACTGAAACTCATGCCACTATGGAACAGGTTGTTCTAAACATTAATAAACTCAACGGACATGTAGAAAACCAAAGTCACAATGTTGCTCAGGCTTCGTCAGCTATTGAACAAATGGTAGCAAATATAAATTCAGTTACTGAAACACTGGTCAAAAACTCAAGTAATGTAAAAACATTGAAAGAAGCCTCCGAAGTAGGGCACGCCGGATTGCAGGAAGTGTCTGCGGACATTCAGGAAATCGCACGTGAGTCCGAAGGACTTATGGAAATCAACGCGGTAATGGAAAATATCGCAAGTCAGACCAACCTTCTTTCAATGAACGCCGCAATTGAAGCCGCTCACGCCGGAGAAGCAGGCAAGGGCTTTGCTGTAGTTGCCGATGAGATACGCAAACTTGCAGAGAGTTCAAGCGAACAGTCAAAAACTATCGGCAATGTTTTGAATAAGATAAAAGAATCCATAGACAAAATAACCAGTTCCACAGTAAATGTGCTTAACATGTTCGGAGCGATTGACTCAAGCGTTAAGATTGTTTCACAGCAGGAAGAAAATGTACGCAGCGCAATGGAGGAACAGGGTCAGGGAAGTAAACAAATTCTCGAAGGTGTCGGTAATGTGAACGAAATCACCAGGCAGGTAAAGAGCGGTTCCAACGAGATGCTTGAAGGCGCAAAGGAAGTAATTCAGGAAAGTAACAGTCTTGAAAAGGCCACGCATGAAATAACCAACGGCATGAACGAGATAGCTTCCGGGGCGGCTCAGATAAACGTCGCGGTAAACCATGTCAACGAGATAAGCGCAAAAAACCGTGAAGGAATTGACGCCTTAATACGGGAGGTTTCCCGATTCAAGGTGGAATAATTTGAACATACAGCAATAGTAGCTTTTATTAACACTACGTGTTAATGTTCGATTAAATTCACCGCTTGCGCGGCGTAAAAAGAGGTTTACCATGAAATTATCTCACTCTCTGAAATTCCAGTTCGCAGTCCTTCTTTCAGTTTTCATTGTTGTAATGATTGGAATAATGTCAGTGTTGGGAGTACGCCAAATGTCAAAAGCCGTGACAGAAACATTTGCCGCACAGGGTATTTTCATAGTTGAAAAAGCACTCTCCCTTATTAACGGAGATTCTTTTGAGGCGCTGGCAAAATCGCGGGATTTAAATGACCCCTATTATGAAGAAACAAGGCTTAAACTGCTGGGATTAAAGAATTTTTCAGGCTGTAAGTATCTGTATACTATGGCTCCGGTAAACGGAAGTATTTGGCAGTTTGTCATTGACGGCAGTGTGGAACCTGACGACATAGAAAATTTTTCCAATATCGGAAATGAAGAAGATACAAGCGGTTATGACGATGCATTCAGAAGAGCATGGGCTTCCGGGAAAACTGAGAGCGGCAATTTGGTAAATCAGGAAGGATGGGGATGGCTGGTTTCGTTCTACATTCCCATCATAAATTCCGAAGGAAAAACAGTGGGAATAGCCGCTTGTGATTATGACGGGGATCACCTTCATAATACCATTATCAAAAACATACAGCGGCAGATAGTTATAGGCATAATTTCCGTACTATTCGGTCTTGCGCTGGTCATGCTCTTACTGCGGCAGATTTTTTCACCCATAGGCAGAATCAATTCTATTCTGAAAGAAATTTCAATGGGTGAAGGAGACTTAACCGGAAGGATCGAGGCAAAAAGAGATAATGAAATCGGGGAATTGGCCGGTTACTTCAACCTTACAATGGGAAAAATAAGGAATCTTGTTGGAACAATTAAATACAAAATCAACGGGCTTAACCATACCAGTTTTGAACTTTCCGCCAATATGGGGGAAACCTCTGCAACCGTGGATAAGATTTCATCCAGCCTTGATAACATGGAAAATCTTGTAGTTAAACAGGAAAACGGAGCGTTGGTAGCGGGTGAGGCGGTAGGAGCTATTAAAATAAATATTGACAGCCTTAATAAAATAATAGAACAACAGGCTGAAAGCGTAGATATTTCATCTTCCGCCATAGAGAAAATGACAGCTAACATTCATTCGGTAACCCAAACTCTGGCGGAAAACAGTAAAAATGTAGGTGTTTTGGTCGAAGCGTCGGAGAACGGCAAAACAGGACTCCAGGCCGTAGCGCAGGAAATACAGGAAATAGCACATGATTCCGAAGGATTGCTGGAAATAAACTCGGTTATTAACAATATCGCAAGCCAAACCAACCTGCTTTCAATGAACGCAGCGATTGAAGCTGCTCATGTCGGAGAAGCAGGTAAGGGCTTTGCTGTGGTCGCCGATGAAATACGTAAACTTGCCGAGTCGTCGAGTAAACAGTCAAAAACTACCGCCGCCACGCTGAAAAAAATAAAAGCGTCCATAGACAATATTACAAAATCGTCTAACGACGTGTTAGACCGTTTTGGGGCTATAGACTCAAGCGTAAAAACAGTTTCCGAACATGAACAAATTATCCTTAAAGCGATGCAAGAGCAGGAAACCGGAGGAAAGCAAATATTGGAATCAATAAGCATATTGAGGAACATAACAGCTTCGGTAAAAAAAGGGTCTGATGACATGGCAGAATCAGGTGGAACTTTGGTCAAAGAAACAGACGAGTTTATAAAAACCAGTCAGAAAACGGCGGAAGGCATGAATGAGATACTGACAGGCATTAATCAAATAAAAGTTTCGGTAACCCATGTCAACGAAATGAGTCATGAAAACAACAGTAACGTTGAATCGTTAAAACAAGAAGCGAAAAAATTTAAGGATACTACCAGTGACGAAAAACAAAAAATTCTTATAGTAGATGACGACAGTATTCATCTTGAAATGGTAGGAACTTTACTGTCAAACGAATATGATATATCTGCTGCCAAATCAGGCAAAGAAGCGCTGGGATTGTTTTATCAGGGACTGGTTCCCCGATTAGTATTGTTGGACTTGATAATGCCTGATATGGACGGATGGGATACTTACAAAAGAATAAAAGCGATAAGCGGCTTACATGATACCCCGATAGCGTTTATCACAACTTCAAACGATCCTAAAGACGTACAACACGCGCATGAAATAGGAGCGGTTGATTACATCAAGAAGCCTTATGATAAGGACGATCTGTTACGCAGGATAGGAAAGATCCTTAAAAAATGAACTAAACGCTTTTAGTGTGAAAAGTTAAATAAGAATCCGTATCTGTCGCATATTTGTCGCATCTTGTTTTGTATAATTTCTTTTTAGTACTGCAAAAGCATAAAATTTACTCATGTCCTTAATTAAAAAAGAAGGGTGTTTTCAGGAGGAACGTATTATGTTAAATGAAAAACCAATGGCAGGGATAAAACCGGAAGGCATACCGTATCGGGTTCTTATCATTGATGATTCAGTATTTATAGCTAAGCAGCTTAGTAAGATTTTGACATCCGAAGGTTTTGACATGGCAGATACTGCTCTTGACGGAATACAAGGAGTAACGATGTACAAAGCTTTGTATCCGAATATTGATCTGGTTACACTGGATATTACTATGCCGAGACTGGACGGTGTTTCAGCGTTGGAACAAATTCTGGAATTTGATAAACAAGCAAAAGTAATTATGGTTAGCGCTCTGGGCAGTGAAGATCTTGTTAAAAAATGCATCGTTATGGGAGCAAAGAACTACATAGTCAAACCTTTGGACAGAAGTAAAGTACTGGAAAGGGTTATAGCTGTTCTCAAGCAGTAACGGTAATAGGAATTTTTCAGTAACTCCCGTATCTGTCGCATATTTGTCGCGTCTTGTTTTGTAAAATATCACCATGAAAAATAACAAGTACACATTCTTTGCCTTTATTGTAGGAACAGGATTTGCTATGATTACGGCTGATTTTTTGATACTAATCTTTTTTGAGAATACATTTTCCCAGCTTCGTTTCCGTTTAGGTATTCCGGCTATAATCTTTTTTGTCCTTTACTGCGTTATTTTAGGTCGGGGAGCGCGGTATTTTGATCATGAATATTTTACAAAACTGGATGGTGAACAATACATGCTCTGGCTTAAAAAACTGGGGGCTGTGCCGATTAAAAGGATTGCTCTTAATTTGATTACCCATGCCGTTTTTCTTGGGCTTGTTTTTTCAGGTAATTATCTGGGAATTAATCCTTCCATAAAAGGACCGCTGTTTCTTGCATTATTATCCTTTGGACTGTTGGTGGGGGTAATTATTTATGTGACCGGAGACAGCATGGTCTCCAGAACTCTGCTTGCCCATAATTTTACCGGATATCCTCATGATTGCCGTGAAAAGCGGCAAGAGGCAAAGGCGTGGATCATCCCCATGGCCGGAGTCCTGGACACCGTTCTTTTTACCTGTTCAGTTACCCTGCTCGGTATTCACCGTCTTGGAGGGTCTCTGGACGTGCTTAAAGGAACCGCTGTGTCTTCCATATTTATCCCTCTGGTTGTTTTCTTAATCGGTATTTTTTTTATGGCTATTACCCTTAAAAAAAACACAGGAGCGATTTATTCTTCGGTAATTGCTCAGCTTGAAAATCTGTCTTCCGAACAAAAAGACGTGACAAAACGAATTTCGATTTGTTCAGTAGATGAACTTGGAACCATTGCGGGAATGATAAATACCTTTAGCGGACATCTGGGTGACGGTATCGGAACAATAAAATACAAAATCAACGGGCTTAATCATACCGGTTTTGAGCTTTCCGTCAATATGGGTAAAACCTCTGCAGCCGTAGATCAAATTTCGTCTAACCTTGACAAAATGGAAAACCTTGTAGTTAAACAGGAAAACGGAGCTTTAGTGGCGGGCGAGGCAGTAGGGGTTATAAAGATTAATATTGACAGCCTTAACAAAATGATAGAACAACAGGCTGAAAGCGTAGATATTTCATCTTCCGCTATAGAGGAAATGACAGCTAACATTCATTCGGTAACTCAAACGCTTGCGGAAAACAGCAAAAACGTCGGCGTTCTGGTTGAAGCGTCGGAGAACGGCAAAACAGGACTCCAGACAGTCGCGCAGGAAATAAGGGAAATTGCCCACGATTCCGAAGGCTTGCTGGAAATAAACTCGGTGATGAACAATATTGCAAGTCAAACAAATTTCCTTTCTATGAACGCCGCAATTGAAGCGGCTCATGCCGGAGAAGTCGGCAAGGGCTTTGCGGTAGTCGCCGATGAAATACGCAAACTTGCCGAGTCGTCGAGTAAGCAGTCAAAAACCACTGCCGCGATGCTGAAAAAAATAAAAACTTCAATAGACAACATTACAAAATCATCTAACGACGTGCTGAACCGTTTTGGGGCAATAGACTCAAGCGTAAAAACAGTTTCAGAACATGAACAAAACATCCTAAATTCGATGGAAGAACAGGAAACAGGCGGAAAACAAATACTGGAATCCATAAGCCGTCTGAGGGACATAACTCACTCGGTTAAAAAAGGGTCTGATGACATGGAAAAATCAGGTGAAACATTGGTCAAAGAAACAGACGAATTCATAAAAACCAGTCAGGAAGTGGCGGAAGGTATGAATGAGATATTAGCAGGCATTAACCAGATAAAAGTTTCAGTGAACCATGTCAACGAGATGAGTTTGGAGAACAACCGTAATTTCGACGCGTTAAAACAGGAAACGGAGAAATTTAAGGATACCGCAGGCAACGAGAGGAAAAAAATCCTCATCGTTGATGACGATGATATTCATCTTGAAATGGTAGGAACGGTACTGCGCAATGAATATGACGTAACGAGCGCCAAATCCGGTAAAGAAGCAATTAACTTATTTTACCAGGGGCTTGTTCCTCAATTAATATTGTTGGACTTGATAATGCCTGATATGGACGGGTGGGATACTTACAAAAGAATAAAAGCGATAAGCGGCTTACATGATACTCCGATAGCGTTTTTTACAACTTCAAATGATCCTAAAGACATACAACATGCGTATGAAATAGGAGCGGTTGATTACTTCAAAAAACCCTATGACAAAGACGATCTGTTACACAGAGTGAAGAAAATTATTTAGGCCACACCCTGCCTTATATAAAAATTCCACATTCACGTGGTGTCAGGCGCGAATTTATTACCTCGCCAATTTTGCCGCCTTTTCAAGCAATTCAGTTTTTTTGGCCGGCTTGTGGATATAATCAACCGCTCCCAGCTCCTGAGCTTTGGCTTTGTCTTTTGGATCATCCGATGTCGAGTATATTGCTATCGGGGTTTGGTGCAATTTACTGATGTTGCGTATCCTGATAAAGGTATCCCAACCGCCCATTTCAGGCATAGTCAAATCCAATAATACCAAATTGGGGACATAGCCCTGGAAGAACAAGTCCAAAGCTTCTTTGCCGGAACTGACTGTGGTAACGTCATAATCTTTTTCCAGCGTGGCTCTTGTCATGGTAAGAACGGTCTGCTCATCATCAACCACAATGATTTTTTTCCTTTCATTGCCCGAATCAACCTTAAACTTTGACGACTCCGCTTTAAGCTCGTCGAAGTTCTTGCTGTTCTCGGCGCTCATTTCATCAACAAGAGTTACCGCGCTTTTTATCTCTTTCATAGCTCCGTTTACAATGTCGTTCATTCCTTTTAACACGTCGGTGCTGGATACGATTAATTCACTGGTCTGTCGGTTCACATGATTACCCGATTCCATCATACCCGACGCTCCCTCCCTGACCGTTACGCTTATCTCTTTCAGGCGCTGCATGGATTCCAATATCTGCCTCCCGCCCACTTCCTGTTCTTCCATCGCGTTACGGATATTTTCTTCATGCGATGATACGGTTTTTACTTTTTCATCAATAACCTCAAAACGCGAGAGTACCTCGTTGGAAGACGCCGTAATGCTGTCTATGGAAGTCTTTATCTTCTTCAACATCGACGCGGTTGTCTTTGACTGATCGCTTGACGATTCGGCGAGTTTGCGGATTTCATCGGCGACGACGGCAAAACCTTTCCCCGCTTCCCCGGCATGGGCCGCCTCAATTGCCGCGTTCATTGACAACAAGTTGGTCTGGCTGGCGATATTATCCATGACCGCGTTTATTTCCAAAAGACCCTCGGATTCCCTCGCTATTTCCTGTATCTCTCCTGCCACCGTTTGAAGTCCTGTTTTTCCGTTCTCGGACGCTTCGGTTAATTCGTTGACGTTTCTGCTGTTTTCCATCAGGGTTTTGGATACGGAATGGATGTTAGCTGTCATCTGCTCAACGGCGGAAGACGAGGCATTGATGCTTTCGGACTGGCTTTCTATCATTTTATTCAGACTTTCAATGCTGCCTTTTATGGCTTCCACCGCTTTCTCCGCTTCGGCGGCGTTCACTTCTTGTTTGCTCATCTTGATTTTCATGCCGTTAAAATTCGTCGAAATTTCGTCTACCGACCGGGAAGTTTTTCCCATGTTCTCGGAGAGTTCATGACCTGTATTGGTCAGCGCGTCAACTTTGATTTTTATCCTTTTAATAAGGGCGCCTATAGCTCCAAGAGTATTATTGAAATATTTGGAAAGATCGCCGATCTCGTCTTTGCTGTTAAAATTCAATCTTTTCGTAAGATCCCCTTCGCCTTCCGATATTTCTTTTAGGCTTTCGGTTACATGGACTATTGGGTTGGTAGTGGCCTGGAGGATGAAGAACATAATTATTGCGGCTACTAAAATGGATATCGCCGCAAGAATAACGGTAAATCTGGAAATATCGTTGACTTCTTTTAATACAAACGAATGAGGGGTTCCTACCAATACTCCCCAGTTCATGTTTGAAGTGCCGATTTGAATGGGCAGCATCTTAATGTACACATCTGATTTTAAGGTTGGATCATAAATATCGCCAGAATATATACTACCTTCTTTAATTGATCTTAAAAGCTCAGGCCTTCCATCGCCTACTTCCACATCAACATCAACCAAATTTTGACCTATACGATCCGGAATATAATGTCCCATAATGGTCCCGTCGCCCGAATATATTGCCATTAAGGCGATCTCGTCATAATCTTTTATGGTATTCATAACCAGTGTCTGTAATTCATCTATAACCATAAGACCGCCCACGCCTCCCACTACTTCTTTGGTACGGGAGTTGATGATGGGAGCCATCATTCTGATAACGTATGTATCTTTCCCGTTTATCTTTCTGGCAAATGGATTTTCTATACGGTCATTATGCGAGTTGGGTCCGTTAAAATACGCCATGGAAGCGTCTGTATCTATGGAAGCCCGGCTAGTTATTGTTCCTGTCTCAAAGGTAAATACTGCGGCATACTGCCCGGTTTCGGTGGAACCGGTACGGCCTATAAAGCGGCTGTCCATGCTGTCAACCGCGTTTGGTTTCCAAATGGTATAGGTTTGATATAAAATGTCCTCCGCTTCCACTGTGGCGCTCAGTATATCGTCAAAGCGGTCCCGCCTTTCAGCGGCCGGAATGTCTTCGTAAGCACCCATAATACTCGCCATTGAACGAAGCAGTTTTAGATTGGTATTTTCCAGGCCTTTCAGGTAGGTGGCCTGATTTCTGGCGATATTCTCAAGTCCCCGAAGGCTCAAGGAAAGGGTTGTTTTGGTAAATTGCCGCAGAAGTATCACGGCAATACTTGTTACAATAACTACCATAATCGCAATAACTATAAGGCTCAATTTTAATTTAAGTTTCATTTTTTCTCCTTAAAAAACCGTGTGTTATACGGTTACGCCGTATAGTTGTGATTGATACTGCAGGGTAATGGTGTAAGGTACAAAACATAGGCAGATGTTACGCGCATGAGGGTTATTTTATCATTATTTATTTATTTATTTCAAGTTTATTAAGAAAACCTCTAAAAACTTCAGTTTTTAGAGGTTTTCTTAATCATTTGATGAAAAACGGCTAAATTTACTTATGATTTTAACGGCGCGCCTCCGCCCGCGGGCTGAATGTCCGTAAACTATTTACAAATGAAGAAAAAAGATATACATTATAGGCAGTAAGTATAAGTGATCCTGACACCGAGACTAGGAGCGTTTTTTAATGCTGTTACTCAAGGTAAAAGGCGCTGTGTCTCATATCGTGGGAATAGTGCGCCTTTTCAGGCGCGTTTTTTTTCATTGACGAACGGAGTGAGGTCGCGGCCGTGCTTGCACGGACATGACCGAACGAGTGAGGACATCGAAGGGCGAAACCCTTTATGGAGGTATGAAACATGGAAAACAGAGCTGCAATAATAGCTATCATTATTGAAAACACGGACAGCGTTGAGAAATTAAACGGAATACTGCATGAATACGCGCAATACATAATAGGGCGAATGGGCATTCCATATCACAAAAAAAATATAAACATCATCAGCGTTGCCATTGATGCGCCGCATGATACCATCAGCGCTCTTGCGGGAAAAATCGGCAGACTTGACGGAGTTAACGTACAAGTTGTGTATTCAAAATGAAAGAATTGATTGACAAGCTGGAGGCGCTTCAAAATCTTTCAAGAGAAGAATTTGCGCAAGTATTGTTATGTGATAATGAATATCTCTTTGAACGGGCAAGGATTAAAGCGGTTGAGATATACGGCAAAAATATTTATTTGCGCGGGCTTATCGAATTTACCAATTACTGCAAAAACAACTGTTTTTACTGCGGAATACGGGCCGGAAACAAAAAAATAGAACGATACCGGCTTACGCGGGAACAGATACTGGAATGTTGTAAAAACGGCTATGCGTTGGGCTTTCGCACCTTTGTATTACAGGGCGGAGAAGACCCGCACTTCACAGATGAAATTTTATGTAACATCATAAAAGAAATAAAAAAATCGTATCCCGATTGCGCTATTACCCTTTCAATAGGAGAGCGCGGATATGAGAGCTACGAGCTGCTGCGTAAAGCCGGCGCGGACAGGTATTTGCTGCGCCATGAAACCGCAAACAATGAACATTACCGGACTCTTCATCCCGAAAAAATGTCTCCCGACAACCGGAAAAATTGCCTTCGTAATCTTAAAAAACTTGGATATCAGACAGGATGCGGTTTTATGGTCGGCTCTCCGTATCAAACAACGGAACATATTATCGACGATTTAATGTTTATCAAAGAATTAAAACCGCACATGGTCGGTATCGGTCCGTTTATTCCTCATTCCGGCACTCCTTATAAAAACGAAAAGTCAGGCAATATGCGCTCTACTTTAAATATCATAGCGATACTCCGCCTTATACAGCCGAATCTGCTTATTCCGGCGACAACGGCGCTTGGAACTATAGATGAACAAGGACGGGAATTGGGAATTCTTGCGGGGGCAAATGTTGTTATGCCAAATCTTTCGCCGGTTGACGCGCGGAAAAAATACATGCTTTATGACAATAAAATTTGCACAGGCGAAGAAGCCGCCGAATGCGCCTTTTGTATGCACAACCGGGTAAAAAAAATCGGGTACAAAATCGCGGTAACAAGAGGAGATTGCCATGTATAACGCCGGTTCCATGAGCGCGGGCGAATTTATCAGCCATGAGGAAATCATGGACGCGATTGACTGGGTAGAGCAAAACAAACACAACGAAAATCTGATTCGACAATTACTGCAAAAAGCTTCTGAAAACAAGGGCTTAAACCACCGCGAGGCGGCTCTTCTTCTGGAAGCGGGCGATAAAGATGAAATTTTCCGGCTTGCGAGGCGGATAAAGGAAGCGTTTTACGGAAACAGAATAGTTCTTTTTGCCCCGTTGTACCTTTCCAATTATTGCGTAAACGGCTGTCTGTACTGTCCTTATCATTCGCAAAACAAAACGATGGCGCGTAAAAAACTTTTGCAGGAAGAAATCCGCCGGGAAGCGATTACCCTGCAGGATATGGGGCATAAGCGCCTTGCTATAGAATCGGGGGAAGACCCGGTTAATAACCCCATTGAATATATCGTAGAGTCAATGGAAACGATATACGGGATAAAACATAAAAACGGAGCGATACGCCGCATGAATGTGAATATCGCCGCCACAACGGAAGATGATTATAAACTGCTCAAGGACACCGGTATCGGAACATATATTCTGTTTCAGGAAACATATAACAGGGAAAGGTATAAAGAACTGCATCCGTCAGGTCCGAAATCGGATTATGAATGGCATACCGAAGCCATGGACAGGGCTATGCAAAGCGGTATAGACGACGTAGGGTTAGGCGTTTTATTCGGCCTTGAGCGGTATCTTTACGAATTTATAGCGATACTCATGCACGCCGAACATTTGGAAGCGGCGCACGGCGTGGGGCCTCATACCATAAGCGTTCCGCGCATACGCGCCGCCGAAGGAATAAATCCCGGCTCCTTCAGGAACGGCATAGATGATGAAACTTTCGCGAGGATTGCCGCATGCCTGCGGATCAGCGTCCCCTATACGGGAATTATTGTCTCCACAAGGGAAAGCGAGGAAAGCAGAAAAAAGGTTTTGGAACTGGGGGTTTCCCAAATTAGCGGCGGTTCCCGAACCAGCGTCGGCGGTTACGAAAAAGAGGAAAAGGAAAACACAAAACAATTTAAAGTCAATGACAACCGCACTCTTGATGAAGTGGTAAACTGGCTTATAAAAGATAAATTTATTCCCAGTTTTTGCACGGCGTGTTACCGCGAGGGGCGTACGGGCGACCGCTTTATGTCGCTGTGCAAATCCGGTCAGATACAAAATTGCTGTCTGCCCAACGCGCTTATGACCCTACAGGAATATCTGATTGATTATGCAAAAGACGGTACACGGTCAGCCGGGGAAGAATTGATAAAGGGCGAAATTGGAAATATACCGAATGAAAAAACGCGTTCAATTGTAATTGAACATCTGGAAGAAATTAAACAGGGAAGGAGGGATTTCAGAGTATGAGTTTAAACCAAACACCCCAGGGGGAAAGGCTGCACATAGGCATTTTCGGCAGGCGCAACGCCGGAAAATCAAGTTTGTTGAATTCTCTTACAGGGCAGGATATTGCCGTTGTATCGGAAGTTAAAGGAACAACTACAGATCCTGTTTACAAAGCTATGGAACTTTTACCTATAGGGCCTGTTGTATTTATTGATACCGCCGGAATTGACGATGACAGCGAGTTAGGCGGACTGCGTATCGCCAAAACCGAAAAAGTACTGCGTAAAACCGATATTGCGCTTTTAGTTGTTGACGCGGAAGAAGAGCTTTCGGAAGAAGACATGCGGTTAATTGCCGTTTTTGAGGACCTGGGCGTAAAACATCTGGTTGTTTATAACAAGAGCGACTTAATACAAGATACCCTGCACGGCGAATTCTGCGTAAGTTGTAAAACCGGCAAAAACATACACGAGTTAAAAGAAAAAATTGCCGAAATGGGCAAAGAAAAAGAAAACGAAAGACGCTTGATTGCCGATTTAATCAGCGCTAACGATGTGGTTGTGCTGGTAATAC
>JAITFK010000206.1 GCA_031281555.1 Treponema sp. | reverse complement strand
AAGGTTTCAGGCTGGGCGGACAGGGGAATCTCCGCCAATGAAAAATTATTGACGCAGGCTTCTTTGTTGAGTGAAATGCGTTATCCAGATTTTCTTGCCCATGAAAGGGCAAGATATGAAACATTAAGGAAAATATCACCGCATGAAAACCGTTATGCGATGAATCTGGCAAGGTATACCTTGGGTTGGTATATACCTGAAGGAAGAATTTTTCCTATGGGAGATAACCGGGATAACTCAAGGGACGGACGTTATTTTGGTCCTGTAAGATTATCAAGAGTGCTTGGTAAGGGTATGATAATATACTGGCCGTATTGGCGGATAGGCAGGATTAAGTAATGGCGGTTAATTATGTTTGAAAAATGGACGCAATATTCATATAGAGCGCAAAAATATCAACGCCACCGGATTTTCAAATTAATTTTTATTATTTTCATTTTTTATGTTGTTTATAATATTCTTACGGCTTTTTTCTTTTCCGTCTGGGTCGTAGATAATGAAATAATGAAGCCGGGCATTTTACCCGGCGACAGAATAATTTTTACTTCATTTACTCCGCCCGCGTGGATTAGCCGCAACAGGAGCGAAGAGCGTTCTCTGCCTTTCAAACGCGGCAGTATAGTGCTCGTTGATATTGGACGCAATAAAGAGCAAAAACTGCCGTTACGTGTCATTGACGGAATTGTAAGGTTTTTTACGGCGCAAAAGAGAAGTATTTTATCTGCAAAGGGGCAGTACTATATAAAAAGAGTAATCGGACTTCCCGGCGATGAAATTACAATGACTAACTATATGTTCAGGGTAAAAACGCCCGGCAATTCCTATAGTCTGACTGAATTTGAGCTTTCGGAAAAACCGTACCATCCTGAAATTCCGCAAATCCCTGAAATATGGAATGAATCAATTCCTTTTTCAGGAAGCATGGATAAAATAATACTTGGTCAGGATGAATGTTTTGTAATTTCTGATGACAGAAGCGGCACAAATGATTCTCGTACATGGGGAGCGGTTTCTCCGTCATTGATCACAGCGAGAGCGTTAATAAGAATTTGGCCTATTGTTAAAATTGAGCGATTATAGTTTTAAGTGAGTTTGAGCCTTTCTCTTTATATACATATTCCCTTTTGTAATTCTTTCTGCGATTATTGCGATTTTTATTCAGTAATCGCTAAAAACGGCAAATTTGACATTTTCCTTGATTCAATTATTGCTGATATTAATTATCAGATTGAATATTTTAAAATAAGTAAAATAAAGACAGTATATATAGGCGGCGGAACACCGTCCGTACTTGGAAAGCGTATAACAGTTCTTTTAGACGCGTTAAAAAAAATACCTGATTTCGCTCCTGAAGAATTTACAGTTGAAGTAAATCCAGAATCCGCTACAGAAGAATTCCTTTGTGCGTGCAAAGAAGGCGGCGTAAACAGGTTAAGTCTTGGAGTACAGACTTTCCATGAGCGTTCGCGAAGAGCTGTAAACAGAATTGGAGACGCGGCCTTACCGGAAAAGTGCCTTGCTCTCGCGAAACGTTTTTTCCCAGATTCGCTGAGCGTTGACCTTATTACAGGTTTTCCTTATCAAAATGAAAAAACTGTTTTGAATGATATAAAACGGCTTCTTGATTTTGATCCAGCCCATGTTTCGCTTTACAGTCTTACTGTAGAGAAAGGCACGTCTCTTGAGCAGAAAATAACGGCAAAGGAAATAATACCGCTTGAAAACGATTTCTCGGATTCTCTTTGGCTTTTATGCCGGGAAGAGCTGATAAAAGCCGGTTTTTGGCATTATGAAATTTCCAATTTCGCAAAAAATAAAAAAGTCTGCCGCCATAATATCCGTTACTGGCTTATGGAAGGGTGGATTGGCGCTGGACCTGCCGCTTCAGGCACTGTCATTAATGAAGAAAATGGGACGGCGAAACGGTTTACGTATCCTTCTGACATTGAAGCATATAACTCATCTCCGTTCATAAAAAACGCGATTTGTGAAGAACTGGGTACAAATATTTTAATAAGAGAAAGTCTTTTAATGGGCTATAGGTATTGTGAAGGACCTGACAAAGTATTGTTTAAAAAGCGCTTCGGACGCAATGTGGAAGATTGTATTCCGCAGACACTTGAAAAGTGGAAGAATAAAGATATTATGCTTTTTTTGAACAGTTTTTTATTTGACGCTTTTGACGAATTGGATTAACGCAGATTTAGCTCTGCGTCTGTTTTCCTGATATATTCAGGACCGTAGTAAAGAATTGCGCTGTTATCATTATTCAAAAGGTTTTGCTTCTTTACGAAAGCAATCAGCTCCCTTGCGTATCCGTAGCTTTCATTATTATAGATTAAGCGTTCTACCGCTTCATGTGAAAGTGAAGGAAAGAGTGAAGCTGCCCCGCTTCCTGTCAGTGTCATTTCCTCATTTTCTGTTTCTGCTGTTTTAGTAATTTCATCAGAGATTCGGATAGATGCCGCTTCAGCAGCCGGTATAATTTTTCTTTCTCCTTGGTATACGGAAAAAAACCATGAATTTTTCCTTGCTTCAATTACCGAAAGAACAAGCCCGTTATAGCGCGATGCCATACAGTCAAGAGTTGGAACGGCAACAAATGGAACAGAAAGTGAAAGCGCGAGTCCCTTTGCGATTGAGTAGCCGATGCGAAGACCTGTAAAAGAACCTGGACCTCCCATGCAGACAACGCCGTCAAGGCAGGACGGCGCAAGAGAGGCTTTTTTCATTTGGATGTCAATCATGTCCATTACAATTTCAGAATGTCTTAATTCGGCTTTTGTTTCAGTGTAGAAAATTCCGTGTTCACTTGAAACGGCGATAGAGAGATTGGAACACGCGGTGTCTATGGCAAGTAAATTCAAATTTCCTTAACTCCGGTAATTTTAATAATTCTTGATGATTGTCCCGTAATTTCAATTGAGATTGTAATTGTATTTTCCGGCAGGGACTTAAGGATTTTGCCGCTCCATTCTATAACGGAGATCCCGTTTGAATTAATAACTTCAGTCCCGCCGATGTCTTCAAAATCTTTGTCATTGTTTAACCGGTATGCGTCAATATGGTAAAGGCGGCAGACGGAACTTTGATATTCACTGATTATTGTATAGGTCGGGCTTGTAATATTTTCAGTTATTCCCAATCCGGAAGCTATACCCTTCGTCAGCTGTGTTTTCCCGCTTCCGAGAGCGCCTTCAAGCGCTACTACAGAACCATGAGAAAGAAGGCCGGCAACGCGCTCTCCGAGGGCGAAAGTTTCATCAGCGGAATTTGTATTAAAAAGAAGAGCCGGCTCAATACGCCGTTTTCCTGTCAATCAGGAAGTCCCCCGGAAGATTCAAGTTCATCAATAAATTTTTTTACTTCTTTACTCAAGGGAATAAGCGGATAATCAATTGTATCTATAAAACTGAAAGTAATTTCTTTATTTCCGGTAGGTTTGTATTCAATGGAAAAATCAAGACGGTATTCTTTGTTGATGCTGTTTAAATCAATAACGACGATACCGGTATACAGTTTTCTGTAATAAATCGGGACATCTTTTCTGATCATGTCTTTTATGGTTACAATTTTCATAATTAATGTATCTTTCCTTCTTTATTCATTATATTCATATACATACGCGTTTATATAATTCATTGACTTTTGAGTAACCCTTAAAAACTTAATATGAAGTACTGTAGTCATACCCGCCCTGTTTGTTCTTAATACCTGTCCAAGGGCGGCTACAGTTGAATCTTTCTCTGAATATTCAATCTTGAATCTGGCGCCGACCTGTACAGGAGCCGTTGTTTTTATTGAACAACCCCCTACAGATATATCAGTAATAGTTCCGGCATAACGGCGTTTGTCAATGACCAAACGCTGTTTTTTCCCCGTACCTTCAACATACACTAAATTCATAAAACATGCAATAGCCGCTTGCCTGCGTTTGTATCGCCGTTGTGAAAGGTATTTTAATTGGTTGGAATGGGCAAGCAGTGTAGCCGGTTTCCCGCGTATGACAGAATTCCCTGTAACATGGGTCTCAAAAGAAAACCCTTTATTGCTTTTTGTAAAAAATAATACATTTAGTTTGGAGCCTTTTGCTATTTTAATCTGGCTTCCCAGTATATTTTTTGGTGTTTCTACAGTTAAATATTCATCTTTTGCTGAAATTACAACGACATCAATTTTATCCCTGCCGCTGGTAATTGTTAATTTAGTATCATCCCTTATTTGACGGGTTGAGGATATGGCTCCTATTGAGCTGTTTTCCAGTATATTTCTTGTTGAAAAAAGCAATGAAAGTTTTTGCTGAACTTCTTTTTCATTGGTTGACGACAGTTCAATTACCCTGTATGCCCGTTTAAAATGACGATCTAAAAGAGAAGGCGTGGTAAGTGATTTTTCAGGATCGATAACTTCGTCGGTTTTAAATACAAAATTAAGCATTTTCTGTTGGTCATGGTTAAAATTGATATCTTTTGTCAATCGGCGCAGGGCAAGACCCGGAAATAACATGCCTTTGGAGCCGGATTTTCCTGTCGGGGTGCTTTTAACAAAAATTTTTATTAAGATGACAGCAATAATAATTACTGCCGCAATAATAATAAGGAATATGATTTCTTTTGATGAAACTCCTGAGTTTTTCCATAAATCTTTCGCCTGTACCTGTAACGGAAAGAACGCTAAAACATGGTTTGTCATTTTACTTCCTGCTGCTGCGCCTGTCGGCTGTTATTCATTATTACGGAATACAGTTCCTGTAATTTCGGAGACGCTTCGTATTCAGCGAGATCCCCGACAAGAACTGTGTCATGTTTTTCATAAGCTTCAAGCAGTTCCTTAATAAGTTTTCCGAATTCATTTATTTTTCCGGAAAACGCTTCTTTTTCTTCTGCCTCTTGAGATAAAATTCCCTGAATATCAAGCTGCCTTATAATACGGAGCATTTTTTCCGATAAACCTGAAAAAACCTGAATAGTCTTCGCTGCCTGTGCGTCCTTGCCGGTTTGAATATCCAGGGCAAGATTGGCAAGTTTTGCACAGATTTCGTCCAATAAAGGCTTAAGGTTATTTAACTCCGGCAGCGGTTCTTTTACTTCGCGAAGCCTCTCCTCAATTACGGAAGAAACAAACTTTGCGTTCATATCTTCACCGGAAAATAAATTTATAAAAATGTTATGAATATCCGGCATTTGCTCAAGCGTAAACAAAGCATGAGGTCTTTTTTCCCAAATTTTTAAAAACTCCCGCTTTTCATCAAATTTTAAGTTCTCGAACTCTTCTGTATCCGCCTGAAGATTTAAAAGGCTTTCCAGAAATAGTTCCGCGAGAGAGATTGTTTTTATATCAAGCATATTTACAGAAGTAACATCTTTTCTGAATATTTCTTCAAATTCGGAAGAAGGAATAAGTTTACTATTAATTGCCAGACCGCTTATACGCTGCCCGATATTTGCAAGCCATTGTTCCAGACCTGCCATTATTTCACCTACGGTTTTCTCATTATCCGGCGCAATATCCGCCGCTTGATTGTTAATTGTTATTTCCATGCTTTACCTGTTGATGCGGTTTTGCTGATTGAAATTATCAAGTGAATTTGACATCTGTTCCATTCGTGAATAGGCCGATTCCATTCTGGCGTATTGCGCCTTTAAATCCGCTTCTTTTACCGCTAACTGCCGATCCAGAGTAGCAATACGTTTTTCATCCTGACTAATGCGGGAATCCAGAGTGTTATTTTTTAAAAAAATAATTCCGCCTGTTTCCACAAACGGCTTTACAAGCGTATCAACGTTATATGCAATTCCCGTATTTGCGATCAGATCGCCTGTTGTGTCGCTGGCGAAAAGTTCCTTGATTGCGGGAACTTTATTTTCCAGCGCCGCGTCAAGCACTTTTTCGTCTATTTCCAGATAACCGCGAAGTTTTGAAGCGTCATAACCGCCGACTCTTGTAGCGTTGGAGCTTATTCCGATTTGCGCCAGCATGGAAAGCTCGCGTTCAAGACTGGTAGGGTAGGGGGCGGAAACTGTTCGCATAAGGTTGTTTTTTAAATTGGTTAACGTAACATCTCCGTTAAAAACGCCGAGTCTGTTTCTCATCTCAGTTCTTTCATCAGATGTTAAATATGTCAATTCATTTAAAATTGTATCATCAACATTTGACTTGATTACTGTATCGTTTGTTGTTCTGATTACTGACGATAAACTTCTTGCGGTTAGTACGTTTATTTCCGCTATAAGGCGGTTATAATTTCCCACAAATGTGATAATTGCTTCTTTTATTCCTTCAATATCGGCTTTAACGTCAATTTCAACCGGCTTTTCCGAAACTCCCTTCACATTTAAAGTGAGTCCGGGAACAAGGTCGTTAATACTATTGGTCGGTCGTTTTATTTCGATCCCTTCCATTGTTATAATCGCGTCACGGGCTGTAGAAACCGCGTTGACGGGTCTTAAACCGTTATTTGCGGTATTGGGATCAGATATTTCTATATTACCAATTGAAATTTCACGGTGAGTGTTTGTGTTTTCTATATTGAGAGAAGTAATTGTCCTGCCCTGCGCGATTTCAGAAAGGAAATACTGTCTGGAAGTAAAATTTGTACTGTCTGTAATGGGAGGCAGTTTTGCGGAACTTCCGTCTGAAAAAACAAGGCTGAGAACCGCCATATCGTCATGACGCTGCGGCGCTGCGGGAGTTTTCCATTCCGGTATGGGAGCGAGCGAAGGTTCGTTTTCTATAGTTATGCCGCCATAGGATACCGAAGCTGAAGGAACAGACGGACCTGGCGGCGGCTTGGGAATACCGAAATTTGCGTCGGTTTCAATTCTGGTAGATGTGTCAATTTTTAACATTAATAACGAATTTGAATCTATTGAAGCGTGTAATGGAAGTGAAGCTGAAGACTGCGGCGGTAATTTAATAACGCTGTTGTTTATTTCAGCGCCTTTTTTGACTGAGGTTTCACCGATAAGGAAGGTCTGGGCATTGTCTCCGCCTTTTTCCATCATTCCGATTTTCATGGTAAAATCTACAGAATCGCCTGAAAATGTGAGTTTGTTTTGCGCGCCTGTTACTTTTGATTCTATTAATAATGATTTAGTTCCGCTTTGTACCGCGATAAGGCTGGCTGAAATTTTATCCTTGCTTCTGTGATTAAAAGCATCAACGAAGTCCTTTAGTGTTCCTCCGCGGAAATTTATAGAGATTTCTTCATTGCCGACATTAAATGAATAATTTCCGGCATCTACTCTCATTTTTTCGTCAAGCGGCTGGGAAATAAATCTGTCTGCCTGAGCGGTTTGTTTAACTGTAAAAGCGTAAGTCCTCTCTTGCGCTTCTCTTGTCGCCGACGCTGTAATTACATTGTCATTACCTGTCTTTGCAATTCTGTCATTAAATGGGTTCTGAAAAGAGTATAAAAAACGCGCGCTGTCGCGTACGGAAGTTATTCGGCGGCCTACTTCCTGCCAGTAGCCTTTCTGGACTTGAAGATTTTCTATATTACGTCCAACTCGTTCCCTTGGAATCCTTTCAAGGGTCATCAAGTCTTCAATCATTTTTTCTGAATTAAACCGGCTTTTAACTCCCGGTATATAAACATCGGACATAGCCTGACTCCCCCAATTCCCGGCTAAACCGTCATTTTAATAACGGTCAAACCTAAACCATTTCATCAAATAAAAGACCTATTGCTTCCTTAAGCTTTCTGTGCAGCTTCTGTAATTCTTCAGGCGGAAGCTCCTTGATCACCTTATCGGTTTCTTTGTCTATTACCTTGACTATTACTTCGTTTGAATGGTGATCCACAACAAATTGAAGTTTCTTGTTAAAAACTGTGGTGATTCGTCTTAAATCTTCAGCTGTTGAATGGATTTCATGAGGTTTTACCGTTGTCTTCTGTTGAGATTTGTCATTATGCTTTACTATCCCGAAAACCTCAGGAGAGGGCAGCGGTGAGACAGGTGTATTTGCTACACTTGTTACTGACATTGTATACCTCCATGTAAAATAGGCTTTTTAAGCCTCATCTTTCCGCCAATCCATGGCTGGAAAGCCCCCGACCGCTTAATTTTAATTAAGCGGCCGGGAAACAGTGAAGGCGCGAACTCCACTGTTTTCCTGTCCGACCCACCCGGCTATCTGACTTGAACGGTCAGATAAGTCAGGTAAATCAGATATACGAAAAAAAGACGACGTCCAGAAGTCTCTAAATCGCATAAATAGCACTGTTATCAGAATTACGAAAGCAGCTGCAATACAGACTGTGTCCGCATATTGGCCTGTGCCAGCATTGCGGTTCCGGTCTGGGTCAGGATGGATTCCCTTGTGTAGTCAACCATCTTTGATGCCATATTCGCGTCCCGAATTCTTGATTCAGCGGCCTGGGTGTTTTCCGCCGCAATAGCGACGCCTTGAGCTGCCAATTCAAAACGGTTCTGATAAGCGCCAAGATCAGCACGCTGTTTTGATACAATCTTTAAAGCGTTGTCAACTGTACCGATAGCAAGGTTTGCAGTTTCGGGAGTTGCGATGGAAAGTTTTCCCTCACTTCCCTGGGAATCAATTAAACCAAGCGCGGAAGCTGTCATATCGCCTACAAAGATTCTTGCGTTTTGATCCATGTTAGCTCCAACTTGAAGCTGCATTATCTTTCCGGTCGGTGAATTCATCGCGAAAGCCCCTGTGAGCACATTCATACCGTTAAACTGGGCATGGCTTGCTACGCGGTTAACTTCATCAACCATCTGTGATACTTCGACCTGAATCATCATGCGATCTTCATCAGTATAAATACCGTTGGCTGACTGTACTGCCAATTCCCGAAGGCGGTGCAGAATATCCTGGGTTTCCTGAAGGTAACCTTCAGTAGCCTGGATAAATGACACGCCATTCTGGATATTGCGTTCTGCCTGATGCAAACCCCGTATTTGACTCCTCATTTTTTCAGAGACCGCAAGGCCGGAGGCATCATCACCAGCGCGATTGATCCTCAAACCGGAGCTTAGTTTCTCCACGTCCTTGGTCATTTCACCCTGGGTTACGCCGAGCTGACGGTCGGCGAACAAGGCGCTCATGTTGTGATTAATAATCATATTTTACCCTCCATAGTTTATTTACTCCGGCCATCCGTGCCAGAGCTGTTCCGCAGGAGCGTCTGCCAAAAACGGTTTCGCGCAACCGTTTTTTTTATCCGCTTACAGAACAAAACGTTCATCATAAAGCCGTTTTTAAATAGCAATACAAATAATCGTTTCGAACTGTCCTACGCATACTTAACCATAAGGTCAAGTAAAGTATCGCAATGCGATAGCTATGGAAAGTTATTGTCAAAGAACACTTATCCGACGCTTGAATTCTCAAGCGCCGGACAAAAACCAGAGAAGGGTAATATTCCGGATTTTTGGGGCCGGAAAATACCCCCTCATGGTAATTTTACCGCATTATTGCAGTAATTGCAAGACTGAAGTTGATCTCTGGTTCGCCTGCGCAAGCATGGCAGTTCCGCTCTGATTCAGGATTTGGTTCTTTACATATTCAACCATCTGGTTGGCCATGTTGGTATCCCGTATCCTGGACTCTGAAGCTTGAAGGTTTTCCGCGCCGACATCAAGCCCGCGTACTACATGTTCAAGCCTGTTCTGGTAAGCGCCAAGGTCGGCTCTCTGTTTGTTGACAATTTTTAGCGCTGCGTCAATAGTACCGATTGCCTTATTGGCTCCATCCATGGTTTCCAGGGTGATAAATGAATCGTCCATATCGCGAATTCCAAGCCCTTTTGCTGTCATGGTGCCGATGAATACCTGTTTGCGCTGATCCATGTTGGCGCCGATATGGAACCACATTGAAGCAGTAACAGTATTCTGGCCTGACATTCTGGCGAAGCGTCCTGTAAGCATATTCATGCCGTTAAATTGGGCATGGCTTGCAATCCTGTCGATTTCGTCAACAAGAGCGGAAACTTCGATCTGGATGTAGGTTCTGTCTTCTTCGCTGTAGATACCGTTTGCCGCTTGGACAGACAGTTCACGTAGACGTTGAAGAATGTCCTGGGATTCCTGGAGATATCCTTCCGATGTCTGGATGAAGGATATGCCGTTTTGCGCGTTGGTTGACGCCTGGTTTAAACCTCGTATCTGGCTCCTCATTTTTTCAGAGACAGCCAGTCCTGACGCATCGTCGCCTGCGCGATTGATACGAAGACCTGAAGAAAGCTTCTCCATGTCTTTGTTGATGTAAACCTGGGTTACCTTGAGGGACCTGTCCGCAAACATTGCGCTCAGGTTGTGATTGATGATCATAAGATCCTC
>JAITFK010000201.1 GCA_031281555.1 Treponema sp. | reverse complement strand
CACGGAAATCAATTTTATAGAAAAGTATCTGTTTTCAGAAGAATAAAACCACAGAGGTCACTGAGTTTCACGGAGAAAAACACCAAAATCGTCTTAAAACTCCGTGAAACTCCGCGTTCTCCGTGGTAAAAAATTCTTAAACTAACAAATATGGTATCTGTCCCTTATAATGAACATGAAAATTGATTTCCGTGGGGGCAAAGCACGGTGCTTTGACAATTTTTTCTTAATAAAGTACAATATGTCCAATGATTAGCCAAAAAACCGCCCATTTTAGCGAAGGTATGAATACTCCAAGCTTAAAATTGCCGAAGGCAATTTTAAGCAGTGATCGCGACAGGCGACAGGCGATTATACTCTTCTACTAATCAATCGCGTCAACTAACCAATAGCATATATTTACCCAACCAACTCAATCATTCTCATTTTTCGTCAACACTGGCGGAATTGTACGCTTCGTACAATCAATCTCCTTTAAGGAAAAGAACATGGAAAAGAAAAGAAACCCTTTGCTTATAGCCTCGGCGGTGTTTGGGGCCGCCTTCGTGGCCGGTATCATTACCGCCTGGATATATGTCATAAGCAAAAGCGGATTTGAAGGATTCACCCCTGCCGCGCAGTGGAATAAAGCGGACATCCTGGCTTTATTGGCGTTCCAGTTGTTTACGGCGATTACTATTTTATCCTTTATTTTTAACCTGATTGGATTGGTTAAGGGCAATAGCAGGCATATCTTAATCGCCGGAATATTGTATGTCCTGGGCATTAACCTGATTTCAGCGCCCCTGTGCCTTACAGAGTATTTTGACGGGAAGCGCGAAATCAAAAACAAATTGCTTTTTTACACCATGATATACGCTTTTGTTTTTGCCGCGCCGTCAATAGCCGCGTCGCAATTTTTGATGGTGCGGGTAGACGGCTCAAAACCTTTAATTAACGAATTTGCGCTATACCTCTTTATTACAACAGGCATTGGCCTAATCCTGAACTTTATAGCCTGGAAAACAGGCAAAGCGATAGCGAAAATCCTTGCTGGTATTGCTTATATTCTGGGAATTTCCACCGTAATATCCGCAATTCTGTGCTTTGTTTCCTGCGCAAAACGCCGCCGAACCAATGGTTCGCCATCCGCGCCAGAGCGGATACCGGCTTTTGAATACAAACAAGAAGGAGTTTTGAAATGAGAAAGACAGTTTTTGTAATGGTTTTGCTGATTTTATCCACAAGCTTCTTATGCGCGGATCAGACTTGGGACAGTTTTATCGGCGACATAAACTTACGGATGTTAGCACCTATTGGAGATGGGGCGGCAATGTTTGGAGTGTCGTCAACAGCAATTTATGGAGGGTTGATGTTGATATCAGTTGCTTCAGAGACCAGTCTTCAGGAAAGAATCAAGGAAGACACCAACAACGATGGTTTTGTTTACGGTAATTTCGTCGATAATAGTCTTTTTACCCATGTTTTTACTGTTACTCATGTAAATACGGGACAAGCTATAGTTGCGATGGTTTCAAATTATACTGATTATCCGTCTAGGGCTACGAAAGAGACAAAATTATTTAACATAACGACTGCTAATCAACGAAATGCATTCATAAGCGAATTAACAGCAATGCGGAATAGAATGCAACCGTCACAGCAGAGCCAGCAACCGCAAACATCGCAACAGCCGCAACAGCAGAACCAGCCACAAAATACTGGTTCCGCCCTGTCTTACTTAGATAGCGGCGTTGTTGCTTATAATAGGGGTGAATATGATAAAGCAATCGCAAATTATACACAGGCGATACGGCTTGACCCAAACTTTGCAATTGCATACAACTACCGCGCTATTACATACAATTTTATAGGCGACTACGATAAGGCAATTGCAGACGCTAGCCAGGCAATACGTATTAATCCGAATTACAAAGAAGTATACAACGAACGTGCTTTTGCATACAATGGTAAAGGTGAGTACGATAAGGCAATTGCAGATGCTAACCAGGCAATACGCATTGATCCGAATTTTGCTAACCCATATAGGCACAGGGGCTTTGCCTATATGCAGAAAGGTAATTTTACTCAAGCCCGCGCTGATGTAAACAAGTCTTTACAGCTTGATCCCAATTATCAGAAGGCAAGAGACCTTGATGCCGAACTCAAGAGAAGGGGTTATTAGGGGGAACAAGCGATGAACAAATTTATAAAGATTCTCTTAACAGTAAAAGATTTTGTCGCAAGGGTTTTAAAAGCAGTCGAATCTATTAAAGACCTGTCGCCTGGGCTTAAAACAGAGTCAGAAAAGGAAACGTACACTTTTAACCTGGAAAAAAACGGCGCAACCACCAGTGTGAAGTTTACTTATAAAAAATCAAAAACTGAATTTCACATTGGCATGTTGCTGCAAAACGACAAAGACAATCCTGAATTGTTTGTCTCCGTAAACAACGCCCACCTGCTTTCTGGCTACAAATATCTTGCGGCAACGCACCTTTGTTCCGGCGGCGAAGAATTTAACGAAAACGGCGTAGTGCGGTACATGGCTATCGAACAAATCAACAACGAGTACTTTTCCGAAACTACCACGGAAGCCAGAAAAGACGAAATCATCGAGCAAATACTGTCGGAAGTTGCCGAAGCCCTTAGCGGCCAGTGTGCAACCGGCGAGCAAGCAAACCAGGTTTGAAACAGAGGGGTAATGCAAAGATGACTGACACCCTAAATCCTTTCTTCTTCTTTTCCTTTGTGCTCTTTGAGTGAGACAAAGATGTCTGTTACCAAAAAGGGGAATGCATATGGGAAATTGTTGTTTACTGGGGGAGGCATCCGATTGAAACGCCTAACATTTTTCGCGGCCTTAACAGCCCTGCTCGCGGTTACGGCTCATGCGCAGGTTCTCAATCAGGCGTCCGTCAAATTGATCAGGCTTGATAACCCGGCAGCCGACCCTTATCTGTGCGTGTTTGGAAACACCATCGAAGACGTTACGCTGATTGATCGCTACATAAACCTTGACAGAAAGGAAGTAATGTACCTGCGCCAAAGGGAGGAAGTCAACCTGCATCAAACTTTTAGGTCTGAAACGGAACGGTCAAATGCGAATTATTTAAGCATCCATATTATTCAACGAAGGTTGCTTGAAACCAACGGGGGAATAGATATTGAAGTCTATTTCCTTGTTGATGTATATGAGCGTGTCGGCAACAGATATTATTTTGTCGCAAGCAGCAGGTAATAAAGGCAACGAAAAAAGGTGTCTGTTACCAAAAAGGAGAAAACAATGGCTTTTTGTGAACAATGCGGAACCAAACTTAACGAAGACGCGAAGTTTTGCTCAAACTGCGGAGCCGGTATTCAAGCGGGCGGCAAAAGCGCTACAAATGCCGGCCAAAGCGAATTAACCATTGAAAATAAACCAACAGAAGTTATTTACAGTGGAGATGGTATATTTATTGGGACAATGCCATTAATGATAAAACTTGCTTTACGCGCGATTCAGGAATTTGGCTGGCTTATTGGTCAAGCAAATGACGCTACTGGTATTGTTACGTTTCAAACAAAAATAAGTTGGGGATCTCTCAATGGTATTTCATGTTCTTTGTTTATAGAAGAAATTGAAAAAAACAAATTTAAAATAAGGGGAACCGCGAAACATAACTTACATAAACAATTAATAGCGCTAAATATAGGCCATGAGGCTGAATCAAAAGTTAATAAAGCAATATTGAAAATGATTGAATTAGCAAAAAAATAGGCAGCCAAAGGTGTCTGTCACCAAGAAGGAAAATACAATGGCGTTTTGTTCAACCGGATTCAACAAGCGTTTCCGCTCACCTAATGCCCTACCTTCGGTTCTTAGCCGTGCCTTAGTGTTCTTCGTGCTAAGAACCCAAAGGGTAGATAAAATTTCAAAGAAACCCCTTAAGTTGATGATGTTGCGTAGCGCCTCTTCCGACCGACATTCACTGTCATAAGGCAACAGCAGTTACCTTGCTGTAATAGTAATAAGGCTGTAAAGAGGAGAGCGCGGGGCTGACAAAACATTATGGGTTCTCCGGCGGAGCAGACCAGGGAAGGAAGGCTCGCCATTAGAGTGGAGAAGAAGTCTGACCACTCAGTGGTCAGGGGCTGCGTAGTCCGGGTTCCCCCATCTGTTTTGGACAGCTCCGTGCTTCCCTCTTTACTGATGGGTTACTAATTATTGCTGTGAAAAGTAAGTGCTGTTGCCCTGAGCGGTTCCTCATATAGCCGGTATTGGCGGGTTTTTTCGATCCACGCTTCTTCATTTTTTCTGAAATATTCTTTAATGTCCGTTTCTTCCGTCCCTTCGCGCTTAATATAAGCAAGTATCAGAGGATCTCCCGCCAAAAGTTCTATCGCTGTTTTATCGTTTCCGGCCTCGTATTTTCCTGGCCGGAAAGAGAAAGCTTCGCAGTGGGTTCCAATAAACCGGATTATACGCAGGGCATGCAAAAGTGCATGGTAGCCTGCATCGGGATTCCGGAGAATAAGCTGAAAGCCAAAGCAGCACTCGTTCTTGTACTTGGCATAGATGGGGATGAAACGGTGCCAGCGCAGGGCGGCGTTGGCATCAAAGAGCGGATGCCTGGGATCATTCCAGCTTTCATAACTCGCCTTTTGGTTGTAGCCTGTTAAGCCTTCCATCCAGGGCGCTCCGAATACTTCAAAAGGCCTGGTGGTTCCCCGGCCCTCGCTTACATTGGTTCCTTCCCAGAGGCATTGGCCTGAATAAAAAGCCGCTGTAAAAAAACCCGGGAAACCAGGTGAAGGGGCGATTGTCCAGGGAAAGCAGCGAAGACCTGCCTTCCAGGAAACAAT
>JAITFK010000183.1 GCA_031281555.1 Treponema sp. | reverse complement strand
TTACACAAAGGATTTACCTTTAAATTTACTGTTAAATAAAGGTGAAAATTTAATTGAAATAAAAAATGAAACTTCTCAAACCTTATGGTTAGGCGATTTAACGGCTTATTCATACCGTGAACCTGCTCCTTATAAAACGCCGGAAGGAAATGCTATAAATCAATTTATTAATATCGACGCTGTAAGTTATGTGAAAAAAAATTCCCCCCATGTTTCCAATAATTCTTATTCAAGCCCCCATGTGAGTCCGTATAATACCTTAAACAGAAAAATCGGCACAATAAGTTCCGCAAGGGCGGGAAATGAGATTTTTTATAATTTTTACGCTCCCGAAAGCGGCAATTACGCCGTTACCTTTCATTGCCGCACCGCTATAGAGGATTTTTCTTCCTTTATCAGCGTAAAAATTGACGGAGATTTCCCGTTTGCGCAGGCGGCGTCCTATTCCCTGGCCCCCAGTGTAAATACATGGCGTAATCAAACAATGAAAGACGCGCAAGGAAATCCCTATTTAATGTCTTTATCGCGGGGGAACCATATTTTTTCAATTAAGACCGAACTCTCTCCCGTTTCCGGACAAATACGCAGTTTACGTTTGTTAATTGATCATTTAAATCAATTTGCCATTGAAATAAAAAAAGTTACCGGAAAAGATATAGACAGGAACAGAACATGGCGTTTAACTCAGTATATTCCCGAAGTAAAAAATTATCTGGACGCCTACGATATTATTTTCCGGAATATTATTCATGAACTTTCCCAATACAGTCCCAAAGGCGCGGATTCTTCGGTTATTTCACCTATGGTACAGGCTTTGTCATATCTGGAAAAACTCCGAAAAAAACCCGATGAACTTCCGTTGTATATAGAATCCTTAAGCGGACAGGACGCTTCAGTACTGCAGCAAGCCGGTGTCGCTCTTGATTCTCTTTACGTTCTTGGAATGGAAATAAACGCTATTTACATAGGGAAAACTACGGAGTTACCGAGGGAAAGAGCGCGTATAACCACAGTATTGGCAGACGGTGTGCGAAAATTATGGAACAGCTATACATCAGATAAATACATTGTACGTAACCAGAGCGACGCGCTCAATATTTGGTATGCATCTTCCTATATGCAAGTGGATTTACTGCAAAAACTAATTGACACCCGTTTTACTCCGCAAACCGGTATTAAGGTAAATGTGTCTGTAATGCCAGACGTAAATAAGTTGATAATGGCAAGAGCCGCTAAAACCAACCCCGACATGGCGTTAGGTCTTGGTTCATGGATACCATTTGATTTAGCCGTACGCGGCGCTTTGTATGATTTTACTCAATTTGAGGATTTTTGGGAGTTTGCGGGAAATTTTATACCGGGTTCGCTTACAAGTTATGTTTTGAACGAAAAAGTATATGCAGTGCCTGAGACTATCACCTTTAACGCCGTTGTATACCGTGAAGATATTATGAATCAGCTGAATATCGCCCCGCCTAATACATGGAAAGATGTAGCCGAAATGATGGCGGAACTACAGCGTTTCGACATGAGTTTTTATATGCCCATCGCCTCCGGCATCGGCTATAAATGGTATTATCAGACCTCGCCCCTTATATACCAGAACAACGGTTTTTTATACCGCCCTGACGGTTTAGGCGCGGCTATAAATGAAGCCAACGCGGTAAAGGCTTTGACTTTCCTGGGAGATTTATTTACGACCTATGCTGTTGCCGAGCAGGTTCCGGTCTTTTTCAACTCATTCCGCCTTGGTCAAACCCCGGTGGGTATTATTGAACCGGAAACTTATGTTCTGCTGAGAAACGGCGCGCCTGAATTATTAGGCCAATGGAGTCTCGCACCGTACCCCGGTACAGTGCAGGAGGACGGAAGCATTTCCCGCTGGTTTATCACCAACGGAGCGGGCGGAAGTATTATTTTTGAAAATACAATGCAGGCGGAAAACTGCTGGAAGTTCCTTAAATGGTATTTAAGCGAGGAAACACAGACAAATTACGCTTTTTCTCTTTATACCAATTACCGGATACTGCATTTATCATCCAATTTAAAAGCTTTGCGGAATTTACCCATTGAAGATAAAGATTTACGGGTTATATTGGAGTCTGTTTTATGGCTGAGAGACGTGCCGCGAAGTCCGGGGCAGTACTTACTTGAGAGAGGTCTTTCTGATATTTGGAATACCATGGTATTTGACGGAACTCCGGCTCAAGTCGCTATTGATAAACAAGTTATTGAAATACAACGGGAATTTAAAAAGAAAATGACGGAATTCGGATACTTGAACAACGCAGGGGAACAAGTAAAACCTTATGTTGTTCATGAGGTAGACTGGATTACTGAGCAGATAGAAAAAGCCAGGACGCAAGGTAAATAATATGCAGGTAAAAAGAGTTCTATACATAACCAACAAAAATAATCTAAAAGAAGTTTTAATAAAAACATCATCAGACGGTTTTTATGCACTGGGACTGCTTTTACCTTACGGTCTCTTATTCTCCGTATTTATAGCCATACCTATTGCTGTAGCTATATATTTATCTTTTACATATTTCGATTTGGTTCAGGCGCCTACCTTCGCGGGGTTATACAATTATGTAACTTTATTGACTCAGGACACTGTTTTCTTCAGAAATGTTTTACCTAATACAATCCAGTTTGCCTTGATCGTAGGACCGGGCGGATATGTAATCTCCTTCCTTATGGCATGGATGCTGGCTCAAATTCAACCCGGTCCCCGCACGGTTCTTGCTCTTCTTTTATATATGCCTTCTTTGGCGGGCGGTGTGTTTATAGGCGTACTGTGGCGTACTATATTTTCCGGCAACCAGTCAGGGTATATAAACGCCATTCTGCTAAACTGGAATCTCATTCAGACCCCTATTCAATTTTTACAGTCGCCTAAATTTTTAATGAGCATTATGATTTTAGTGTCTTTATGGAGCGCTATGGGTATCGGATTTTTGGCCATGTTGGCAGGTATATTGAATATTAACGAAGAATTGTACGAAGCCGCTTATATTGACGGCTTGCGTAACCGTTTTCAGGAAATTATTTATATCACCATACCTTCCATGAAACCGCAGATGCTTTTTGGCGCGGTAATGGCGATTGTGGGCGCGTTCAATAACGGCGCCATAGGAGTTGCGCTTTCCGGCGCAAACCCGACGCCCCAATATTCAGGACAGTTGATTACAAACCATATAGACGATTACGGTTTCCTGCGCTACGAAATGGGCTACGCGGCGGCTGTTTCGGTCGCATTATTATGTATAGTGTGGGTCTTTTCCAAATTGGCTTACACATTCTTTGGAGAGAGGGATTAATATGGCCAGTTTTCAGGGAATGAAGATAAATCCTAAGAAATTTCACATATCCCAGTTAAAATTCTATATGGTGATAATTCCTATCTCCATATTCATGACATTGCCCATTATTTATATCTTAAACCAGGCTTTTAAACCGCTTGACGAAATTTTCCGCTTCCCACCTACTTTTATTGTGCGTCGGCCTACCCTGCAAAATTTCCGCATGATTTTAAGCCTTACTTCCAATACAGGTATTCCAATGTCGCGGTTCCTTATTAACACTATTATTATTACTGTTTTAACCGTTGTCTTATCAATTTTTGTTACAGCGATGTCGGCCTATGCCTTTTCTAAGAAGAAATTCGGCGCAAAAGAATGGCTTTTCAGATTAAACCAGGCCGCGCTCATGTTTGTACCCGCGGCAGTGAGTATCCCCAGGTATTTAATTATCGTTAAGCTGGGGCTTAATAATAATTTCCTGGTGCATATTTTACCTCTGATTACCATGCCGGTAGGTTTATTTTTGGTTAAGCAATTTGTAGATCAAGTTCCGGATTCTTTAATTGAATCCGCGAGAATAGACGGGGCCGGTGAATTCCTTGTAATGTTTAAAATTGTGTTTCCGTTAATAAAACCTGCTCTTGCTACGGTGGGTATTCTTTGCTTTCAAATTGTATGGGGAGCAACGGAAGCATCCAATTTATACCTCGTGGATGATACTTTAAAGTCCTTTGCTTTTTATTTATCCAGCTTGGCTACTTTGAATACACCCGCCATGGCCGGGGTGCAGGCGGCGGCTTCGCTTATAATGTTTTTGCCTAATTTGATTATCTTTATCGCCATGCAATCCAGGGTCATGAATACCATGAGCCATTCGGGGATTAAATAAAAAAAGGGGACGCCTGGATATGAAAAAATTAACAGCGTTCATTTTTATCATCGCGCTGTTTAACTCAGTTACCGCTTATTCGCAGTCAACCACGGTAAACTTCGCCGCAAATAAAAAAGGCAGGTTTGTGCCGACCCAGGACGGATATCTGCCGGATCGCAATATCACCAGCCTGGGATTAAAGAAACCTGAAAATATTGCTTTCGGTAAAAATGACATTCTTTATATTGCGGATACGGGGAATAAGCGTATAGTGCTTTTCGATACCAGATCCGGAAATATTGTAAGGGAAATCCTATACGAAGGTTTCAAATCCCCCAGGGGTGTTTTTATTACGGCGGACGAAATTTTATATGTGGCGGATTCAGTGGCAGGAGCAGTATACATTTTTAATTCCAAAGACGAATGCATCAAAACTATTTACGCTCCCAATTCTATCGCTTTCGGAGATACGCAATTTTCTCCATACCGCATCGGAGTGGATCCAAGAGGCAGTATGTATATCATCGGTGAAGGCGTGTTTAACGGCATCATTCACCTTTCCAATGAAGGGGAATTTTTAGGGTTTTTCGCTTCCAACAAAACCACTTTAACCTTTGTCCAATTATTACAAAAGATTTTTTTCACCGAACGGCAGAAGCAGGGACTGTTGGATCGTCTTCCGCTTACATTTTCCAATGTATTTGTGGATTCCCGCGGCGTTGTATATTCCACCTCAATGGGGCGGGATGTCGCAAGAGCGGGACAGGCGATTAAAAAACACGATATGTCAGGCCGTAATATGTTAAAGACTGCAACTACGATGTCTATTACGGATATTACTGTTGACCCTTACGGAAATATTTTCACTACATCTACAGAAGGGTGGATACAGGTAAACTCAGGGGACGGAGAAGAAATTTTCTTCTTTGGCAACGGAAATATAAGCAATGAGGATATCGCCGGCTGGTATACGGAACTTGTTTCTATAGCCGTTTCATCACAAGGTCATATATGGGCATTGGACAGTGAAAAAGCGTTTTTGCAAAGCTACACCCCCACAGAATATACCGAGGCTATATACCATGCCCAGCAGCTTTTCAACGAAGGTCATTATGTAGAAGCCGGGAAAGAGTGGAATAACGTTTTGCGTTTTAACCAAATGTCAGTACTGGCCCATAACGGTTTAGGCAAATCTTTTTTATATCAGGAAGATTATGTAAGAGCACAGTACGAATTTTTTGTAGCCGGCAATCGGGGATATTTTAGTCAGGCTTTTTGGGAAACAAGGAATATTTGGCTGTTAAAAAATATTCCCTATTTACTGATTGCCTTCGTAGTTTTTTTTGCGGGTTTATTCGTGTTAAAAATGGCAGACAAGAATCAAGTTGTAAGAAAAACAATAAATAAAAGCATAAATACAATTATGAACGCTAAGTATCTCAATACAATTCTATTCTCTTTTTCCGTTGCAAGACATCCGGTAGATAGTTTTTATGATTTAAAAATAAAACAAAAAGGCTCTTTACCGGGAGCGATTGTCAATTTTATTTTTATTTTCGCGGCGTATTTGATAAACCAGACATCCAAGGGTTTTATCGTGCAGTTCATAGAAATTGAGGATATGGATTTCAATGTGATCATCGGCGGCTTTATCGGAATATATCTTTTATTTGTATTTTGCAATTACCTTGTTACATCCATTAATGACGGAGAAGGCGAAATAGACGATATTTTTAAATTGGTCTCCTACTCCATGCTGCCGCTTTCTATCACTCTATTGGTTGTAACGTTGATTTCACATGTAACTACTGAAAACGAAACCTTCCTTCTTGTTTTTATGTTAGTCGCCGGCTTCGCCTGGAGCGGCTCGCTTTTATGGCTTGGTTTACAGGAAGTGCATAACTATAGTTTCAGTAATACCTTTAAAAGTTTGGTTTTTACAGCGGTGTTTATGTTAATTGCCCTTGTCTTGATTTTTAACATGACAATTTTATTCAACCAATTTGTGCAATTCTTTGAAGCGATTATAAGGGAGGCATATGCGAATATCACAAAAATGTACTAAAAAAACAATTCTCTCCGCGGCGGTAATTTTCATTCTGTCGATTAGTACTTTCGCGTTCGATGCTTATTTCCCAAATAACAGAGACACAAGAATGCCGCCCCGGCAGGCCGTATTCAGAGTGTCAAAAACCGATGAATACGAATTATTGGGCAGGTTTGGAAATTTCGCTTATTATTATCGTTCAGACCGGGATATTATATTAATTGAAGATGCAGTAAACGGATATTCATGGAAAACAGGCCTTGACGCTCCTTTTGGCCAGGATTTAAGCAGAGCAATTGATGATGCGAAAACCATACAAGAAAAAATTAAGGTTGCCGAGCCTAGAGAAGTACGTCTTAACGCTACTTATGTGGGTTTTGCCAATTCATTGCTTACAGTGGAATTTTATGATGACGCGTTTAATACAAGCATGGCTGGGTCCGCAGCCAGACAGGGCGCAAGATCCGAGCTGGTAAAAATCGCAGAGAATCATTACCGTCTGGACGTTCGTTATGTAAATATGGATTTAATCATACGTTTGCATATCTACCTTTCCGACAAGGGTATAAGTTACCGGATTTATGACAATGAAATAGAAGGCAAGGGAGCCGGTAATATGGCCTCTGTTATCATAACGCCTTTCCTGGGCGCGGCGGGAGGCGTACGTCAATATTACGATCCTGTAAAGGGTGAATACGGACCTGAAATTCCCAATCCCATGACGCCGGGTTACGCTTTTGTGCCTGACGGTAGCGGAGCGTTAATTCGATATTACGACAATACTGTAAGCATCAACCGCTATGTCGGGATGGTGTACGGAAATAACCCTGCCGAATCCATGTTCTACTACGACAATACAGTTTACGCCGTACGGAAAAAAGAACCCTTAATGCCGGTATTCGGCGTAGCTCTCGGGAATAACCAGCAGGGTTTTGTAGCGTGGGCAGACGACGGCGGCGAACATATGGAAATTGTGATGTCTCCTAAAGAAAATATGACTAATTACAATTTTATATTCCCGCGTTTTATATTTAACCGGCAGATGCATCAGGTGTATAACCGGAAGGGGGAAGGTTATTTCAGGCTTTACCCCGATCGTTTACATTACGATATTTCCATGGACTACCGTTTCCTTACGGGAGAAGAAGCGGATTATGTGGGGATGGCTCTTGTCTACCGCAAACATTTAATCGAAAACAAAACCTTAATTCCCGGTAAAGTACAAGCAGACGGAAAAATGCCTTTACGAACCGATTTTATTATGAGCGATGTTAAAAAGAGCGTAATCGGTTACGCGAATGTTGTGACAACTAACGCAAGGGAAGTAGGGGAAATTGTTAAGGACATGCTGAATAACGGCATTAGATCCGTAAACGGCGGACTTTTGGGTTTTCAGGGAGGAGGCATAACTACCGGTAAACCCTGGACATTGGATTATACACGTTCAATCGGAACCAAAAGAGATTTCCGCAAATTATTCGAAGAAACTACGGCACTGGGCGCTGATATTTCTTTTTATCAGGATTATTCCACCATAAACCGTCTCCAAATGAACCTTCCCCGCAATCAGGCATACCATATAAACCGTTGGGGTATAAGAGCCTATGACAACTCGGACTCTTTCCTTCCCGTGCAGGAAATTTCTTTCGCACGGCCTCAGCGTAGCGCAGATTGGTTTAAACAACAGGCGAAGAAAGCGGCAGCTATCGGCGCGCCTTCAATTACAGCCGACGGCATAACAAACCGCCTGATAAGCCATTGGGGCCGCAGAGATCCTGTTACCGCGTCGGAAGCTATTGATTTATACGAAACTACCTTTGCCGACAGCCCCCTTCCGGTTAACATGAAAACCCCTAACCAGTACTTGTGGAAATATACAAACCGTTTCCTGGAAACCCCGGTATTTCCGACCCAGTATATTCTTGAGACAGATACCGTTCCGTTTTTACAACTTGTGCTTAACGGGACTATGGAAATGTACGCTCCTTATTCGAATTTCTCTTTTTATACCCAGCGGGATATTTTACGGATGATTGATTACAATGTGTACCCTTCTTTCGTGCTGACACATGAACCGGCTCACTTTCTTTCAAGCACTAATTCCCTTAATTATTTTTCAACGGAATACGATGTCTACCGGGATATAATCAAGCATGTTTACAGAGAAGTCGCGGCCGCCCTCTCCAAAGTGAAAGGCCGGGAATGGCTGAACAGGACGGTGCTTGAGGAAGGGATTATTTTAAACGAATACAGCGGAGGCATAAAAATACTCATTAATTATACCAATAACGATTATTCATACAGTGATATAACGATTGACGCTATGACAGCGGCGGTTATACGTGACAGGGGGCAGCCATGAAAAAAGTTAAAAAATTAAGCGTCTCCGAAAAAAGACAAGGGCTTTTTGGTTATTTATTCCTGCTCCCATGGCTTATCGGTTTTTTTTCTTTTACTGTTTGGCCTTTTGTATACACGATTTTTCTAAGTTTTCATGAAGTACGGTTAACTGTTGAGGGTTGGTCAACCACCTTTAACGGCATAGATAATTATAACCTTGCTTTTTTAAGGAATACGGAATTTGTGCCCGCTCTTATTAATTTCCTGACTATGGAATTACTTTACGCCCCTGTGATCACTGTTATAGCTTTTATAATAGCTTTATTGTTAAATCAAAAAATAAAGTTCAGAGTAGGTTTTCGTGCATTATTCTTCCTGCCTGTTATTGTTATGAGCGGGCCTGTTATGTATCAGCTGATGGATTCAGGCAGTATGACGTTTGCCGGTATCAGGGATATGATTCTTTATCAAGTTGTGGAACAATTTTCCCGTCCGCTGGCCAATGCGCTGGTTTCACTTTTCCAGAATTTTTCCATGGTACTGTGGTTCACAGGCATTCCAATCATCCTGTTTATAAGCGGCATACAAAAAATTAATGACAGTATGCTGGAAGCGGCCAAAATTGATTCAGCTACTACATGGCAAATACTTTGGAAGATAATCATACCCATTATCCGGCCAATTGCTATGGTTTCGGTCATTTTAACAATCGTACAGTTAGGCACGTATTCAATTAATCCTGTTTTGCCGCTGGTGCAGGAAGCAATATATAACACAACAAGCGGACTTGGCGTTGCCAGCGCGTTCGCGTGGATTTATACTGTCGCGGCGTTGGTGTTAATGGGAGTCGCTTTCGCCTTGTTAAATCAAAAGGAAGACGCAGTGAAAGAACAGATGTTAGCAGCAAAAAAAAGAAAAATGTAAGGCGGAGGGCCGGATATGGCAAAAACAATAAAACCTGTTATACGGTTTCTAAAACAATTAAATTACTTAAACCTTGTGATTTATGTAGCGCTTATTCTTATCAGCTATCAATTTATTTACCCCCTTCTCCGCATGATTATGACATCTCTTATGAGCCCCGAAGATATTATTAATCCTACAGTTAATTGGCTTCCTAAAAGCTGGTCTTTTGGAAACATACAAACTGCCTTACGGGTGCTTGATCTAAAAGTTACATTGAGAAATTCAATTATTTTTTCCGGCTTATTGGCCTTGTGTCAGACAGCGGTTTCGGCAATGACAGGTTATGCTTTCGCGCGTTATAAATTTAAATTTAAAAACTTTTGGTTCATAATGGTTATACTTACCTTTATACTGCCCACCCCGATTATGCTCATCCCCCGTACCATGATGGCTGTATCTGTCAGGGAAGTTTTCGGGGTTCAAATGATAGGAACTGTTTACCCGCAATTACTTATGGCAATAACAGGACAGGGAATTTATTCTGCAATTCTGGTCTTAATATTTTATAACTTTATCAGGCTTATTCCGCGTGCGCTGGATGAAGCCGCCGCAATAGACGGAGCTAATCCAATGCAAATATTCTACCATGTTATTCTAAAGCTAAGTCTTAGTACAATATTGGTAGTTTTTCTTTTTTCATTTGTTTGGAACTGGAACGAAACCTATATCACCAATACGCTTGTGAGGGGGCAGATCCCCCTGCTGCCGCCCAGACTTGCCATGTTTGACAGTATATTTGAAAATTATGCGTCTTCAAGCGGAGGCCTCGATCAAGGACAGCAGCGTGTAAACGAAGCATATAAAATGTCAGCTACTCTGATATCAATACTACCTTTATTAATTATGTATATGGTAGTACAAAAACAGTTAATTAAAGGTATTGAAAGCGCGGGATTGACCGGAGAGTAAAATTTCTTGAAAATCTTTTCAAAGCATTTTTTTATTATTTTATCTTTACTGTTTCTGCTTCCCGTTGTATTTATTTTCGGGAATTGCAGAATAAATAAACAGTCAAAGGAGGTATCCGGCCCCGTTATAGAAGAACCTATATCCAAGCGGGAGGTAAAGGCGGTGGGTTATAAGTATGATGAAAAGAAGCTTACATATGAATTGGTATGGAGTGATGAATTTAATTATACCGGCCCTCCTGACTCCGGAAAATGGGAAAATGAATCCGGCGGAAATGGCTGGGGAAATAACGAATTACAGTATTATACTAAGAGCGACAATGTGTATGTAGACGGCGAAAAGATGGTAATTACAGCCAAGCTGGAAAAATTCGGCGGACGGGAAGTCACTTCTGCCAGGATTAGAACAGCTAAAAAAGGCGATTGGCTTTACGGAAAAGTTGAGGTATGCGCAAAAGTGCCGACAGGTCTGGGTACATGGCCCGGCATTTGGATGCTGCCCACCGATTGGAAATACGGCGGATGGCCTACCAGCGGTGAAATAGATATTATGGAGCATGTAGGATATAACCCTGACGCGCTGGTTATGTCTATACATACGGAATCATTCAACCATTTGAAACAGACGCAAAAAAGTAAAAGCGTAAAACAAACCGGAATGACAGATAACTTCCATGTATATGCCGTGGAATGGCTGCCGGATAAAATAAAATTTTTTTACGACGGAGAATTGCAATATACATATAACCCCGTCATGTTTAAAGACAGTCCTACATATAAGGAATGGCCTTTTGACCGGCGTTTTCACCTGTTGATAAACCTCGCATTCGGCGGAAACTGGGGCGGCGCACACGGCGTGAATTATGACATACTGCCTGTAAAATATGAGATTGATTATGTACGGGTATACCAAAGCCCGGAAATTAACGCGTTAATAAATAAACCTTAAGGAGATTTTCACGATGGCAAACAAACCGATTTATTCAATTGACAACGATGAGTTTATTATTGAAAATTACAATAACGCGAAAGCGTTCGCCAGCTTTCTGCCCGCTATTGCCGGTCTTTGGGGCAAGCCCATTTGGGTTTATTATGTCAACCGCGGGCAGGCAATAGCCAATTTCGGCGTCAAAGACAAAGATGGCGCTATAGTTGAATTTAACGCGGCAAACAAAGCCTGGCGGCAGACCGCTTTACAGGGTTTCAGGACTTTTTACAAAGTAAACGGAACCTTTTTTGAGCCTTTTCGCAATTCACTGGATTTAAAGACAAAAAAAACAACTCAGAAAATGTATATAAAAACCCATGAAGTGCGTCTTCTTGAAAGAAACGAAACATCCGGTATTGAAACCGAAGCCGCTTTTTGCACTCTGCCGGGAGAAAATTTCCCCGCTCTTTTAAGGCGGCTTTCTATAAAAAATATTTCCGGCGAAACGAAAGAAATTGAATGCATCGACGGTCTGCCTATGCTGCTCCCGTGGGGAACACGTAACTGGATGTTAAAAAATCTGTCCCGTCTTGCCGAAGGCTGGTTTGCCGGGGTTAATTTTACCGCCAATCATGTGCCGTACTACAAATTGCCTGTAGAGGCTCTTGACCGGCCTGAAATTGTTCAGTTGTACGGCGCGCATTTTTACTGCGGTTATCTGAAAGAATCAGGAGCCTCTCCCCTTTATTGTATTGATCCGGATTCTGTTTTCGGCGAACAGCGGGATTTTGATTTTCCTGCCGCTTTTCTTGAGCACGATGCGCCGTTTACGGTAAATACAAAACTTGTCGGTAAAAATAAAACGCCTTCCGGCATGGGTTATTTTCCCGTTAAGCTGGAAAGCGGCGCGCAGACTGTGTACTATTCAATGATTGGGCATTGCAGCGACGTTGATAATATAGACAGCGCGGCGGCAATACTTTCACATAACGGTTTTTTTGAAACAAAAGAAAAAGAAAACGCTGATCTGATAAACGATATCGCGTCATGCGCGTATACCAAATCGGCATATCCGCAATTTGACACCTACTGTAAGCAGAATTTTATTGATAACTCTTTGCGCGGCGGCTTTCCGGTAACTATCGGAAAAAATACTACTTATTACGCTTACTCTCGGGTTCACGGCGATATGGAACGAGAATACAACAACTTCACCGTTCTTGATGAATATTTTTCTCAGGGAAACGGCAATTACCGGGATGTAAACCAAAACAGAAGATGCGATGTCTTTTTTAACCGGGATATAGGCGACGACAATATCCGTTTCTTCATGAATCTTATTCAAAGCGACGGTTTTAACCCGCTTAAAGTGCTTGGCGTCAGTTTTACATTTGAAACCGCTGAAAACAGACAGCGTTTTATTGATGAAGAATTTGCCTCTAACGCGCTTAATACAAAAGAGCACCCTGATTTTATTGAAAAGCTGTCATTCTTTACGTCAAGGTCTTTTACTTTAGGCAGTCTGTTTCATTTTATTGAAGAAAGTAAAATAAACCTTTCCGACAGGAAGACCTTGCTTGCGTCGCTCTTAAAATACGCAAAAAAAATAAGCCTTGCGGAACACGGCGAAGGGTATTGGTCCGATCATTGGCATTACAATACCGATTTAATCGAAAATTACCTCGCTGTTTTTCCCGACCGTTTTAAACAGCTTCTCCTGGAATCCCGCAATTATACTTTCTTTGACGACTGCCATTTTGTAGAATCTCGCAGCGTAAAATATGTTCTTTTCCGCGGAATGCCCAGGCAAATCCGCGCTGTGCGACGCGACCCTGAAAAAGCCGCTCTTATCGCATCCCGCGCGCAGAATCCCAACGTACTGCGGACTGGTTTTGGTTCAGGTGAAGAGTACTATACAAACCTTTTAGGCAAACTATTATGCTTGATCGCGAATAAATACGCTTCACTCGATCCTGAATGTCTTGGTGTGGAAATGGAAGGCGACAAACCCAACTGGTGCGATGCTTTAAACGGACTTCCGGGCCTCTTTGGCTCTTCAAGCGCAGAAAGTCTTGAACTGCTCAGGCTGGTTTCTTTCCTGAAAAACGGACTTTCAGAAATTGAACCTGCGCTTAATACCAAGGTTGCCGTAGAAATCTATAGTTTGTTAAACGGATTAATAAACATTACCAAAACAACCCAGGATAATTTTATTTTCTGGGACAAGACTCACACAGTAAAAGAACAATTCCGTGATATAACACGTCTGGGATTTTCAGGCAATGAGGAAAATTGCAAAATAGGAGCTGTTCTGGAAATGCTCGCTGTTATTGAACAAAAACTTTTACAAAGCCGCGAAGCTATTGAAAAACTGACCGAAGGCGGAATTGTGCCAACCTGTTTCGCGTTCATTCCTGAATCATACGAAATTGACGAAGACGCGGAAAACAAACGATCTCCCGCGTCAATTGCCAGAGAAAAGGCAACGCCTGCCGCTGATATACAGGCCGGCGCAACGGCTGCGGTAATGGCAATCGCCGGAGAAAAGACCAAGTCTATAATTGTAAAATCCTTTAAACGAAAAGACCTTCCCCTTTTCCTTGAAGGGCCTGTACATTATCTGCGCCTCTGTCCTGAAAAATCCGTCGCACGGAAATTCCACAAGGATATGCTTTTAAGCCCCCTTTATGATCAAAAATTGCGTATGATTAAGGTTAATGCGCCTATCGCGTCTGCCGGTCAGGATATAGGCCGTATTACTGTTTTTACGCGTGGCTGGCTTGAAAACGAATCAATCTGGCTGCATATGGAATACAAATACCTGCTTGAACTTTTACGTAACGGCCTTGCGGAAGAATTCTTCAGTATCGCAAAAACAGCTCTTATTCCCTTCGTTGATCCCAACGCATACGGACGCAGTATTTTTGAAAATTCTTCATTTTTGGCAAGCTCAGCGCATCCCGATGAAGCTTTGCACGGTCAAGGTTTTACCGCGCGTCTTTCAGGCGCTACCGCCGAATTTATCTCAATGTGGATAGCGATGACAAGCGGTCTTAAGCCTTTTTCCCAGCATAACGGCGAACTGCGCCTCAGCTTAAATCCATGCCTGCCCGTTGATTTCTTTACCGCTGCGAATACTTTTACCTTTAACTTCCTTGGCGGCTGCGAAGTTGTTTATCACAATGAATCTCGCTCTGATACCTTCGGCGCACAGGGCGTAAAAACATGTGAGTATCGCATAACGTACACCGATGGCAGCGCTGAAACAATTACCGGAGATTTTATTCAGGGAAATAGCGCTCTTGCCGTCCGCGAAGGAAAGGCGAAGCGTATTGATGTCAGGCTTGGCTGAAATAGGGAGAGGGAGTAGTTACCGAACCGCGTTTTATTATGGGAGAATGTACCACCATTTTCCTGTATATTGGTTTGTTGATCTGATCAAACTGTTCAATAAGCAATGACGCCGCCCAGGTTCCCATCAGTGTTTTGGGATGGGAAGCTGTCGTAAGCCATATTCCTTCAAGGCTGGAACGAGGGACATCATCGTAGCCCACAATGGAAATGTCGTCCGGTACTTTTAAATTTAAACTTTGTATCGCTACAAGCCCCTGAAAAGCAAGGTCATCGTTATAATAAAAAATAGCCGTAATTCCCAGCTTGGAATTTTCGAGCAGTTGTTTTGTAATAACGTACCCCGGATATACTATTCCTTCTTCATCGTTATACGCAATCTCAAGGCTGCTGTCATGTTTAATACCTGCCGCGGCCAGAGCGCAGCGGTAACCTTTCCGTCTTTCAAAACCGGTGCTTATCTTGTCATTATAAATAAAAGCGATACGTTTGTGCCCATGTTCCAAAAGATGTTCCGTAATTAGTCGACTCCCTCCCTCATCATCCTGCATAACCTTTGAACACTCAAATGAAGGAATATCATTATTTATTAACACCACGGGGATGGTAAGCTTTTCCAGTAATGAAACCAGCCTTGTTTCCTTGCGATCAAAGCCTGAATACAGAGGTTCAAGGATTAAGCCGTCAATAGAATTGTTAAGCATTTCATTAATATTTCTTAATTCCCTGTCATGGCTTCCGCCTGAATTGGCGGAAAACACGCAGATATCCCTCGAATAAACCGCCTGTTCTATACCGCTGACGATAAACGGATAAATTTCATTGGTGATATTCGGTAATACAACACCTATAAGCTTCTTAATTTTACCGGATTTCGCGTTACCTGTTTTATCCTGCCATGACGGGGGTTTGCTGCCGATAAAAGTTCCTTGTCCCTGCACACGGTATATCAAATGCGCCTTTTCGAGAGCTTCCAGAGCTTTTCTGATCGTAGTCCGTGAAAGCCCCAGTTTGTTGAAAAATTCATTTTCACCCGGCAGCCGCGTATTGATTTGTAAAATATTTTCGGCAATGAGCCGTTCAATTTCGGATTGAAGCTGCCGGTACTTCGGAACAGTTTCGCTGTCATTAATAATAATGAGTTCCCAAATTTCTTTTTTGTCCATAAGCAGTAAACCAACCGAAACATTGAATTAATTGAGCCTTTTCCAAAACTCGGTTAGTTTTTAGAAAGGCCGGTTTTTCCTTTAAATCTAAAGTAGATTTTCCAAAAACTGAAGTTTTGGAAAATCCTCAATTAACAACAGTAACAGATAATTTTTAAAAGCTTCTAACTGTTTAAAATTACCGTTTGAATACCTCTGGGCGGACACTTCAGCACTGTAGCTTCGCTTTCATCGGTAAAACAAAGCTCATATATCATATCCGCTTCGGTACGGTTCATGACGACAATAGCAAAAGAGCCGTCGCTGTTTTTGAAAGCGCAGCACTCCATCATATTTCCCATACGCCCGTCAACAGTGGCGGGAGTCATGTAGGAGTTAACAGTTATATCTACACGCCGCGCTTCAGGTTTTATAAAGCGACTGAAATGCCCTATGTAGTAATAAGAAGATTGATAATGTATCTTACCTGAATCCGTATCAACAAGAATCGGCGCGTCACATAAATTTCCGACATGGTTCGGTCCGCCCTGCATATCAAGGGCGATATTCCAGTCAACCCATCCGGTACAGCCGTTATTCAAGTCATTTATTATATTATGCGCATAACGCTCGCCCGGAAACCACGCGCCGAGACGTGAACCTCCTTCGATACAGCCCTCGGTAAAAAGAAGCGTCTTCCCGGGATATGCCTTCGCGATCTTCGCAACATTTTCGTACTGGTCGCCTGAATACCAGTGATAAGCCGCTCCGTCAATGTACTTATCTGCGCCGGCAACAGACATGGATTGGGAGAATCGTTCCCATAAGAAATCACGGTTATGATCCCAGACCAGAATTTTAATACGGTTCCCAGGCTGCTTTTCCAATGCAGGTCCAAGATGATTAACGGCAAATTCAGCTTCCTCGGTTGCTGTCCATTCACAGGAATCCCATGTTTGTATTGCAGCCGGTTCGTTTTGTACGGAAACAACCCAAGTATCAATACCTCGTTTTTTTAGTTCGTCAATAAAACGTATAAAATAAGCAGCCCACAAGGGATAATATTTTTTTAATAATTTTCCGCCATGATTCATTTCGCCGTTATCTTTCATCCACCCCGGCGGCGACCATGGGGTAACCATAAGTTTCAAACCGCCGCCCATGCTGTCGCGCGCCTGCTGTACCAGCGGAGTTATGTATTTATCAGTACGCTCCATTGAAAAGGAGTTAAGGCTTTCATCGATTTTTTCAACACATGCCCAGTTTTCAAGTGAAAAATCACAACTGTTCACATGAGTTCTTGCCATAGTATAACGGTTTCCAGTTTCGGCGGAGAAATAAGCGTCTATTACCTCTTTACGTTTTTCCGCCGGAATAAGAGAAAGCACATAACCCGAAGATTCAGTTAGTGCTCCTCCAAAACCGTCTATACACTGGAATGTATTTGACGGGTTTACGCGTATAGTGCATGCAAGGTGTTTTTTATCCGATTTTATTCTTTCCTGCACTTTAAGCGCCTGAAGCCTGTTATTATTATCTTTCGCGGTTTCGTAAATGGATTTTATATTCATTTTAATAAATTAAACTATAAAACTTAACAAGTCAAGGGGGAGGCATTACAATGTTGTTAACAAGTGATAATTTACATATATTAAGGTAAACATTGTAACAATACCCCGTTTCCTGTTATAATCCCTTCAAGGAGAAAAAAATGGAAGCTCTGAAGAAAAATAACGCATGGAAAGGCAGGCGCGGGCCTGTTGTTCTGGTCATTATGGACGGAGTCGGTTACGGAAAATACAAGGAAGGAGACGCTGTCGCCGATTCAAAAATGGACCACCTTAACGCTGTAACCGCTAAAAACCCCCATACAAAGTTAAAAGCGCACGGAACCGCCGTAGGGCTTCCGTCTGACGAGGATATGGGAAACAGCGAAGTAGGCCATAACGCTATGGGCTGCGGCAGGGTATTTAATCAGGGCGCGGCGCTTGTTTCCAATTCTATTCATACAGGCGCAATGTTTGAAGGCTCCGCGTGGAAAGAAGTAGTTTCCAATTTAAAAAACGGCGCAGCAGTTGAACGCGCTCCTACCCTTCACTTTCTGGGTCTTTTTTCTGACGGCAACGTTCACAGCCACATGGATCATCTAAAAGCTATGATTAAACAGACGAAAAAGGACGGCGTTAAACGCGTGCGGATTCATGTTCTTTTTGACGGACGGGATGTGGGAGAAACAAGCGCTCTTGAATATGTCGATCCTTTTTAAGCGTTTATTAAAGAACTGAATGACGCTGACTTTGACGCAAAAATCGGCTCAGGCGGCGGGCGTATGTGGATTACAATGGATCGCTACGGCGCGGACTGGTCAATGGTAGAACGCGGCTGGAAAACCCACGTAATGGGAAACGCCCGCAATTTTTCTTCGGCGCGGGAAGCGGTTGAAACATACAGGAAAGAAATACCGGGCATTATTGATCAGGATTTAAAAGAATTTGTTATAACTGAAAACGGAAAGCCGATCGGCACAATAGAAGACGGAGATTCTTTAATATATTTTAACTTCCGGGGCGACCGCGCTCTTGAAATAACCGCCGCCTTTGAAGAAGATAATTTTAAAAAGTTTGACCGCGTACGCCGCCCAAAAGTGTGTTATGCGGGCATGATGGAATATGACGGCGATTTACACGTTCCGAAACGCTATCTTGTCAATCCTCCATCAATTGACCGTACAATGGGCGAATACCTTGCGGCAACGGGAGTAAGAACGCTTGCGATATCAGAAACTCAAAAATACGGGCACGTTACCTACTTTTTCAACGGAAACCGTACCGGAAAATTCGATGAAAAACTGGAAGATTATGTTGAAATAAAAAGCGACGTTGTTCCGTTTGAGCAGCGTCCCTGGATGAAATGCGCTGAAATCACGGATCAGGTTATCGAAGCGATTCACAGTAGCAAATATGATTTTATCCGTCTTAATTATCCTAACGGCGATATGGTCGGGCATACCGGAGTGTATCAGGCGGTTGTATGTTCTATGGAAGGAATGGACATTCAACTTGGAAGGCTTTTAAAAGCAGTTGATGAAACGGGAGCGGTAATGGTAATAACAGCCGACCACGGTAACAGCGATGATATGTTTGAACATGACAAGAAGACCGGAGCCGTTTCATTAAAGAGCGACGGTACTCCCAAAGCAAAAACAAGCCACAGTCTTAATCCTGTCCCATGTATTATTTACGATCCCGAATACAAGGGTGAATATCCAAACGATCCGAAAGAAAGCTGCTTGAACGAAAAATTGGGAATAAGCTCAATCGCGGCAACCTGTATTCAACTTTTAGGTTTTGTGCCGCCGCAGGATTACGATAAATCAATATTGAAAATGTAAAATTTGCAGGGAAAAAGTCAGCGAATCCTGTTACATTGACAATATGCTGATTTTTATGGTACTGTTTCAACCACAAACAGCGGATTCTTCTGCCGGGCAATAGCGCAGTTGGTTTAGCGTACAAGTCTGGGGGACTTGGGGTCCCCG
>JAITFK010000142.1 GCA_031281555.1 Treponema sp. | reverse complement strand
CTTGCCGCAATTACATCAGGAATCAATTTAATGAATTTGAACAGGCTTACTGCGGAAAGTTTTGAAGAAAACAAACCGCTGTCGTTTGATTTTATGCGGCGCAGAAAAAAAGAAATAATAGAAAACGAAGCAGCAGGTCTCCTGGAATTTATGGAAACTTCATATGATCTTTCCCATGTGTCCGGTCATGACTTTGTAAAGAAACGGTTCAAGAACGCCGCAAAGGCGATTAAAATGGGGCGTTATGATGTTTTGCCGATGGGTTATCTGATCGCAGGCCCTGTCGGAACGGGAAAAAGTTTTATGGTAAACGCTTTTGCGGGTGAGATAGGAATCCCGATGGTGAAGTTCCGCAATTTCAGGACGAAATGGCAGGGCGAAACAGAATCAAACCTTGAAAAAGTTTTAAACATTCTTGTAGCGATGGCTCCTGTCGGAGTGATGATTGACGAAGCGGATGCTTTTCTCGGTGACCGCAATCAGGAAGGTGATTCCGGTACAAGTAACCGCGTTTTTGCGCAGATAGCAAGTTTTATGGGAAATACCGAATACAGAGGGAAGATCATTTGGTTTTTGATCACCTGTCGCCCTGATCTTATACCGATAGACCTTAAACGTCAGGGGCGTGCCGAAGAACATCTTGCTCTTTTTTATCCTGAGACCGGAAAAGACAGGGAAGACCTTTTTAAAACACTGGTACGTAAACTTAATCTTGATATTCGTAATTTTTCGGTAGCAGACCTTTTCAAAAAATATAAATATGAATATTCCGGCGCAGACCTTGAAGGGGTTCTTATACGCGCGAAGCAATTTGCGGCAATGGACGACCGTGTATTTGTAAGACGCGAAGATATGGAAGAAGCAATGAGCGACTTTGTTCCGACTGCCTATCCGTATGATGTTGAATTGCAGAATCTGGTCGCTGTTTTAGAATGTACTTCCAAAGAGATGATACCAAAGGATTTCCGTAATCTGCCGCGCAGTAAGATTATAAGCGATATTCAGGAACTAAAAACTTTACTGGGAGAAAGATAGCGGATTTTCAATCCCAATTCCGAACAGCGAATAATCGTACTTTACCGGATCTTCAGGGCAGAACTCGCGTAATTTTTCCGTAAGCTCTATTACCGCTTTTTTATCGTTTAGCTTGCGTTCCAAAAGACCAAGTTTTCTTGCTGTCCGAGCGACATGGACATCAAGCGGAATGTACAAGGCGGCAGGTTTTAATTTTTTCCAAAGACCGAGATCAACAGGCCCCTTACGCACAATCCAGCGCAATACAAGATTAAGCCGCTTGCACGCCGAGCCGTTCTCGTCATGCATTCCCGGATTTGAAATGTGTTTTGAATAACGCCCTTTGTTTGCCCTTGCCATTTCTTCGCGGAACAAGGCAAAACCTTCCCATACATCCCCGATTGCGAATAGATTTTCAAGGTTTTCGTATTTTGCATAACAATGTTCGAACCCCCGGCAAATGTATTTTAAATCGCTTTCAAAAAAAGTACGGTGTATATTATTTTTACACAATTTTTTATACCTGCCTGACATTACAAAGTCATACGGACTGTGTTCCATAATGGCAAACATTTTTTCCGCGCTGCGAAGAATTAAATCACGTCTGCCCCATGCGATTGTCGCTGAAAGAAAAGCCGCTATTTCAATATCTTCCCGTTTTGAAAACCTGCGCGGAAATTGAACCGGATCTGAGGAAATAAAATCTTTCGTGCAGACTTTTTCATACCAAAGATCAAGCTGATGTTTTAAATGACCGTCTTTCATTTCCATTTGAATTACAGTCGGGAATAATTCGGCGCTTCCTGTGTAATCGTAATATTATGGGGGTGGCTTTCACGCAGACCGGAAGCTGTAATCTTTACAAATTTTTTGTGTTGCTTTAATTCTGCAATGTTGCAGCAGCCGCAATAACCCATACCCTTGCGAAGTCCCGCAACAAGCTGGTTCATGTATGTACGCAGCTCGCCCTTGTATGGGACACGGCCTTCAATGCCTTCAGGAACCGGTTCTTCGTCCTTGCTAATCTGGTAACGGTCAGCGCTGCCGTCTGCTATCGCGCCCATGCTGCCCATTCCCCTGTATTCTTTATAAATTCTTCCGTCAAAAATAATCTCGCTTCCGGGTGATTCCCTAAGGCCTGCAAACAAGTTTCCAATCATTACAACATTTGCTCCGGCTCCGACAGCTTTAGTTATATCTCCTGAAAATTTAATACCGCCGTCCGCTATTACCGGAATGCCTGATTTTTCCGCTTCTTCGGCGCAGTCAAGGACAGCTGTAAATTGCGGAACGCCGATACCGGCGATTATTCTTGTAGTACAGATAGAGCCGGGTCCGATACCGACTTTAACGGCATCCGCTCCCGCTTCGATTAATCTCCTTGTTCCTTCTTTGGTTGCGACATTACCGCCGATTACGGGAATATTATAATCTTTCTTGATTTTGCGTACGGCGTCCATTACATTTTTTGAATCGCCGTGAGCTGTATCCAAAACAACAAAATCAACTTTGGCTTTGATTAACAGGGGAAGGCGTTCGGGATAGTCATTAGGTGATATTGCGGCTCCTACGATGAGTCGTCCTGATTTGTCCGTTGACGCATTGGGGAAATTTTTATGTTTTTCCATGTCAGTTACGGTGATAAGCCCTGTAAGTTTACCCTCTTTGTTTACAACCGGAAGTTTTTCAATACGATTTTCAAAAAATATTTTTCTGACTTTATCCAGAGACGGTTCATCTTCCATTTTTACAAGTTTTTGTGTCATCACGCTGGTTACAGACAAAGAATCATCATCGCAGAAACGCAGATCGCGGTTTGTAATAATTCCTTTTAATTTTCCTTCGCTGTCCACTACCGGAAGGCCTGAAATACCGTGTTTGTTTACCAATTCCCTGACATCGCTGATATGCGCATTATGCGGAACGGTTACGGGAGATTCAATTATCCAGTTTAAAAAGCGTTTTACGCCTGAAACCTGCCGTGCTTGTTCTTCTGAGCTTAGGTTACGGTGAATAACTCCCGCTCCTCCTTCCAGCGCGATTGCAATCGCAAGTTTTTCTTCAGTTACAGTGTCCATAGCGGCTGAAATTACCGGAACATTAAGGTTAATTCCTTTGCATAACACAGTTTGAATATTACAGTCCTTCGGCAGTATTTCCGAATAACCCGGCTGCAATAGAACATCGTCATAAGATAAACTTTCACTGAACATCATTTCCTCCCATTAATGTTTTATATTTTTCTGCGATTGCTTTGGCTTTTACGGAAGCAAGACCGCAGTAACGCTGCGGATTTTCAAAGAATGACAATGCGTCGTCTGTCGTTTTAATTAATCCAAGTTCTTTTAATTTGCCGCCTATCTTCTCGAGTAACGCAGGCTCATCTGCAAGGGCTGCGGCAAAACTTTTTTTCTCTTTTTCGGCGGAAAGGGTAATCCTGCGGATAACTTCGTGCGCGTCTGAAACGCCGGTTTCCGCCAGCAGAATGTAGGCAGGTTCCGCCATTATTCCTCCCGGCAAATTTCCGCCGCCATCGTTTTTGCCGTTTAAATTTGCGTGAAGCCGCTTCCGGTCAACGCCAAGCCCCTTAATTATGCCTGTCATTCGTGAAACGGCAAGGCAAAAACCCGCGATGTAATCTGCAATGAAACGCTGGCTTGCTGAATTTGTAAGGTCTCTTTGATGTTCGCTTATCTGATCCATGAAAAAAGTATTTACTCTCGGCATAAAAGCTTTCCATAAACTTTTAACATGCTCCGAATTCCAAGGATTGCGTTTTTGCGGCATTGTAGAGGAGCCGACCTGATCGGAGCCGAACCCTTCGCGCACTTCGCCGATTTCACTTCGCTGCAAATTACGCAAATCATCGGCAAGATTCGCGACAATGCCGAAAGCAACATTGAATTCCAAAAGAAGGCGTAAAAGGTATTCAGGTTCCGCAAGCTGCGTGGAATGTTCGGAAGGTTCAAGTCCAAGGTCAGCGAGATAAATCCGCTCAAGTTCCATTGGGTCTTTTACAATCATGCTTACAGCATTATAAGCTCCGACAGCGCCTGAAAGTTTTCCTTTCAATTCCTTTGAACGTTTTTCAATTTCCAGGATTGATTTTCCAAGACGCGAAACATATTCGGCGAAAGCGAACCCAAGCGTAATTGGAACAGCGTGCTGGCCGTGCGTACGCCCAACCTGCGGAGTGTCCGCTTCACGTTCTGTAAAACCGCATAATAAAAGTTCAAGTTTTTTAAGTAAGGGAAGAACAACCTCACGGCTTACGCCTGCCATCCGCCATGACAGGCTTGTATCAAGAATATCAACGCTGGTCGCTCCAAGGTGAACAAGCGCAGATAAATCCTCCGGCACTTTCCGTTTTAATACATTTACAAGCGCTCTTATATTATGATGTGTTTTTTCTTCTTCTATATATACTTCTTCAGGATCTACACAGCATTTATCAAGCTCCGTCCTTAGCGCGTCTGTCATTTTTCCGCGTACTTTTAGATGAGCGCAGATAAGAGCAATCTCCGCCTTGACACAGGCTGTAATAGACGCTTCTTCTGAAATCCAGGGGACAAGGGAATTGTAAACTTCCTGTTCTGAAACAGAATAACGATGATCAATAGGGGAGATATTTTTGAATATACTGCGGGCTTCCATATTAGATAATGGCATAAAAAGAAAAGAGTGTCAATTGACTTTTTTGGAAATCCGGTCGGTTCCCTCACAACAAAATAAAAAATTCCTCTTGAAAAAAGAATAAAGAAGGTTGAAGATATTAAAGTTGGAGGTATCTTTATGAGCAGCATTACGATTACAAACGATAATTTTGAAAGTGAAGTTTTACAGTCACCGGTTCCGGTACTGATAGATTTTTGGGCGGCTTGGTGCGGCCCATGTAAAATGATAAGTCCTCTGGTTGATCAAATTGCCGGTGAATATTCCGGCAGGTTAAAAGTTGGAAAAGTCAATGTAGACGAAGAAACCGCCATTGCGGAAAAGCATGGGATTGTTTCAATTCCCACGCTGATCCTTTACAAAGACGGAGTTTTGGCGGGACAAAAAACCGGAGCTGCCCCCAAGCATGATATTATCTCCCTGTTTAAGAATTTACTTTAAGTACCTTTTTGGGTTATTTGGTTTTCCCGGAGTCGCGCAACTCGTATCAGTGATATACCAGTCTTTAGCGGTGTTTGAATTTTCAACAGTTTCATCGCGGCAGATTGTACGTGTATTGGTTGCTTTACCGCTTGCGACTGCGTCCTGCGGACTGCAAACACTCCCGTTTCCGGATTTCCATGCTCCGCTGTTAAATAAGAATTCGGCGGTTTCGGCAAAATAATCTTTAGTCCACCATGTGTCCGGATTTTCGGAAATCATTACCGCGTCAATTACTCTGTCATCCTGATCCAAGACATAAATCATAGCGGTCTTATGCAGTAATTTTGTATTTTCCGGCATCCAGAAATCTCTGGCTGTCGGTGATGCGTTTATACCGACTGATTCATCAAGAGCGTCTGTGTATTCATCCTTGCTTTCCAAATTATAAGTTCGCAGATGAAGAACCATATATTCGTCTTTTTTAACTTCAACCGGTGAAAACTCATAAACAGTTTTTTTAGCGGCATTTGTATTACCGTTGATAACTACCCGCATTGCGCCTAAATTACCCGCCGATTTCATTTTAAATTCTATAAACTCTTCTTTTTTCCCGGTTGTGCCGCTGGCAGATTCGGTGCATATCTCATTAATTAACAATTTCGGCATTCTGTTGTTTCTAGCTCTGAACGGAATTAATACATTGATTGTGTTTTTGTGCTCGTCTTCCACCAGCAAATCGGCAATTATCAGCATACCCGGTTCGGCGTTTTTATTAAGCGTTACTTTTACGGTACTTCCGTCTTCAATAGAAGCGACCGCAATATCAGGTTCAAGACTTAATGATGTAACTTTTACCGCACATGAAAACTCGAAAGTAATTTCATTTTCCGATACTGTCTTATAATTCAGGAATACCGGAGCTTGCGAACTGCCTCCTAACAGCAATGCGGCAACTGCGGCTTCTCCTCCTGTTGAACATGAACCTAGCGCGATACAGGTTCCTAAAAAGAAAAAAAACTTTTTCATAATTTTACCTCCGCTCACATATGGGTACGGATATGTTCCGGCGCTTTACCGGAAAATGAATTTATTACATGAATTTCAGGGTTTTTATTGTATCTTTACGTCTGGACAAGGATATTTACAATATGATAAGGTATTAAAGGTCAAATTTGGAAACAGAGGTATTTTATGGCGCCGAAAGATATAAAAAAGCAGGTTAAAAATGACGATTCTTCATCGTCTGAGACTATTCGTAAATTCAAGCAGAACCCGGCTATTTATATAGGATCAATTGTTATTCTTGTTCTTATAACTGTTGTATTTGTCGGTGGTGATTTTTTGTCAGGCCGTTTTCGCGGCGGCGGAGCGGGAGGAGACCCTACTTTCGGTTATTATGACAAGGCTCCGATAACGTTGATACCCGGCAATACCTTTGCGCAGTACTATGAACAGGTTATGCGGTACTATCAGGCTCAAGGCGCCGATGTGAGTAATTATTTTACTACGGCTCAGATTTGGCGTCAGGCTTATGAAATGGCAGTAACGCATACTGCAATTTTGCAAATGTTGAAAAGATCAAACTATTCTGTTCCCGAAAAAACAGTTGACAGAGAAGTAGCGAAGCTTCCCCAATTTCAGGAGAACGGACGTTTTTCCCCTGCGCTTTATAATCAAATGTCAGATTCATCACGGCTTACATTATGGCGTAAGATACAGGAAGAGCTTTTAAAGTATACTTATTACAATGATTTTATGTATGGGTTGCTGGTACCTTCTGGAGAGGTAAATTTTATCGGTAAAATGAATTCTAATATGAGAAGTTTTGAAATGGTATCATATAATATTCCTGATAATTATCCTGAATCTGAATATCAATCTTACGCAAGGGAAAAAACAGATCTTTTCAGGACAATTCATTTATCAATGCTCAGTGTAAATTCAAGCGAAAGGGAAGCAAAAAAGATTCTTGATTCAATTAAAAAAGGAACTATTACATTTGAAGATGCAGCCAGAGCTCAATCGCAGGATAATTATGCAAGCAAAGGCGGGGATACCGGCAGCCGTTATTATTATGAAATAGAAAATGAGATCACTGTTACAGCGGTCCGTGAAGCTGTTATTAACCTTCGCAAGGGAGAGTTAAGCGATTGTTTCAAAGTCGGCGATAATTGGGTAATTTTCAGAATTGAAGACGAGATAAAACCGGCTGATTTTAACGATTATTCCGTAATGGACAGAGTAAGGTCATATTTAAAAAGTTTTGACAGGGGTCGCATGGAAGACTGGGCTGTCGCAAAAACAAAAGAATTTATCACAGACGCGCAGAATTCTGGGTTTGATACTGCAGCGCTGCAGTGGAGCCTTAATAAATTCAGTTTTGGTCCGCTTCCGTTGAATTATGCGGGAGTAGATCTTTTTACCTCACTTGAATCTTTTTCAGATTCAGGTATTCCCCAGCAGGAGCTTCAATCTTTATCCCGTAATGAAAATTTCTGGAAAATCGCTTTTTCTGCTAAGCTGAATACTCCTTCGGAGCCGCTTGTTCAGGGAGACAATGTACTTGTACTTTTTCCTGTTGAAGAAACAAATATTGATGAAACCGAAAAAGAAAAATTTGCATCTGCATATACATCTTACTGGGTAAATATGTTAGCTGAACAATCTCTTCAGTCATATTTTATGACTAATCCAAGGCTGGATGATCGTTTTTGGGATACATTTTTTAAGTACTTTTCGCCGTAAGGTAAATATATGCAGGGGCTCGTCCGGAACGGTATAACGCTTCTTTCTGGATATGATCCTGTTATGCGCTGTGAACGCATTGCGGATGCCGTCTCTGTCAGGGATAAAACCCTTTATTTCTGCCCGTCGCCGCTTTACTGTTACGGTCTTGAAAAATTTATGTCGCGGCTTGAAGCGCAAGCTCCCAATTCCGCTGTACTGTGTATTGAAGCAGACCCGAAACTTTACGAATTAGCAAAAAACAGCTTAACTTCTTTTCTTTCAGCCAATAGAATGTTTCGCATAACTGATATTTGCGAAGCTGCGAATTTATGCACTTTTGTCCGTGAATTGTGGGGCGCAAGAGCTTTCCGCCGGATTGAAATTGTAAAGTTTACAGGAGGCTGGCAGCTTTCAGGCAGATTGTACGATTCTCTTTTTGAGGCGCTTCGCCGTGAAATTGCCGTAGACTGGGGTAATGCCATGACTCTTGCAAGGCTTGGCCGTTTGTACATTCGCAATGCGCTTAGAAATCTTTCTCTTTTACCGCGTTTTCAGTCAATTGCAAATCTTTCATTTGGTTCTTCACCCCTGCTTGTTCTCGGCGCAGGCCCATCTCTGGATGAAACTCTTGATGCGCTTGAATTTCATTTTTCCGGTAATTTTCATTACCCGGATAAACGCCCTTTTAAAATAATCTGCGTCGATACCTGTCTTGGCGCATTGAAAGACAGAAACATTGTTCCGGACCTTGTAGTTATACTTGAAAGCCAGTTTTGGAATTTGAGGGATTTTACCGGTTGTAAAGGCTGGAATGTAAATAGCGCAATAGATCTTTCCGCTTATTCTGCATCCGCGCGGATTCTTTCGAGTGAAGGCTTTGTTTTTATGACTCCATGGACTTCATTGCATATCTTTGAAAGACTTAAAAATTCAGGACTTTGTCCTTTAACCATTTCGCCGTTGGGTTCTGTGGGATTGACAGCGGCGGAAGTTGCAAGGCGCATCAGCAGCGGGATAATAATTTTTAGCGGACTGGATTTTTCTTTTACAGCAGATAAATACCATGCCCGCTCCACACCCGGACACCGCAGTCTACTTAACGCCCAAACCCGTATGAAGGGAATTGCAAACGTTGCGGCTTTTGATACGTCTTCTTTTACCGTTATTTCAAAATCCGGCGTTCATGTAAAATCAAGCCCTGTTATGCGTAATTACAGGGACCTTTTTGAACAGGAGTTTGCAGGCGACACACGCTTATTTGACATAACGGGTACGGGACTTCCGCTTGGGATTAAGACGCTTTCGTATGAAGAGGCGGTATCAGTATTAGGCGTCAATACGGAAAATAACACGCATAAGGACGAAGGCGTACAGGTACAGAAAGAGTCTGATAAAGACAGAGGTTTGTTAGAGGAAAAGTTAAAAATATTTATTAATGAAGAAAAAAAACGATTAATTGATTTAAGAAATATTCTTACAGGTGAAGCTGAGCCGGATCAAATGAGGCTTAGTTCTCTTATTGAGGAATGTGATTATCTTTATGCCCATTTTCCTGATTTTGCCGGAGGACTAAAACCTG
>JAITFK010000092.1 GCA_031281555.1 Treponema sp. | reverse complement strand
TGATATAGCAAATTTGCATAAAAATCGAACAAAAGTGGTTTTTGCCAATAGAAAAATACCAATACACGGATTAATCTTATGTGGCTTTATCCACAGTTTGAACAGCGTCACGATACTAGTAAGCAGTAGAAGTTTCTATTAGCATATAGTTATTCTTATTCAATAAATTCGCCTTTTCATATTATGGTATATTCAACATTATTTGATAAAAACCCCTGTATTAACAGTTAAATTGCCGCAAATAGACTAAAAGTTACGCAAATTCGGGAAAAATAATTGATATTACGGCAAAAAGATGATAAAATTTGTTTGTATGATTTTTTATGGAAGGATAAGTTTGTATGGATAATAGCGGAAAGAAAAAAGTTTTATTGATTGATGATGATGAAATGCATCTGACAACGGCTGAATTATACCTGAAGGATGACTATGAAATCTTCAAAGCAAAATCAGGAGAGGACGCTTTAAATCGTTTAAATAATAACGAATTTGTTCCGGATGTGGTTTTACTGGATATTGTAATGCCCGGAATGAGTGGCTGGGAAGTATTTAAAAAAATAAGAACAGGTCCGTTAAAGAACGTTCCAATAGCGTTTTTAACTACTGAAAACGCGCAATCAGAGAAAGATCGCGCTACTAAACTTGGAGCCGCTGACTATATCACAAAACCGTTTAATATGACGCTTCTTAAAAGTAAAGTAAAAGATATATTAAGCAAAAAAAAATAAAACGGCTTACTTAGTCCGTTATGCGAGAGCTCACTCTTTCAATCATTTCGTAAAAACAACCGCTTTCCTTATGAATAAGATGAATGAAAGAGTTTTCGCCCGGTTTTCCGAGAACCTGCTCCATCTCCTCCTGATTACGGAAAGTTGCTTTCTTAAACTGATTGTGATAATCCTTTTCCCTGCTTTTAAAAATTTGTCTGTCTATCCATCGGCGGATATCAAGAACTGCCGTTAGCTCTGTTTTAAACCCTGCGGCATCCGGAACTTTGTCTGTCTCATGCATAAGCGAAAGCGCTGACCATGCGTGACGGCATTTATCAAGCGGGTATTCTTTATCCCAAAGATCGTACACCCTGTGAATCTCATCCCAGTTTTTATATTGACCTTTACGTATTTCTTCACGTAACTTATCAACTCTGAAAGCCGGAACGATTTGGCCTCCGAAATTTTCCCAATCTTTTATACGTTCCTTCGCTGCGGGAGAACCAAGCAGACTGCATAAATTTTTATAATCCAAAGACGGCTGTGAATCAAAAAAAGCGGCGATTGTTTTGACCGCATAATAACGCAGCATTTGGCGGTAAGCGGCAATTGCTTCAAGCGGCTTGATAATAACCTGTCCTCTTTTACTGCGTTCAAAGTGGCGGCACGTAATATGCCTGACTGTAACATCTTCCGCACCCGTCATGTCCATCGGTGAAAAGCCGGATTCACCCAGCCAACCTTCCAATAGCGAAAGAGCGGCAATGATTTCTTCCGCCGTATCGGGCGCAAGATAATCGCTTTCAATCCGCTGTATTTTTATTTTCCGTTTGTCCCGGTTTTTGGTTTTCCATGAATTGCGCTCAAGAGCGTAAAGATTGTGCATCCAGAAATAAGCGGGCATTACCTCAAGACGGTTTTTATGGACATTGTTGTTTACAAGAGAGAACGGCAGAGGGATATTCAACTCCGACGGATATTCGCCTTTTGCGATGATCACAAACGAAGCAAAGATACTTGAGTGCTTGATGCTTACGGCAAGCCCAGGCCAAAAACCGCGTTTTGCCCGTATTTCACCGTCATTGGCGCGGCTGTTGTGGTTGCTGCCGATTGTAGCCGCCGCCGCCATGTTTGACATTCCCTGAACAAGACTTGCGATTAAAAACGAATTGTTGTGGTGCTGCTCATGTACGGGAAAGATCAAGTTGTTTAAAATTTCACAGCACGATACTGTTGAATTGTCACCTAACACAGAATGAATAAGACGCGCCCCGTACTTAAGGTTACTGTTTCTTCCCATAACAAAACGCACAGCTTTTGAACCGTAAAAGACACTGCAGGCGTAACCTACAATGCCGTTTACCATTTCAACTCCCTCGCCTATCTGTGTCGGCTCATCGGCGGATGACTGTATCGTCAGGTTTTTTAATTTGTTCGCTCCCTTGATGTAGGCGCACTCACCAACCGCTGTGTCTTTGATAATTGAACAGCTTTTTATTACTGTCCCGCTGCCGATTGTCCCGTAACTGCCCCGAAAGCCGCAGTACTGTTTCTGTGTAATTTCCGTCAATTTTTCCGCTAACGCAGTATCATCACGATACGCTGCCCATAAATAAGCATCCGCCGCAATCATGTCCTTAAACGGCAAAACAGAGCGTCCGCCTGCTTCGTTCATAATATCGATCCAAACCCGCACCTCTTCGGCTTCGCCGTCCTTTACAACACCGCTGCCGAATTTGGAATGGTTAGTTGTCTGTATTTCGTTAACTTCGGAAATAATACAGTTGTCTCCTATGATGTAATGCGAAATATACGCGCAGTTTTGTATCGCTGTGTCATCGCCGATGTCGCAGGAAATAATTGCGCTGTTTCGAATCCCCGCCGGTATACAGAAGTCATTGTGTTTTAACAGTACATTCCTTAGAACGCCAATTCGAACCAGTCCGTAAAAATAAGAATCACGGATTAGAGAAGGATCAAATGTATCGCTGACAAGAAAATCATTCCAGTTTAAGCAGTAGTTTCTGTTTTGAATCAATATTTCAATTTCTTCGGGCTTTATTTTCCGCCAGCTTTCCTTGTTTTTGGAAAACAATTCTGCCTGCTGTGTATTACGCTGCCAATATTCATCGGCTCCGAGCGGTAAATATTCGGCGGGAATAAAATCGTAACCGTATCGTTCGATTGAAAAAACTTTATTTGCTTTCATTCATCAACTTTGTTAACCGGCTTTTGCCCGTCTCAGTCTTACATTTTCAATGTCATAACTGAAAAGTTCACGAAGGTCATTTAATCCCAGCGCCATCAGCGCCATGCGGTCAATTCCGATACCCCAAGCGGCGACTGGCACGTTCACTCCAAGGCTTTCCGTCACTTCGGGGCGGAAGATGCCTGAGCCGCCAAGCTCAAACCAGCCAAGCACCGGATGCTTGATATGCACTTCCACCGAAGGTTCCGTAAACGGAAAATAGCCTGGAACATATTTTACTTCTTTCGCTCCCGCAACTTCACGGGCAAACATTTCCAACATTCCCAAAAGCGTGCGAAGATTGACATCTTCACCTAACACGATGCCCTCAGTCTGATAAAAGTCAGGCAGGTGGGTAGCGTCTACACGGTCATAGCGGAAACAGCGAACAATGCCGAAATATTTACCGGGGATTTTCGCAGTCGGCAGTGTTTTGGCCGAAAGCACAGTCCCCTGAGAACGGAGAATCAGTCTCTTTGTAAATTCACGATCAAAATTATAATTCCACCCCCGGCTGCCTGTTTTACCGCCGTTTTCATGAGCACCGGCGATATTGGAAAGCCACGGCTCGTCAATGGACTTCGCTCTGGCAAATCCGTCTTTGGAAGACGAATCTGCAATGCTGTAAACATCGTGAATATCCCGCGCCGAATGAAACTGCGGCATAAAAAGAGCGTCTGAATTCCAGAATTCGGTTTCAACTAACGGACCGTCAAATTCCTCAAACCCAAGGGATACAAGTTTATCTTTTACGTTTTCAAGAAATTTTGCGTATGGATTGCTCCTTCCCGGAGTCAATCTTACAGGAGGCGTTTTAACGTTATACGATCTGAATTTTTTCCCTTTCCAGCTTCCGTCTTCAAGCATGGACTGCGTTAAAAGACCGATTTCATCGCCTGTGATTCCCGCCTGTTTGAGAGCTTGCGCCGCTTCGGCGGCGGGAACAGAACCGTCTTCATGAACAGTAAAGCCAAAAAAAACTGTTTCCCTGTCAATCTGGCGGAAAGGAGCGTCAGCGGCGCCACGCTTTTTTGCGAGACCTGCCATGATTTTTTTTTCATCGTCATTAAGCAAGGCGTCTGCAAGCAGACTGCTTTCCGATGAACTGATTTTTTTAAACAAGCCCCGTATGAGAGCAAAATGCGCAGATGCCGGGTTTTTGGAAGGATCGTCAAGATTTTCGGGCGGTACGGAAAAGACAACTTTTTTTTCGCTGTCCATCGCAAGTAATCCCAGTTTGGAAAGATTTCCAAAAGCGCTTCCTATGTCCTTGTTTTCCATTTTAAGCGACTGGGCTATATCAGGCAGACGTAGACTGTTTTTCGAAGATTTTATAAGTTCAATTATACGCTCTTCGGGGCTTCCCTTTTCTTTCCATTCCTGCCCCAGCGCAGTCATTTCATAATAAACAGTTTTTTCACGGCGTATCTCACTCACAAGCCCCTTGCCCGCAAGCCATGAAAGCGCTTGATTTCCGTTTCCCTGTTTAAACTTGAGTTCTTTTTCAACTTTTTCGATTGATAATTCATCACCCTTCTTGTAAGAAAGAAGTATCTGTACTTCCAGAGGATGCAGATTTTTTACAATGTTTTTTATATCGGACATAAAACCCCGTAGGTTTTTATAATAACATTTTATTTAATTGCAGGTCAATTATGAATTTCCTTGTAAAAATTGCGTATATTTGTTATTATGTTAAGGATTAGGAGAGGCAGTTGGCTGTTCATACATTCACGCGTGGCCTTAAACTTCCGACAAGGAAACACGCCACAGAAGGAAAACCAGTTGAGCTTGTTCCGGCGCAGAAACAGGTAGTAATTCCTGTTAATCAACATTTCGGAGCGCCTAATAAACCGATTGTCAACATAGGAGACCATGTAGCGCGCGGTCAGAAAATCGCCGATGCCGCATCTCCCGGTCTTATGACAGTGCCGGTTCACGCATCAATAAGCGGCATTGTAAAAAAAATTGAGCCGCACCTTCAGTCAAACAACACCGAAGGGTTGTGCATAACAATAGAAGCTGACGGCAATACTTCCGAAGAATCTTTGCTTCCTCTTGATCCTTATACATGCTCAAAGGAAGAAGCTCTTGCCCGTATTCGTGAAGCGGGCATACTTGGTTTAGGCGGCGCCGGTTTCCCTTCTCATGTAAAACTTTCTCCGCCGCCCGGCAAGCAAATAGACCTTATCATCGCGGACGGAGCGGAGTGCGAACCGTATCTTACTACAGATGAAGCTTCAATAGTAGAAAATCCGAATCTGCTTGTAAAAGGCCTTGAAATTATAATGAAGATTACAGGCGTAAAACACGCAATCATCGGCATGGAAGATAACAAAAAAGATTTAATCCCTATAATTGAACAGGCAATCAGGTTAGAAGAAATTAAAAGCGACATTTCAATCGGGCTGTGTAAAACCCGCTATCCCCAGGGCGGAGAAAAAATGCTGATAACGGCGCTTACAGGGCGTGAAGTTCCGTCAGGCGGACTGCCGATGGACGCAGGCTGCATTGTGCAGAATGTAGGAACGTTAATCGCCATTGCGGAAGCGTTCACTCTTGACAAACCTTTAATTGACAGAACATTAACTGTAAGCGGCGGTGCGTGTAAAACGCCGAAAAATATACGCGCCCCGATAGGGACATTGTTAAAAGACTTACCGCCCGCATTCATGGATATTGACTATTCAAAACTTGCAAAGATAGTTTTCGGCGGCCCGATGATGGGAAACGCTGTTCCTTCTTTGGATGTGCCAATTCAAAAAAACACTTCCGGCATTATCCTGATGACAAAAGAAGAAACCGCCGCCGATGAAGAAGGCCCGTGTATCCGCTGCGGCCGCTGTATTCGCAATTGCGCGGCAAAACTTTCGCCTGTTATTATGAACAACAGCCTCGATGCGGACGATCTTGATTATGCCGTAAAAGCGGGACTTTTGGACTGCATGGAATGCGGAAGCTGCGCTTATGTGTGCCCCGCAAAGATAAAACTTGTTCAGCGTTTTCGTGTTGGCAAACAGCGTCTGCGAATGCGGCAGACAGCAAAGTAAAAGGAGCAAGCATGGCAGAAAAGACAACGCCTTCAATATTACTCCAGTCAAGTCCGCACATCGCTTCGCCTGTAAACTCAAAAATGATGATGGCGATGATGCTTATCGCCCTCGCTCCTGTGTCAATTTTCGGCATAATAATTTTCGGGCTTCCGGCTCTGATCAATATAATCGTAGCAATTGCCTCTGCTATTGCGGGTGAAAGCCTTTCCCGCCTTATTACAAAACAACCAATCAGAGCTAAAGACCTTTCCGCTGGAGTAAGCGGTCTCCTTCTTGCGCTGGTTATTCCGCCCACTACTCCGTATTGGATGACAGCGCTCGGCGCGGTTTTTGCCGTTGTTGTTGCGAAAGAATTTTTCGGCGGCCTTGGCGCGAATGTTTTTAACCCCGCTCTGATTGGCCGCGCTTTCCTCGTGATGAGTTTTCCCGCCGCTTTAACAACATGGCGGTTTCCCGTTCTTCCGATAGGCACGGTTTTTTCCGCAGATATTGTAACAGGCGCAACACCCGCAGGTATTACAAAAATGGGAGCCGGAATTTCAGGAATAAGTAAATCATTTATTGAAGCGGGGCT
>JAITFK010000177.1 GCA_031281555.1 Treponema sp. | reverse complement strand
ACTTGTTGAGCCGATATTTATGCCAAGTGATTGCATTATTTCCTCTTAAAGCACGGTATTTTATGAGGGAACCAAGCGGGTTTCCTGATAAGTCTATTTTAACAAGCCTGAGGATTTGGGGCAATACATGCTTAATTGCTTTTTGTACTATCAGCTTTCTTTCTTGCGGTATCCATAATGGCTGTGACTTGTCTTTCAGCCTCCTGCTCTACCTTAACAGCGTTAGCTTCGCCTTCATTGCGAAGTTTATCAGCCGCCACCTTAGCCGCAATCTTTTCAATTGGCGAATTGGCGTCTTTTTCAAGTTTATCAGCAGCGGCGTTAGCTTCATTGCGTAATTTGTCGGCGGTCTGTTTTGCGGTATTACGGATATTTTCAGCCTGTTTTTCGGCATCAGCCATAATGGCGGCGGCCTGTTTATCGATCTCTTCTCTCGCCTGCCCTTTTACCCCTTCGGTAACGCTTGTCACAACGTTACCCGTCATATCAGCAGCGCTGAGGCTTACGCTGGGGCTTGAAGCCATGCCTCCCATCAGTCCCGTTACCGTTAATTCTTTGATGTTTGAACCTCCGGGAATCTTGCTTAAAAGATCAGTCGCTCCTGAACCGATTGTTGAAACAGGTACTGATGTATTTACCTTGTAATTCAGCGTCATATCGAGTCCCTGACTGCCTGAAAGCTCAAGTTTTGCCCGTGAAATGTTCATCTGTATTGGCTCAACCATTAACTGTCCGTCCTTAATTTCGTATTTGATATTAAGATTGTTCAGGACAGGAGTCCGCCACGCTTCGTTTTTTAACAGATTGGCAAACGCGCCGAACAGCTCGGAGTTTCGTATTTCTACGTTATGCGTCTGCACCGTGCCTTTAGAAGCCACTGTATTCAATACAGGACCCAGATGTTCGTCCAGAATACTGTTCAAGGTAAGATTTGCCGACACCTTTCCCGCGTAGTTCTGCGGATTTGGCAGTATTTTTTCGAGTAATGAAAACGATGAAAGCGCCGATGTAATGTCGAACTGTTTGATGTCCATGCCGAGGTTAATAAACGGAACCTTGATATCCTGCGTATTATACTCGCCTGAAAGCGCCATGCTTCCTTCCAGCAGATTCATCGCGAGATTCTGCATCTGCAGTTTGCCATCCTTTACCAACAACATACCGACGGTGTTGGTGATGCTTAACTTGTCAAAAAGTATATTACCGATGTTGACATTCATCGCAAAGTCGATGTTCTTGGGTACTTCGATAATCGTCAACGGTGAGGTATCGGCGGGAACTTCGGCTGTTTCTTCGGCCTTTTCTCCAGTCATAAATTCATTAAGATCAATTTTGTTTGATTTCAGATTGAGTTTACCTTGTACAGTGCCGCCTTTTAAAACAAAGGATATGAAATTCTCAAGCGTACCGTTCAGTGCAATATCCGTGTTTCCAATAACAGCGTCGAAGGCGGCAAGGTCAACTTTTTTCGGCGTAAAATTAAGCTGCGTGGTTGATATTTTTACCGCTTGAGGAAAATCGGGACTTTCAAAATTTACGCCGCTGAGTTTCAGCATACCTCCGGCATCAAAGTCTTCGTACCGCTCGTTTTCCAGAGTTGACATTCGTCCCGCAAGCGCCAGATCGCATTCCAGTAAGCCTTTAAGAATGATGTCGTCTAACGGAACAATATCGGCGAGGGAATTAAAATCTATCCTGCCTGCAAACTTTGCCGCTATCTGCATGTCGCTTTCAGGCGTCTTTACATGCACCTCAGTATCGAACGGGTTACCCGCCATCTCGAAATGAAACTTGTCTACATCAAGCGTTGTTTTATCGAACACAACTCCGTCATAAAACGCTTTAACCGCAATGTTGATATTGTTTACCGACTTAGGCAGGACCGGATACTTAAACATGGCATTATCAACTGTAAGATTTACCCCGGCGCTGGGCATTTGTTCATTGCTGTAAGTGCCTTTTACATCTCCTGAGAGGGTGAAACTGCCTGTCGTCGTTATAGATTCAAAATCCTTCATATAGATAGCCGGAATAAGCGACAACACGCTTTTAAAATCCGTTTTTTCTGTGGCAAACGTCATGTCAACGTTGATGTCGCCCGGTATTTGTATTGAACCAGCGAATTTCAAAATAATTTCGTTCAGATTGAACTGATTCTCTTTTAGGGTGAATCCCATGTTTTTAAGATCGGCTGCAACTTCCGAAACAAGACCGACACGAGCGTTTTTTAACATGCGAATACCGTTCATCCAGAAATTAACATCGGCAATATCCAATTTCATGTCAAGGTCGGCATTGTCAAGCGACATATCGCCTCGCAGTAAAAAATTGAGGTCATTCGCTGTCGCTGTCATCTTGTTTAAATCATCGCGAAAGGAAATGTTGGCGTCACGTATCTCGAATTTTTTTAAAGCTACCTTGAATGTTGAAGCAGCTGTATCTTTACCTTTGTCAACTTTTTCGGGAGCAACTTTGGCAGAAGAAGCCGCCGCATTATCGCCGGATTTCACAATATCCCAGTTTGCCTTGCTGTTTTCCAATATGCGAGCGGATACTTCCACTTTGTCGAGAAGCACCGATCTTACCTTTATATTGTTCATTCTGATAACGCTCATGATGTTAACCGTTACACTGAGACTTTTAAACGACACCAGTGTTTCATCTTCAAACTCACCGGTACCTGTTACCGTCAAATCTTCCAAAGCGATATATGCGTCAGGAAAATTTCGGATAAAAGATAACTTGACATCCGAGAAATCAACTTTCGCTGTTAACATATTGTTTAATTCTTTTTTTGCAATCTCAAGGATTTTCCCTTTGAACAGAACGGGCGTAACCAACAATATCAAAAATATCGCCGCTACCGTAATCGAAACTATTATCAGTATTCTTTTTAATACCTTCATTATTAAGTTCCTATTTTATATCCCAAACACTTCTAAGTTTTAAGTTACCCGGCTTTCCGCTTAAAATCTTAACCTTCTTTTCACCGGCGTTCATGTCAAAATAATTGTCAGATAACACAATGTCCTGATTACGGTTTTGTATCTCAACGCTTTTAGCGTAAGACGAAGCTTTTACGGTAATTGTATCGCCGTTTACCGTGTAACGCAGTTTTGGGTCTTCCCAATGGAAATATTTCGGAAGAGAGAAGATAACTGTCCCTTCCGAAACAAGCGTATTCCCATCGTACAGATGATAACTTAAATACTCATCGTTGATTTTTATTTCGGGAACCGATACTTTATCAAGCCACAAGGAAGAAAGAGCTTTAACTTTTACGGGTATGGTTTTTTCCTTTATAACGCCCGCCTTTTTATCACGTATTTCCCATTTTACGGTAACTTTCTTTTCTTCGGTAGTTTCGTTCGCAACCGAAAGGCGGAAACTTTTCTCAATAGCGGCCTTTATCTGCGGCTGATGATTGGCGTTGGGGTTCTGGGTAAGCAGTCCTTCCTCATGGCAGGAGATCATCAACGGCTGAAAAAAACGTTTCGCGTAATAGTGCAGTGCCTTCCAGCGGAAGAAGTAGTCGATAGAAGCCCACGATGCTACAGGCCAGCAGTCGTTAAGCTGCCAGTAAAGCGCTCCCATGCACCTTCCTCTGTTACGGCGGAAATGTTCTACCCCATACTTCAAGGCTTCCGCCTGTAAAAGCTGCGAAGCGTAAACAAGGGTGTCAAAATTATTGGGATACAGGAATGTCTGATACATATAATTCATAATTTTACCGTTAGCTGAGTTATTCCTCTGATGACGTTCCATTACATAGGAAAAAATGTTTCTGTCCTCAGGCAAGGTAAAACTTTCAATGGTTTTAACAGCGGGAAAAGATTGAAAACCGAATTCCGACACGTAACGGAAAAAAAACTTGCGGTATTCGGAAAAAGGCTTGTCGCCGTGCCATATATCCCAATAGTGAACGTCTCCCCTGTTCGGATCATTGGGAGCGTCAAAATTGCCGCCTGATGAAGGACTGGCAGGCCAGTAGAAAGTATTCGGATCATGTTCTTTAAGTACCTGTGGGAAAATATACTCGTACATTTTGATGTAGTCGGCTTTTTGCTTGGGATTGTTAACCCAGCGCATCAGATCCGCAAACATTTCCATTTCATTGTTACCGCACCAAAGCCCGAGACTGGCGTGATGCCGTATGCGTTTGATATTGTCAGCTAACTCAGCTCTGATATTTTGATCAAACTCATCGTTAAGATCGTAAACAGCGCAGGCGAACATAAAATCCTGCCAGACAACAAGGCCAAGCTCATCGCAAATATCGTAAAAATAATCGTCAGGATAATAACCGCCGCCCCACACTCTTATTGAATTGAAGTTGGCATTTTTGCACTGTTCAAGAAGTTTCCTTGTACGTTTAGCGTTAACACGGCTTAGAACATTATCTTCCGGAATATAATCCGCTCCCATAGCGAAAATTTCTATCCCGTTTACCTGTATAGCGAAACTTTCACCCCATTTGTCCTTTTGCCGTTTGACAGTCATAGTGCGAAGCCCTATCCTGCGTTTCCAACTGTCAAGCTCCGCTCCTTTCGGGTTTAGCAGAATAACTTCTACAGTATAAAGCGGCTGCGAGCCGTAACCGTTTGGCCACCAAAGCTCAGGAGTGTTAATAACAATGCGTTTTGTTGTTTTGTCGTTAGGTGATTTAACAAAGAATACGGTTTTACCTTTAGGATCCGTTATGTTAATTTTCCATGAATAATCTGCGGCTCCTGAACGCTGCGTACTTTTCAGCGTTTGTGAAACGCTGTCAATTATAACGGAAACATCAAGTTCTACTGTTTCCTTTTTATGCATCTGCGTTATGTACACATTATCAATGCGGGCCGTGCGAATACCCGCGAGACTGATGTCCCGCCATATACCCGCATCGGGAAGACGAGGCCCCCAGTCCCAGCCAAACATACAGTGGGCTTTTCTGAGATGAGGAAACCCGTTAAGACATTCACCTGAGCCGTCCAAATAAAGTTTTTTATGCGCTTCCTGTAAGTATTTTATTGGCGAATGAAAAATAATTTTCAATTCATTTTTCTCTTTCTTTAAAATTCCCGAAACGTCAAACTCCCAAATCCTGTGCATATTTTTCGTATAGGCAATCGTTTTGTTATTCAGAATAATATCCGCAATTGTATCCAGCCCTTCACAGCGCAGAAGAACCTTGTCCATACCGAGCATTTTTTGCGAAACGGAAAATTCCGTGCGGTATTCGTAATCGTTTTCCATTAAGACAAAAGCTTTATCTTCGTTGTCACGGTAAAACGGATCTTCCATCTGTTTATTTACAAGAAGATCATTGTAAACGGAACCCGGCACTTTTGCAGGGAAAAACCGGCTGTCGGGAAGCTTTCGCATTTTCCAGTTATCGTGGATTTTTTGAATGAACATAATAGAAGATATTATAACAATTTTTGGAAAGTTGTTCTATAATACGGTTCATTTCAGCAAGTTTTTTCTCAGGCGTTAGGGCTAAAACCGTTGAAATTTGATTAAAATACCGGAAAAATACATCCCGTAATGTTGATGTTCGAAATATTTTCCCATAACGCATTATTTTCAATTTAAACGTTTTTTCAGGGGGTCGGCATTGCCGGGGTCGAAGATGTGAATGTACGCATCGCATCGCTCAGCGCACGTGTTTTTTATGTGAATTTTATAGAAGGAATTGAGAAACTGAAATAAAACCGTCTCAAACCGCTTCGTCCCAATCATAGGTTTAATAGCCATTAGAAAAGTATTCGCATCCCCTTCCCACAAAGAAAGATTAACCTCATGTTTAAGCGTTTTGTGGGCTTTTATCGAAAAAGTAAGCTTTTCTCTGCATTCCGCAAGAATTTTCGCTATATCCGCCGCATTAGGCATAAAGTAATAGGAGTAATTAAGCTCTACAATAGAAAACCCGCATGAAGTCCATGTTTACCGCCGTACTTAAAAAACTCATAACCCTTAACAACGCCGCCAAAAATAACAAAAACACAAAACGCAATGTGATAATAATGGCAGCTTTAGCAATGTTATTAGTTATTTTTTTAATACATTCCATGTCATCAAAACCCGCTATGGTACTCGTAAAAGACAGTACACTCGGAATACGCAGTAATTACGGTTTGTACGAAGACGTGCTTACAATAACGTCAAATAATTTTTACATAGGCAAATACGAAGTAACGCAAAAAGAATGGCAGCAAGTTATGGGAAATAACCCAAGTTTTTTAAAAAAGACAACCTACCTGTAGAAAATGTTAACTGGTATGATGCTTTGGATTTTTGTAACAAGCTGAGTATTAAAGAAGAGCTTACTCCCGCCTATAGCGGCGCAGGCGGTAATATCACCTGCGACTTTAATTCTAACGGCTACCGCTTGCCAACGAAAGCTGAATGGGAATATGCGGCAAGTGGTACTATGCGGATACTAGCGTTCATTCAGACTTTCGGAGTAACCGCCACTTGTCTTACCGGAGCAGCGATGTCGGCTTTCGGCTGGTGCGTTTTTATCCCGGACAATCACAAACACCTGCCGTTAAAAACTATAATACAAACATAAGGTATATTAAAAAAATTATTGAAATAAAAACAAATTAATCTTTACTATCCAGCAAAATAGTAACAGGCCCGATATTCGTATAACTAACCCTCATGTGCGCTTGAAATTCTCCGCTTTCACATAAAAGTCCGTGTTCGCGGATTTTTGTCAAAAAATATTCATAGAGCTTTTTCGCTTTTTCAGGCGGGGCGGCGAACCCGTATGACGGCCTTCTTCCCTTTCGAGCGTCCGCAAGCAATGTGAACTGCGACACGGCAAGAACCCCGGTAGTAGGTTTATTTTCAACTATATCTTTGAGTGAAAGGTTCATTTTTCCTTGCTGATCATCAAAAATACGGATATAAGCAATCTTTTCAGCAAGCCATTCTGCGTCGGTTTCAGAATCGTCTTTAGCGACGCCTAAGTAGACAAGAAGCCCTTCTTTAATGCTTCCTTTTACGCTGCCGTCAACAGTTACGCAAGCGTCTTCAACGCGCTGAATTACAGCTTTCATCTTTAATTGTTTTCCAGTTTTCCCGACTGATGTATAGCGACACCTTCAAGCGTTATGTCCATAGAGGGCGTAATAGTTATTTTCCCAAGCAATTCAAGAGGACGCTCAGGGTTAACGGGAACAGGATTTTTAAAAACAACCGGAACTATTCCTTCAAGCATAGTGCGCGTATCATAACCGACAAGAAAATCAAACCGTAAGAAATCATCTGTTATTTCAACATTAGTTGCCATGCCTTTCCAAATAACATAAACATCCCTGTAAATAACAGGCTCTTCTTTTACATTCGAATATGAAGGATTGTCAATCTGTTTGAAATTGTCAAAGCCGGGCGTCTCCGTGTAAGACAGAAGAAGACGTGATTTGTTTTTAAGGCTTTCAGACGCGTTTGATTCAAGTATCCTGTTAATTATTATTTTCGCTCCTTCATCGCGGTAGGATGTAAAAAGAGACAATGCCTTATCATAAAGGTCTGTCGCTTGATCCCGCGTGAGAATATACGAATAAGAACCGCCGGTTTCAACAGGAGACTTTCGTTCTTCTCCTGAAAGCACAAACTCTGTTGTATACCGTGTATTGCTTTTTTTTACAGGAGAAGGAAGAACTCTATTAATGACTAAAATTCCGTAAGTTAAAATAATAACAGCCGTAAATATCAAGACCGCAAAAAGGGCAGTCCTTGCGTTTATCAAGGGAGCGGGAATTGGAGGAAATAATTTTTCAAGCTTTTCGGGAGTAAGCCAGTCCGACAGTTCATCGGAGGATGAATGTTTGCGAATAACAGACAGCGCTCTTTTAGCGATTTTATTTTTTGGATCAGAGGCCTGTACATCAAGATAATAATCCACAGCCTGAACAGTATTCATACGTTTCAGGTAAAGTACGGCAAGACCGAGCATGGTTGAAGTATCATTAATCTTTATCCGTCTGGCAAACTCGAAATTGGACTTTGCGTCTACAAAAATACCGGCATGAAGGCAAATAACAGCATAAAGATAGTAATATTTAAATGAGCCGTTATAACGGTCTTCCTCAATTTTAAGTAATTTTATAGCGCCTTCATAATCACGCTTTTTGGCAAGGTATGCAGCTTTATTCAGTAAAGGATCAAGTTTCATCTAAGGTCATCTATTGTCTTTTTTATGGCTGTCAATGGAATTTTCAATTTCGTCAAGATCATTTTCATAAAGTATTATATCACCCGCGATAAATTGCTCCAAAGTTTTTTTCAATCTATAAAGCATTTGAAGCGTAGAATCATCATAACTTCCAGTTAATTCGGGATTGAAATTTGGATCAAAAAGAGCGGTATCTTCTGTTGAAAGTGAAATTGAATAAGTAAATGCTCTGTCGGCTTCAAGCATAGAAGGTTCATAATAATAGCAAACAGCGGAATCCCGGACAGAGTAAGGAAAAACGTTAAATGATCTGCCCTGGGAAAATTTGAGTTTCCATAGGACATTGTTCAACCTTCTCCAGTTGGCAATATGTATATAATCAGGAATTTTTGCCGATTTATCAAACGGATTTACAATACTCCCCATAAGCGAAAGATTACTGTCTTTGGAAATCCAGTATTTTTCACCTGACGAACCCTCAATTACAGTTTCCTTTTCAATTGATTGGTTAATTGTGGAAATTGGGATGCTTTTGCGTCCTTCACCCAAATGCGTGTCAATAAGGAAACGTAACCCTACAGGAATAGCTTTCTTTCCGTTGTTCTGAATAACAACCGTTATATTAATGCCGTTTATTTCATTTGAATTTACAGTCTTAATAGGAGTAAAAATTTCACGTATCGTTACAGACTGCGATTCATAAACAACAACGGGGTTTCCTTCGATATTCTCAGTCCTTGTACGAAAAAAACCGCCTGATTGATCAAGACGATAAACTTTTCCGTCCAAATTAACGGAAAAATAACTGGATTTGGGTTCCCTGCTGTAAAATAAAGGTTCATACTTCTTTGAATTAGGATCTGTCATGTAGTATAACGAAATACTGCCTCTTTTCTCATTTAATGACAAACGAATATTTCCGTTAAAAAAATCTGCGGCAAATAAAGCGAAGACAGGATAAATGGCAAGTATTGAAAAAATTATAAACCTGCGCGGAATCACCTAAGGCCTCCGTTAATATACTCGTTTATCAGAACATCCAATTCTTTGTTGAGCCGCTTGGCTCTCTCCAGCAGTCTGTCATACAGTGACTGCCATGAATCATCAGAAGAAATTGAGTCATATATGGAAAAATCCTCAGACGGAGTAATTTCAGTCTTTTGTCCGGCGGAAAGTTCAGCGATTCTTCTTTGATAGGTATTCAAGGCCTGCTCGTATGACCTTATTCTGCGCTGGTAATCTTCACTTGATTTAAGCGATTCTTCATGGCTCCATTGCAAAAGAGCCAAAAGTTCGGCTTCTATTTTTTTTTGCCTGATAAGATCTACCCTGTAAGCGGAGATTTCTTTTTTGGGGCTGTCGGAATATTTGTCAATAACCCATGAATAAAACCTGAGAGAATCATCATACTGCATCATGGCAAAAAGACATTCACCCATCCAGAAATAAGCCGCCGCTATACGATCCGCGGTTTCAGGATCAGTATTTTGAACAGAATCTATATAACGTCTGAAATATAAAAGAGCGTCGTCAAAGAACCCCTGATTGTAATAAATCCTTCCCCTGTGATATGCCATGTCTCTTGTAAAACCGGAAACAGGCGCGGTTCTTTCAAGTTCATCCATATCCCTTATTGCGGAACCATAATCCGAATATGCAAGCTCGCTTAATATGACCCAGTAAAGCGCCTGCGACCAGTCGCTGATATTAGTTGAAATTTCCTGGGCGCGCCGGAATTCTGCGGCGGCTTCATGCCAGCGTGAAGAATTGTAAAGCTGCGTACCGTTTTGAAACCTGCGTAAATACACAGCCTGTGAAGTTTCCTGCGCGGCGGAAATCCCCGCAATTAATAACATTACGCCGAAAATTAGCGGTTTAAGAGCGTCCTTGTTTATGAAAATAATTGCTTTTAGCTGTGTTTTCATATTCTTATTATATTTATTTTCGGTAATAAAGCCAGAAATGTGAAGGTTTTAAGCCGGGTTCTCTTTTATCCCGTCACCTTGTATTCTGTCAACCAGGCCTTTTTTACCGGAACTGTTAAAGAAAGCGGAGCCAATCACAAACACGTCGGCGCCCGCATCCGCCGCTTTTTCCGCTGTTGCCTCGTTAATACCTCCGTCAACAGAAATTCTGAAGCTCAAACCGGCGTCTTTCCTCATTTTTGACATTTTTTTTACTTTTTCCAGACATTCGGGGATTAACTCCTGTCCGCTAAAACCGGGGTTAACAGTCATAATTAACGCTATATCAATAAACGGAAGCACTTCTTCCAGTATTGAAACAGGTGTTGAAGGTACTATCGCAATACCGGCTTTTAAACCAAAACTGCGAATTTCAGCAAGGAATTTCTGGGAATGTACTTCCGCTTCATAGTGAAAAGTAATCGCATCCGCTCCCGCATCTGCAAATTCACGAAAAAGCCTCGACGGCTGCGTGATCATCAGGTGAACATCGAAAAAAGCTTTAGTTTTTTTTCTTAATGCATGTACAAGCTGGGGACCGAAAGTTAAATTAGGTACAAAGGACCCGTCCATTATGTCCATATGAAGCCATGAAGCGCCGGAAGCGTCAATCTCTATGACAGCTTTTTCAAAATTAGCATGATCCGCGGATAAAATAGACGGTGATACTATAGCTTTATTCATTTTTTTTATCATACCTTTTACGGATACTATTGTCAAACCTTGAAAAAATGGTATACTGACATGACGTAATGGAAAATAGTCAGGCTGCGGGGCTGTTAAAGAATGCCTATGATAAATTGAAAGCCTCTGACGCAGTGGCGGCTTGCGCATTAATGGAACAGGCGCTGGATCTGGACTTTGAAAATGAAGAAATCAAGCACGCGTTGAAGTGTATTCACTGGTGGCTTGAACATACCAGGAGGATTGATGATTTAAAAAACCCTTTTGAAAAGGGCAGTCTTTTTATTTCTCTTTTAAAACAGTACCATGTTTTTCTTGGACAATTTAACAGGATATACGATCAATGTCAGTACGCTGTGCGTTTCTTTGTTTATTCAAAAGCTCTTGTTTTTTTTGAAGGGCTTCTTGAAAATCAGGCAAATCAGCATGATCCTGTTTTACTGCTGTTAATTGGGCGTTGTTACAAAGGAACAGGAAATTATGACGAAGCTTTGAAATATCTTGTGCAGGCTGTCCATATCAAGCGTGAAGACGCGGAGACCCTGGCCGAGGTTGCGGATATTAACGCGCTGCTGGCGCAGACAAAGGCGGCCAAGGCGTTATTCAAGGAAGCTTTCTTCCTTGATCCTTCAAGGATTAATTTCCTGTATCTGGAATCGGCGCTTATACAAAAACTTCGCGATGATGTTTGTGCGCTTGGTTTTAAAGACGATGAATTGCGCGAATGGATACCTGTTTACGGTTATTTATGGGGAGTATTTTCCGTAAAGCGCGAGTTAAAGCAGACGGAAGTAGGAAGGCTTAAACAGTCGATTTTTTCATTGGAAGCCGAATATGACGCTAATCCTTCAAGACGCGCCTTGTTAAAACCGCGTCTTATAAATCATTATTTTTGGCTTATTGATCATTATGAAATCAGCCGTGAGGATCATTCGCTTATAGAAGAGATCCTCCTTAAAATAAAAGTTACCGATCCGGATATTTACAAGATGTATGCCGGGTAAATAGTGAGGAGTGAAAAACAAATGGATAATACTGAAACAACTGAAACCCGCGCTGCAGAAGCATCGACAAACGCTCAGACTCTGCTGAAAAATTTACAGGAAACGTTAAATGAGGAAAAGTGGACGAGGGCAACGCTCGGCAATTATTCAACCGGACAGTTCAAGGAACTTGATGACATTTTAAAAACCGCGCGTAACGAAAAGATCATTGATGAGGTAAAAAAGAACTGCGATGAGCATCTTGCTCATACAAGGAACAGTATAATAGCGCTTTATCTTTCCGGAATGATTGCGCTTTCACGGCAGATAATAGACGATTCGGCGATGATAAACCTTGTGTCAATCTTTCTTGACAACCACAAATGGAGTATTGTCAAATATCTGTGCGAAAGAATCCTTGACTGGGGTGAATCAAAATTCGCCCTGCGTACTCTTGCCGATTGTTATAAAAACGACAATGAAGAAGAAAAAATATTCGCGGTCTGGGAAAGACTTGTTAAGGTGGATTTTGATGAAGCCGACATTTGTAAATCCCTTGCCGAACATTATGAGAAGCTTGGCAATAAAGAAGAAGCGGTTGATTATTACAAAAAATCACTTCACAGATACATAAACAAGTCTGCTTCCGCTTTTGCGAATGTCAAGGAAGTCTGGGAAAAACTTCTTGTTTTGTACATTGATGATATAGATTTCTTTCTTCATATTCAGAAAAAAATCGCGAAAAACATCAGTGAAGACAAAGCTGTAACACTTCTGAACGAGCTTTACGCAAAATACAAAAGCATTGACATTGATATTGCAATAAATATCCTGAAAATTATCCTTGAATACGATGAAAAAGATGTACACGGACGAAGGGAAATAATCGAATGTTTCAGGAAAAAGTATTCATCACACAGCCAGCTTGAGGAGTATATACGTATTTCCAATCTTTCGCAAAATTACCGCGATGTTCATCAGGCAATTGCTGATTTTGAAAAGCATATCGCATTTGACAAGGGAAATTATGTTTATCACAAAACATGGGGCGTCGGGCGCATTGCCGGAATTGCAGGCGATGATATACAAATAGATTTTTCCAAAAGAAGAGGCCATAAAATGTCGTTGAAAATGGCGGTTGACGCGCTTCAAACGCTTTCCAAAAATCATTTTTGGGTTTTAAAAGCGACAAAGAAAAAAGAGGAATTAAAGGAAAAAGTAAAGGACAAGGACGAAAATATTATATGGACGCTTAAAACAATAATAAAAAGTTTCGGGAATGCCTGCGATATGAAGAGAATCAAGGCAGAACTCTCCCCCGCCCTGCTTACACCCGGCGAGTGGACAGCCTGGAACAATAAAGCGCGCGATATATTAAAAACAAACCCCGAGTTTGGAGTTAGCGCGGATAACAGCGATATTTATATTGTAAGAGACAGACCTGTAACCGTTACGGAAAAACTTTACAATGAATTTATGGCGGTAACTAATTTTTACGACCGGGTATCCGCCATACGCGAATATGTAAACAATAAAAACGCTTCGCCCGATTCTGAATTGTTTACGGAAATGTTTTCATATTTTACCGACTTTCTGCGTTCCGCAGGACAAAATGCGGAACAATCCGCAGTTTCATATATTTTGATAAATGAGCTTGTTGAAAATAAAAAATATAGCCACCTTAAGTCAGCCCTTACTGTAAACTTTGCGGATATTCTTTCAAATATAAAGGATATACCTTTATTCTTTAAAAACATGAAGGATGCGAAATTAAAAACCGAATTCCTTAGTAATATAAGGAATCTGATAAGCGGCTGGCCTGATTTTTACATAAAACTTTTCCCCCTTTCTCCGTTGCAGTTTATTGTCGAACAGCTTGAAGAAGCAGACTGCGGGGATAAACTGACTTTAATGTGCAAAGATTGTTTTGAAAATCTCCGTGAATACCGCGAAACTGTTATTTGGCTTTATAAAAATTCAAGAAACACAAAGTGGTTCAAGGCTGCCGACATCAGTTATGAAAAACAGCTTATTACTCTTATTCATATTCTGGATATTACTTACCGTGATATTGAAAATCAAAAGGATACTGTGGAAAACCGTAAGATTAACAAGCTTGTATATAATATTCTTTTTAAAGACGGCGACCTTGTGTCATTTTTGAATAACGCGGAGGAAGATGCAATTTTAAGAATTTTTACATTTATTAATGATGTCAAGGATCTTGATCCGCAGGATAAAGAAAATATGAAAAAAATGATAACCGGTAAACATCCTGATTTTAAATTCTTCGGCGAAGCGGAAAAGAAAAAAGCGGAAGAGAAAAAGAAAGAAACGCGTGTTTTCTGGGTTACATTGCCGATGTACGAAGAGAAAAATAAACTTCTGTCCCATATTCAGGAAGTTGAAGTTCCCAACAATTCAAAGGAAATTGAATATGCCCTGTCGCTCGGCGATCTGCGCGAGAACGCGGAATACAAAGCGGCGAAAGAAAAACAGGAACAGCTAAATTCTCAGGTCGCGAAACTTAAAGAAGAAATAGAAAAAGCTCAGCTTTTCGATCCTGCTTCCATAAATACATCCAAAATATCATTCGGCACAAAAGTAGTTTTGCTCAATGAAACGGCCGGACAATCTGAGGAATACACTATTTTAGGGCAGTGGGAATCTGATCCAAATAACAATATAATTTCCTATCTTTCTCCGTTTGGTAGTGCTATACTTAACAAATCAACTGGTGAAAGGTTCGACTATGTCAGTAATGAAGGTAAGATTTCCTATCTGGTGGAAAATATATCATCGGCTATCTGACCGTATAATAAAAATTTGTACGGAGGACAACAGCAGAGGGGTGGAAATATGAAAAGAAATATTCTGGCAGTAATATTTATACTTTTTGCGTTTTCTTTTATATACGGTCAAAATAACGGCCCTATCGATCTTATACTGCTTTTAAATACATCATCAGGAATGAGTTCATCCTATGAAAATGTCAATAATTATATTACAGGCCCGTTTCTTTCAGAATTCCTGCGCACGGGAGATACTTTTCATCTAATTGTTTTTTCACAATCTCCAAGGCTGGATATTGCCCGCCGGATTAATCAAAGAGGAGATGTTGAAACTATTATTGGGAGGATGTTGCTGCAATACCCTGTTGAAAACGGAAACAATCCGGCGGCGGCAATTACTTTTACCGAAAATTATATTTCATCTCTGCCTTCGCGCCTTAAAAAGATCGTTTTTGTTACTACAGTCGATCAGGATATTAATACTATTGTTAACACCGCGAAAAATAATTTTAGAGCAAAAAATGCAACTTTTGATTTTGTACAGGTAACTGCCGGACAGCCGCTTACTAATCTGCCAAAATCGGGAAGGGATGTTGTTTCTTCAGGAACAGGTTCTGCTTCCGTAACGACTTCGCAAGGAACGCCTTCACCGGGCGGTGTTACTTCGGTGACAGGGTCTGCATCCGGGATAACTTCGCAAGAAACTGTTTCCGCAGGCGCTGTTACTTCGGGAACAAGCTCCGCTGCGGGGACGGCTTCGCAGGGAACGCCTTCCACTAGCGCTGTTACTTCGGGAACAGACTCCGCATCCGGAACAACTTCGCAGGAAACTGTTTCCGCAGGCGCTGTTACTTCGGGAACAAATTCAGCTTCCGGGATAACTTCGCAAGGAACAGCTTCTGCAGATACTTCATCTTCAGGAATAACTGCTATCGGCGAAATCGGGACTCCTGCGCAGAGTTCTTCAGGCTCACAAAGCTCAGTCTCGGTGGAATCAAGCAGTGCCAATGATGTCAATGGTAAAGATGGAACATCCGCGCAAATTTCTGAAAAAACTCAGGGTAATGAAAATGTATCTAAAAATGAAAAAACATCCGGAAGCGTTAAAACATCTAGCGGCGCAAAATCAGGCAGCTCGTCCGTTAATTCAATAGGCCTTATTTTCCTGTTTATTTTTCTTATATTGATTCTCGGTATTATAATTTTTCTTATATCACGCAGGATTAGTTCAGGCTCCGCTCGCCGTCCTGCGGCTCCGGTTTCCAGGCAGAAACTAAAAGAAGAACGTCCTGCTGCTTCCGACCGCCGTCCTGTAGCGCCGGCCGCTAAACAAGAGCCGAAAGAAAAATCACGTCAAATTACTGATCACAACAGGGAACTCGCGAATTATGCGGCGGCTCAACAAAAGCAAAGAACAACTCCGTATTCAGACAGGCCAATAAAAACAGAAAACCAGAAACCATCGGTAATGAATTTTACTGACCCTCTTTTTCTTAAAATGTTTGTTGAAGATCAAAGTCTTTCTATCGGCAAGCGCAATATCCATTCTTTAAAATCCGGTTACAGTCTTTCTGTAGGCGGCGGAAAATCTGATTTCCTTATCTTCCTTGTTCCGGTTCCGCCGAATATCGGAGAACTTCGCAGAAGCGGGAATCAACTTACATTCATTCCGCGTAAACAAAAATACTTTCCCGATCTTGGCTCCAGTGAACTAAGGGATTGCTTAAATAAAACTATCCGTATTATTTCCGACAGAAATTATGAAATACGTTTCAGATTTGAAATATATGAAGATCCATTGCTGGCTCTAAACCGGGTACTTCATTCAATTAAAATTCCGGGCTGACAAGGTTTCCAAAACCTTTATTCGCCAAAAATCTGCCATCCTTCATTATAAATTTACCCCTTACTATTACCGCTATTGGTTTCCCCTGTATTTCCGTTCCGTCATAGGGAGAGGTTTTACTCTTTGAGTGTAATTCTTTTATGTCAATTTTTTCTTTTTTGTTCATATCTACAACGGTAAAATCAGCGTCCGCGCCGGATAGCAGATTTCCTTTTCGCGGATATATATCCCAAATTTTCGCCGGAGTTTCACTTGCGAGTCGGACAAAATCATTCAAGGAAAGGGTTCCTTTGTTTACCTCGTTAAGTATAAGAGGAACAAAAGTTTCTGTTCCGCAAAGTCCTGCTGGTGCTTCCCATGCCGGTAATTCTTTTTCCTTTTTTGTATGAGGAGCGTGATCGCTCGCGATCATATCGATAATTCCTTCATTAATAGCTTTCCAGAGAGCTTTTCGGTGCTCTTCTCCCCTGATTGGCGGATATACCTTATGCGCACAATTTTCCGCGTTTAACAAAAGATAATGCGGGCAGGTTTCCGCTGTTATATTTATTCCCCTTTGTTTAGCTTCGGCTATTAGCTTTACTCCGTCAAGGGAAGTAACATGGTGAATGTGGATTTTAGCTCCGGAGTATTGCGCGTAACAAATAGCGGTTTGAATAGCGAGAGCTTCCGAAAAAACCGGCCTTGCTTCTGATAGTAATAGGCCGGAAAGAGCTGTCTTTTTCACACACAGGGAAGTAAAATACGAGTTTAGCTCACTTGTTTCCGCGTGAAAGCCAATCCTTATCCCCGCTTGCGCACAAACTTTCATTTGTTCAAATAAAACAGGCTGTGAAGGAGGCGCGATATCTCCTGTTGAAGTTCCCAAAAAAACCTTAAATCCCAAAACTCCTGCTCTTTTTAACGCTTCAATTTCCGGGCTTTCGTTTGGTAGAAGGGCGAATAGAGCGAAATCCACACAGGACTTTTCTTTTGCGATACAGGTTTTTTCATTAAATCGAAGTAAATTCGATGTTACAGGTACAGTATTCGGCATATCGGCTATTGTTGTAATTCCTCCGAAAGCTGCGGCAATGCTTCCAGTTTCAAAATCTTCTTTTTCTGTAAGGCCGGGATCCCTGAAATGAACATGCGCATCAATAATTCCGGGTAGTATATACATACCTGCTGCGTCATAAATATCATCCGCTATACAGGAATTTTCCAGGCTCCCGGTTTGGACAATTTTTCCGTTTTTTACCGCAATGTCAGATTTTAAGCTTTCTTTTGGAGTCACAATCGTTCCGTTCTTAAGTATAAGATCGTAATGCATGGTTAAATCATAACATAAGATAGAGTCAAAAATCACAATACTATGTTTTACGTAAAAATGAAACGGAATTAAAAATCAGTGTAAAGAAATACTAAAAATAAAAAGAAAAACCAAAAAAGAAATAGTAAGCGATATCAAAATTTCGTATATTCTTTTTTGTGGATTTAATATTCATTATTTCCAACAAATAATTTTGAGGAGGTTTTTATGAAGAAAATGGTATTTGCGGCGGCGTTAATAATCAGCGTAATGCTGGCGGCGTCCTGTAAGTCTACCCCCAAAGACGCGGATGATCAGTACAGAAAGCTGTATGACGCCAACACCGGTCTTGATTTAACCGGAGCCAAGTATTATACGGTAAAATCAGGCGATACATTGTCCGATATTTCCAGGAGCTTTTATGACGATGGTTTTTATTATCCTGTCATTATGCTTGCTTCCCGCGGTGTGGTTGTAAACCCGGATAAGATTATACCCGGTATGGAATTGACTATTCCCGATCTTGAAAGAAACAAAGCGAATGCTAACAGCAGAAGAAGTATGAAAAACTGTCTTAACGGGTATGCCGAAATAGAAAAGAGAAAAGCATCCCCGAATCAAGGCTTGATTGACGGCTTTAAGAGCCGCGCGGCTGCTCTTTAACCTACGCTGAGAAATTCAAGCAGCATTCGCCTTTCTTGATAAGAGAACGGCGAGTGCTGTTTCCATCCGGATGTCGAAAACATATTCCCTTTATAGATTCTTCAGTCTTCCTATTTTTATAATTTAAGTACATAATATTTAACCAGAGGTAAAAAATGAGTAATTATGAAATTCTCAGGCCAAATGACAGGCCTAATCTTGGACGCTGGGTACCGCTGTCTTTTCAGCATGTGTTTGCCATGTTCGGAGCGACAATACTGGTTCCCCTTTTAACAGGGCTTAATCCTGAAACGGCGCTTTTTACAGCAGGAACAGGAACATTAATCTATATCTTATGTACAGGCGCAAAAGTTCCCGCTTTTCTGGGTTCATCCTTCGCGTTTATACCGCCGTTAATCGCGATATCCGCAGGATACGGTGTTTCCGCAGCTCTCGGCGGAGCTGTGGCGGCCGGTATATTTTACTGCCTTGTAGCTCTTATCATACGTTTTACAGGAATCGGCTGGCTTGATAAGGCGCTGCCGCCCGTAGTTATTGGTTCGGTAATCGTGGTAATCGGTTTAAACCTGGCTCCTGTCGCTATGGACATGGTTATGAACGATGCTGACGGATACAGCCTTGTATATCTTTCCATTGCGGCAGTAACTCTTTTTGTAACTGTAATCGCGAATATATTTTTAAAAGGTTTTTTTAATACCATTCCGATTTTAATTGGTCTTGTAACAGGCTATCTGTTTACATTGGTTATGGGTTTTATTTTCCCGGCTTATGCTATTATAAACTTTCAGATAATAAAAGATGCCGCATGGTTCTCATTTCCTTCTTTCCGAATACCCAGCTTCCATTTTGTACCGGTTTTAACATTTATAATTGTCTCACTTGCTACGATTTGTGAACATTTAGGCGACACTTTAGTAACAAGTAAAGTTGTCGGGCAGGATTTTTACAAAAACCCAGGTTTACACCGTACTCTTACAGGCGACGGTCTTGCTACAGCGTGGGCAGCGTTATGGGGCGGACCTCCCAATACTACTTACGGTGAAAATATCGGCGTTATGGCAATTACCCGTGTATATTCAGTATGGGTAATCGGAGGGGCTGCTGTTATTGCCGTGTTTCTTTCATTCTTTAACAAATTCAGCGCGATTATAAAAACTATTCCTTCGCCGGTTCTCGGCGGCATTTCAATGCTGCTTTTCGGGATAATCGCGTCAAGCGGACTTCGAACGATTGTTGATAACGGCGTTGATTACAAGGATAAACGTAATCTGACTATTACCTCTGTTATTCTTGTAATCGGTATCGGCGGCGGCAGACTTGCTTTTAATATAACCCGTGATCTTCACTTTGAACTTGCGGGCGTAGCTTTTGCTACTGTTATCGGCATTATTTTGAATCTCGTTTTTCCCGCAAGTAAAAAAACAACCTGATAATAGAATCAACAAATGACACGAATTTATTTCGTGTTTATTTGTTGATTTGAAGACAGAACCTATGAAGAAAATCGCACTACACTAATTCCTTATACTACAATGAGTTAGCGGTTTTCTTCGTGGAACCTCTTGAAAACCTAAACGGGGTTTTTAGAAGTTCCCTTAATCATAAAAAAGACATAAACCATATACTTTCTGCGCTCCGGCGTCCTTAAGTACAGACGAGCATACTTCAATAGTTGAGCCTGTTGTAATAACATCGTCAATGACAATTGCTGTTAAGGGAACTATATCATTTAGAAAAATACGCCCTTTCATGTTTTCCAGACGATCTTTACGGTTAAGCTGTTTTTGAATTTTAGATTTTCGCCGTTCTAAGCATCTGTATACGCGAATACTTCCCTTTGAAAGTTTGGAAATGCGCCTTACAAGATAATCTACCTGATCCCATCCTGTATTTTTTATTTTTCCGGGTCGAGGCGGAACAGGTATAAGGCATACTTCTTTCAATTCTGCGGTTTCCTGAATCAAATTGATTACTTTTTCTGTAAAATAATTTGCGAGGGCAAGTTTTTTTCCGAATTTATATGCTGTAAGCAAAGTACGGAATTTTCCTGTATACGGAAAAAGCGTCCAAAGACGGTCGTATGAATACAGCGTTCCGTTTCGGCACAAAAGGCACGTTTCAATTTCAGATATTAACGTTTTATTGCATAAGTTGCACTTTTTCTCTTCCTGAGAAGCGTTGAATTGTTCCTCAATCAACGAAAGACATTCCTGACACAGGCAATAACATATTTCGCTAACATTAATTAAATTTTTACCGCACAGAGCGCAGCTTTCAGGGAAGAAAAAACCCCTTACCCAAAAAAGCAAATGAATAAATTTATCCATGCCCTAATATGGGCGCAAAGGCGTATATTGCTTTACTGATCAAATCTGTTGCTAATCAAATAGTGAAGGAAAGTTATCGGTTTCTTTATTTACAGATTTTTGTTTTTTTCCAAGCAGTTTTTCACATTCGCTGTTTCCGGTATTGACAATTTTTTTCCATTGACATAATAGATTTAAAGCTTCAAGCGGAGTCATTTGTTCAGGCTCTGTTTCCTGCAGTAATTTATCTATTTTACCTTGAGGAATAGATAAACCAACACCCGGTTTTTTATTGTTAACGATATCGTTTTTACGGTTAACGACATCTTCCTTGTGTTGAAATATTTTTTCATTATGAAAAGTTTCGGTTAGATCAAAATCACGTTCTTTTAAAAGTCCCATTATTTGCGAAGCTCTTTCAAGGACAGTATCTTTAAGCCCGGCTAATTTTGCTACATGGATACCATAAGATTCTGCCGCCGGGCCTTCCTTTAATTTTCTTAAAAAGACAATCTTGCCGTCATTATCAAGAACTTCCATAGAGCGGTTTACCAGATTAGGATGAGATAAAAGTGAGAGTTCGTGAAAATGCGTTGCAAACAGAGTTCTGCATTTTATACGGTTTAATAGTTCTTCACTTATTGCCCAGGCAATAGAAAGTCCGTCGTTTGTGCCGGTTCCCCTGCCTACCTCATCCATGATTACAAGGCTCTTTTCGGTAGCTGTGTTTAAAATAAAAGCTGTCTCATTCATTTCTACAAGGAATGTTGATTCTCCCCGCGCGAGATTATCGGATGCTCCTACCCTGCAATAAATACGATCGCAAAGCCCGATATTCGCTTCGCTTGCCGGTACAAAGCTCCCCGATTGAGCCATAATGGTTATAAGAGCCGCTGAGCGAAGATAGGTTGATTTTCCCGCCATATTCGGGCCTGTTATCATAATAAAATTAATTCCGTCTTTTTTTTCAACATGCAATATAATATCGTTTGGTATGTACTCGCCGCGGCCAAGATGCGCTTCTACAACAGGATGACGGCCTTCGCGAATTTCCATATTTGTGCTTTCGTTTAACGCAGGGCGCGTCCAATTCCTGATAGACGCGGCTTTTGCAAGCGACTGAGCGGCGTCAAGTTCGGCTATGCGTCCTGCGGCGCAAGCAAGATACGGAAGGGTTTTTTTTGCCTGTTCGCGTATTTCAAGAAAGAGTTTTTTTTCAAGTTCGATTAATTTGTCAGAAGCGCCGTTAATATCAGATTCAAGGGCTGCAAGCCTGTCTGTCGTATAACGTTCACCGCCTGCGATACCTTGTCTGCGGATAAAATGTTTCGGCACTCTTGCAAGGTGGGTATTGGTAACTTCAAAAAAATACCCGATTAGCCTGTTGTACTTTATTTTCAGACTTGTAATTCCCGTTATTTCGCGTTCTTCTTCAAGGTATTCTTCCAGAAATTGCCTGCCTTTGTCTTTTAATAATTTCAATCCGTCAAGTTCTTCGCTGTAACCGCTCTTAATTAAATTGCCTTCGTTAAGCAGTATTGAAGGCTCGTCGCAAATTCCCTTGTCAAGCAGATTTTGTATTTCAATGAGATCACCGGAAGACGCCATGTCCCAATTTTCATCATTTTCAAAATGCGCGTTTTTTAAATTTTCACTTATTAACTCTGTGATAGCTTGAAAAGAAACAAGAGAGTTTTTAATCGCGAGCATATCTCTGCCGTGCGCTTTATCCATTGCTAGCCTTGAACAAAGCCGCTCAAGATCCGGCGTTTTTCCCAAAAACTCGCGAAGCTTGCTTAACTTCCCTTGATCCCTGTAAAGATTTTCAACTATATCAAGGCGGGCATTAATTTTCTCAAGATCACGCAGAGGATGAAGGAGCCGTCTTTTTAAAAGCCTTTTTCCCATAGAACAGCGTGTTTCGTCCATTACTTCCAGAAGTGAAAAACGGACATCGCCGTCGCGTTGATTAGCCAATAATTCAAGATTACGCTGGCTTGATTCATCAATCCCCATGTATTCACTTTCACGGTAAACTTTAAGCGTCCTTATATGCTGTAACATCTTTTTTGCGGTTGAATCAAGATAATCAAGCAATGTTCCCGCGGAAATAATTTCCGCGTTTTTTTCGTCAAGACCGAAACTCTTTAAATTCGCCAGGCCGAATTGTTTTTCAAGCTTTTCTCTTGCCTGTACAGGATCAAAAAGCCAATCCGCCCACCTGTTTAGAACAAGATTGCTTCTGTCATAAACTGCCGCGGCAAGCTGTTTTTCTTCTTCCAAAAGCGATTCCTGTATGAGCATTTCTTTTATTTGAAGCCGTTCAAGTTCCTGGCGTAGTATTTCCGTTTCGTTCTTTTTGAAACTGGTTGTAAAAAAATCTCCCGTTGATAAATCAATGTAGGAAAAAGACAATGCGTTTCCCGCGTCGGCAAGACAGCAAAGATAATTGGAACTTCCCTTGTCAAGAAAATCTTCATCAACTGTTGTACCGGGTGTTATTATTTCCACGACATCGCGGTCAATGACCTTTTGTTTTTCAGGAGCGGTAAGCTGTTCGCAAATAGCGATTTTTTTCCCGAGTTTTAAAAGACGCGCTATATATGATCTTGCCGCATGGTACGGAACGCCGCACATAGGAAGACCGTTACGACTTGTAAGCGTTAGATTTAGGAGTGAAGAAACTTCAATTGCGTCTTCGGTAAACATTTCATAAAAATCACCCAGACGGAAAAATAAAATATTACCCGTTTGTTCTTTTTTTATGCGTCTGTACTGCTCAAGCATTGGACTGGAACGAAAGCCATCCATGTTGTGTTAATTTCTTCCTGATTTTTTCCGTAAATTTTGTATTAATGTTTCAGTGATATCTACTGTTGCGCTGTACCAGACTATTCCTTTTGTGTCGCCTAGATTCATTACGATACTGTAGCCTTCGCTTTCGGCTATATACCGTATTTCATCGTATACCTGTTCGAGAAATGATCCCGAGCGCGTTAAATTTTTCTTTTGATCTTCAAGAATTGCCGTCTGTGTCTGGTAATAATCTTTCAGAGCCTCGGACATTCTGTAGACCTGGCCTTCAAGCCTGTTGGCTTCGGTTTGTTCTCCCTTCAGCACCGCTTCTGATAATTTTGCTCTTAATTCGGTAATTTCTTTTGTACGCCTGTCAATTTCATTTTGAACTCTTGCGCTGCGTTCATTAAATTCCCTTACGGGACGGGAGTCCCGAAAATACTCCGTATATACTTTCGGAAGATCAACAACCGCAAAACGCGTAAGCTGCTGACCGTATAAAGTACAAGAAATACCGAAAATAACAATTAATAAAGTTTTCTTTAACATAAGCACCTCTAATTTGTTAAAACAAATGATATAACAAAGTCTACCCCTCGCCCAGAATTTGAATCCCTATTGAATAAAGAACCGGTTTTCCAAAAGAAATTACCGTTATCAAAATAGAATCCTTTGGCAATGCCGGCGCGTATCGGAAACTGCGGTAAAGTAACCCTTAAGCCGCCGCCGAAGCTGAAGCGCATATTATCAATGGTAAAATTCCTTTTATTTTTGGGATTTTTACCAAAGTAATACCCCTCATATGTTTCAACGCCGGCCCCGTCAAAAAACATGTCAAACGCCAAAATACCGCGTACAAGCGGGAAACGAAGCTCGACCCAACTGTCCACAAGCATGAGTTTTTTATTGCGGAATTCGTTGCTCCATCCCCTGCCTACAAACATTCCGTCAACGGAAAGCTTGTTTGCTTCTTCAATAACACGCTCACGTCCGGGTTGGTTAAACAAAAACGAGATACCGAGATTTATAGCTAAAATACTTTTAAAACTCCATTTTTCACCAACAGGAATATCAAATAAAGTATGAAAATACTGCGCTTTTGAGTCGCTTCTCATGTAATGTTCCGTTTCTCTTCCCAAAATTCCGTAGAACCCCATGCGTTCAAGGAGGTAATACCCGCTTGAAGGATCATAGTATATGTCGCGCTGATCAAGTGAAATTGACGACCATATTGAATTTTTGGGTGTCCATACATTATTACTGTCTCTTATCGCGGGATCAAAAGGCGTAAAGATATTATTGTAGGTGTTCCTTACTAAGCCTAACCGTGTTCCTCCGTTCAGACCTAAACTCCCCAATAATGTTGACCAGTGGTATCCGGAAGATAAACCTAAGGATATATACCACTGATTATAATTCATAAGGAATTCTCTTCGCGTTATCTTATCATGTCTGACATATTCATCATAAGAAGTAAACCCGTCAGGGAACGCGTAATCTTCATCGCCTTTAAACCAATAATTTTGGTTATTCATGGATGTAAAGAGTCTTGAATAATCAATTGAAAATTCAACTCCGAGAGAAAGCGGAAGCCCTAATATCCAACTCTGTACATAATTCAATGAACCTCTGGTTGTGTCAACGACAGATGAATTCAGCCTTAATCCGATTTGATTCCCGCTTCCTGCAAGGTTGCGGTCTGTCCATTCAAACAATCCGGATATGGGGAAAGATTCGGGGTCCGCGCTGCCTGAAAAAGTAAGACCGAATTGAAGATCAGTTGTCATCTGTTCTTCGACGGTAAATACCAGTTCCATCAGGTTTTCCGTGCTTCCCTGAAGAGTATCAGGTAAAATCATTGAAAAATATTGAAGATTATACAGATTCCTCAACGCTTCCATGACCTTTGTTTTTGAAAAAACATCACCGGGTTCAAGGGGAATTTCCCTTAGAATTACATTAGTTTTTGTTTTTTCGTTTCCAAGAATAATTATGCTTTCTATATAGGCTCTGTTTCTTTCTACAATTGAAACTGAGTATGAAAGAGTATAGTTTACATAATCCTTTTCCGGCGTTCTGACTATGGAATTGAAAAGATAACCGTTTTCATAGTAAAGATCTGAGACTCTCTGTAAATCCATTTCCAGCTTTGTAGAATTTACAATTTCACCTTTTTTAGAAGTTATAAGTTTTTCCAGCTGTTCTGAGGTAAAAATAACATTGCCGTCGAATGTAACTCCGCCGAATGTGAACTCGCTGCCCTCATCAATCCAGAACGTAAGGGTTAAATTTGTGCCCTTTTTGTCTGTGTCGAAAGTTCGCGTAACATCCCTTACAACAGCGTCAATGAATCCGCGGTCATGGTAATATTTCGCGACAGCTTCCCTGTCAGCGAGAAGCGATGCTTCCTGAAAAGCTCCTTTATTCAAAAGAGATCTTGCTTTTAATGAAAGCTGACTTCTTAACGCGTTGTTTGAGAATCTGGAATTACCCTGAAATTCTATTTTGGATATTGTAATTTTTTCAGATTCAATAATACGAAAAGTAACTGTTACCGATCCGTTTTTCGCAATATTTTCTTCCGCCTCAACCGTAGCGTTGGGAAATCCTTTTTCTATGTAAAGATTTTTTATGGCTTCAACATCAACGCGTACCTTTGCCTGGTTAAAAACATCATTTACCTTTGTGGTAACAACGTCGCTGATGTCTCTGTTGCGAAGTCCGGAATTTCCCGAAAAAATAATTCTGCTGACAATAGGACGTTCAATGACATTAAACCTTATTATTACTTCGTTGCCGTCAGCATTGGCGCGGACAGTTGTAGGATCTATACGTTCAAAATATTCCAAAGCATAAAGTTTTCCCTGTATTTCCCAGAAAACCATATCATCGAAAATACGGCCTTTGTACGGTTGCATAAGGGCATCTATTTCCTGAAGGGAAATATTCCTAAGTCCGCTGAAAATAATATCTTTTATCGGCTTTCCGATGAACCATTCATCATCGTTATTAGATGTTTGGTTTCCGGTGAACCAGTTATTTTGATTTTCAGGTAAAGGATTATCGAAAAACCAGTCATCATCGTTTTCAAATATTGGATTATCGAAAAACCAGTCATCATAATTTTCAACTATTGGATTTTCAACAGGCAAGTTATTATCGTTTTCAAATATTGGATTTTCGACAGACAAGTTATCATCATTTTCAGGTATATAGTTTTCGAGAAACAAATCATCATTATTTTCAAATACAGGGTTTTCAACAGGCAAGTTATCATCGTTTTCAAATATTGAATTTTCGACAGACAGGTTATCATCATTTTCAGGTATATAGTTTTCGAGAAACAAATCATCATTATTTTCAAATACAGGGTTTTCAGCAGGCAAGTTATCATCGTTTTCAAATATTGGATTTTCGACAGGCAGGTTATCATCGTTTTCAGATTCTTGGGAAAATCCTAAAACTGCTGTTATGAATAAAAGTAAAACAAAGATTCTGACTTTCATTAATTCTCCTAAAACGATTTACGCCAGGTTAGTGTTATTGAATGATCATTTACCCACCAGTTTTCCGGATGATTTGGGAAAAAAGACCATCTTATACTGAAAAACGGACTCTGTAATTCAATTCCAATATCAGGTTCAAATTTTATACCGCCGAATGACTGGCTGTTTTCATCATATTTCAATGTAAGCGTTCCCTGAGCGAACATGTCATTTCCCATGTACTTACCGATAAAAACAGTTGTATTGTCTAAATAGTTACCAATGCGATTTGAATTACCCGGAAAACCTGATGTTCCTGTAATAACCGCATTTTGTATAAATTTTGTTCTGATGCTTAACATATCCAAATTTAAAAAATTCCTTAACGAACGTTCAAATCGCCGCATAAAAATCATCTGAGTCATAATATCCGAACTTGAAACAATATGCGACATGAGTTCAGTTGATGATGAAAACAAAAGACGCTGGGATTGATTTATACCATAACCACCTTGAGCGCTGGCCAAATTGTGGCCCAAAATTGCGTTAATTTCAAGCTGGGTAAGGGTTGGAGTAGACTCAAAACGCGGCGCAAAACTAAGGAGCGGTTCGTTATCAATAATCATATATATGGTTACAGGGCCGGAATCAGAACGTTCTCTTATTTCCGCTTTGACGCTTAAACGGGGATTAAACTGAGTTTCACTTTCCCGGAAAATTATATTTCCCTGTCGGATATGGAAATTCCTGTCCATGTAATTTATTTCCCCTCTGCGGATATTAATATCGCTTACAAGCGAATATTGACCTGCCTGTGAGTCTGATTTTATAGAAAAAACGGTTCCCATTTCAGGATTTACCCTTAAAATAGGACTTAATTTGTTCGGCCAGAAAAATTCAACTGTAGGGCCTGTTGTAATATTTATATCAACAACAGTATTAAATTTTTCGTATGCGTCATCTTCAAAAGAAGCATTTTTGAGCGACGTAATTTGCTCCATATTGACACCCATTTCGGTTTTGTCCATGAAGAGATCGCCCTTGATTTCCAGTACTTTATCGTTTGAATTCATAACAAAGGCTAGCTTTCCCGAAGCGTCGCCGTTCGCGGTAAAACCCGCTATATTGATACTATACGGAACAGGCGTTTTCTTCGGGATACTGACATTAAGACCGACATTTTTGGGAACCCAATATTCAAAACGGAGCCAGCCGCTTACATTTCCGCCTCCGCCGCCTACGCTTGTGACTACAGGTCCAAAAGACATTTCATAACCTTCTGCCGTTATATGAAACGGTACAGGCCTTATGTTTTCGCTTACATATCCAGGAACCTGTATATTAAAACTTGTTCCTGTACCTGAACCGTAAAACTGAGGATTCCAGACAGGACCGCGCAGATTCATTTTTCCTGTTATGTAACCTCCGGCGAGATTAAAGTTATCATCGGAATCTCCTGCCAGTTTCCATAACGACGCCATATCAATGTAAAAATCGCTTGTGTACGCGTCAAAATTACCTTTGTCGAATACACCGGAAAAAGAACCCCTAACAGGAAACGGATCTGAAAGGCTTAAATAAAAATTGCCGGCATTGTCCGTTTTAAGCCTTATCATATCATTTATACCGCCTGAAATTGAAATTGCACTTTCATTTCCTGTTATGAGAAAAGCGATATTCTCCCTGGATAAATCTCCGTATTTTATATTATTGATATTTATGGTTCCCTTAAATGAATTAGTTATATCGCCTATATTTATCCATGAATCAATTTTATTGAAACCTGCGTCAATATCCATTACTCCTTCAATTGTTTTTTTCTTGTTAAATCCGCTGATTTTCGTGTTAATTTTCGCGATACCGTCCGCCGGACTGATATTAAAAACCGGAAATGCGATTTTAATATTGTTATAATCAAGTTTAAAATCGCGTAATACCAGATTATTGTTTGAAAAAAGCAGATCTCCTGAAGCCTGAATGTTTTGCGCCTGTTGTCTCGCAGAAAAAGAAGAAAGATTTATATGTGTATTAAATGAGTTTATCGTATTCCATGACAGCTGCCCGTCCGCGCTTGCGAGCATAATGCCTTTTCCCTGAATGAAACGGTCTACACGCATGGCAGACACGGAACCGTTAACACTTAGATGATTGTCTTTAAGCATTCCTTCGAGTTTGTACGCTTCGCCTTTTTCTTTTCCGTCAGTAACATTTACAAAAAATTGAAGATATGAAAAATCATGTTCCCATTTAAAATCGGCGCCGCCCGCAAGAGAGCCTTTATTATCATTGTATGAGATGTTTTTAAAACTAGCCCCGTCTTGATCTGCTATACCTGAAACATTTAAATTAACTTCTCCGTTTTTAGTATACAGCCCCTGAAATTTGAAATGAGAAACGTCAAAAGACCAAAAATCCGCTGAATAATAACGCAAAGCGCCGTAGAAATTCATGTATACGGGGCTTACGCTTGTTGGCACGGGAAAATTAACGCCTTCAATGTACCCTGATAAAGCGCCTGTATTGGAAATGCTGCCGTAAACATGAAGCCCGTTTGGATCGCTTATAATTAACGTATTTTTGTCCAGAATGTGGCCGGCGATATTCCACGACACGTCAAGGTAATTAGCGTTAACTGAAAAATCAAGGACCTTTTCGCTCGGGAAGGCCGCTTCGGCGGAAAACGTGAGTTCGTTTTTACCCATATAAAAAACGCCGTTATTTAATAAAAAGTGCTGATTTGTGCCCGACAGGGAAACCTCTCCGACAACGGTTTTTCCGCTTGATACGGTTATTTTTGGTACGTTATATGCGATGTTTTTATAATCCGTTGAAAGGAATATATCGGTGTCAATTGATATATTCCGTAGTGGGCTTAAGTTTTCCGGGATATTTACAAAACCGGTAAACGGCCGAAAAGCTTCCGCGAGGTTATAAACTGAAAAAGAATTAAGGGAAAGTGAAGCTTCAACCCTGCCGGGATTTTTATTCATGACAGCGTCAAGATAAACAGCGCCGTTGTCTTCACAAACAGCTGATACTGCGGCGCCTATTTCCTTGTCCGATATATTTAGATATGTATTAAAATTTTTTATGGAAAAAGAGCCTATTAAAATTTTCTTACTTGTTATTTCAATATCTCTTCCGCGGCTTGTTATGCTGAAAACGCCGTTAACGCTTTGTTCCCCGGTAAAACTCAGATGATCTAATGAAAGAGTTCCGGAAGGCTTTAAAGGAGAGACGCCAATGCCGCCTTTAAAGTTTATTATCCCTTTAAAAAGTCCGTTTTTTGCGGTATCAGCGGACGCATTAAGACAAAAATCATTAACGACAACATAATCTTTGTCGCCGTAAATATTGACCAAAAAAGCGTCGGTTAAAAAAGAGTTTAAATTATTTGGATTTTCCTGCCATGATCTTGCCGGGTTTCCGCTTTTCAGATAGACACTGTAATCAAGCTTCCCGTTGTTTTCATATTTAAACAATACGTTACCTGAAATTGCCGTGTTCAAAAAATAACTTACATTCTTCCAGTAATTGGAAAAATTGATAAATGAGCTTGCAAAAAAATTGTTAAAGCTGATTTGCGAAAGGATACCTTTTGTTTCAGTATCATAACGGAAAAAATAGCCCAGCGGCTGATTTTCACCGCTTGCCGCGAGGCTTGCGATTTTATCTTTGAAAGTAAAATCCATGTTAACAGGATTCACTTTAAAAAGCAGGCGCGTATCGCTTGTGCCGGCTGAAGCAAGCCTGAAAAACGAATCAGGCGTTTTCTTTTGATTTCTTTCAGAACAAACAAGCGATGAAAGGGAGATATTTGCCTTTATCTCTTGTCCGTCTGTAAAATATTTGCCGTTTATTCCGATATCAGCGTTAATAATAATTGTCCTGTCAAAAAATCCGGCTAAACTGATTTCAGCAGCAGAATTTGCTTCAAGATTTATGTTTTTTTCGTTCATCTTGAAATTCATATTCATATTTCCAAGTTGAACCGTTGTCCCGTCTTTTGAGATAAGGACATTTAAATGGCGTATTTTGTAATTAGCCTTATCCGGCATAAAAGAAGTTATTTGTTTAAAAGCGTCATTGTTTTTGGAAGAACCGGATAATGATTTCAGGTGTTCGATTATGTCTTTGTCTTTTATTAAATCCATACGAAGCGCCGGACGGTCAATTTGAATAGTATGAATTGTCAGTTTCTTTCCGGAAAATAAATCACGTAACGAAAAATAAAAACGCGCGCGGGAAACGGTCAGAACTTCGGTATCATTTTTTATAAATCTTAGATTCCTGATATCAAATGAATTAAAAAATACGGGGCGTATGGATGAATACCGTATTTCCATGCCTGTAAATGCTTCCAGTTTTTCAATAAAATTTCCGCGTATACTTGTTATCGCTCCGCTAAGGGCGTTATGTACCGGTTTAAAGGCAAGCGATGAAAAACCTATTAATATTAACAAAATGAGAATTTTTATGTAAAATGAACGGGAAATAATTATTTTTCCGTCCTTCCTGATATCAAATGACAATAGCCTACCCCGAATATTTTACTTTCTATATATTATAACACTTATTCAAGTTGAATGTATCGAAATAATGGCTTTTATTCGTTGATTTTTTTGTTTTTTCCTGCTTAAATATCATTAATCATGGAATTTATCCCCAATTTTGCAGTTTTTGAAGGCGGAGACGGAAGCGGTACTACCACCCAGCTCTCGATATTAGCAGAACGCTTTAAAAATACTCCTAAACCTGTGTTTTTTCGTACTTTTGAACCTACTAACGAGAAAACAGGCCTATTGATACGCTCCGCACTGAAAAATGAGATAAAACTAAGAGCTGAAACTCTGTGTTTTCTCTTTGCTGCTGACCGTAATGAACACCTTTACGGAACTAACGGTATAATAACTCATACAAAAAGGAATGAACTTGTGGTCAGCGACAGATATACCCTATCTTCCCTTGTTTATCAGGGGATAGAATGCGGAGATGAGCTTCCGCAAGCCTTGAATTCGTGCTTTCCTGCTCCGGAATTGACCATTTTTTTTGATATAGTACCCGAAATTGCCCTTGAACGTATAAAAAACCGCTCTTCCCATGAAATTTACGAAAACCTTAATTTTCAAAAAAAAGCCCGTGAAAAGTACATGGATTTGTTAAAAAATTACGATAAAGCGGGCGGTAAAGTAGAAATAATTAACTCATCCGGACATGTTCAGGAAGTAGCGGACAAAGTATGGAGCATAATATCCCAAATGCCGATATTAAAAAATAGTGAAAACATTTTTTAAATCAACGGTAATTCTCGTTTTAATAACAACAGCTCTTCCCGTAAATGGGTATTTTGTTACCTATAAGGAACAGTATTACAAACTTTTCCATGTTCATTATATTCAGTATCCTGATGACTCCATGGAAAACATCTACTGGCTTGAAAAGGCTATGAAGGCTGATTTTGCCAATCCGCTCTATGCGCTTACCCTGATTGAAAATGAAATCCAATGGGAAAAATACTGTTATCTTTTTAACATGCATATAAACATCAAATTAATAGAGCAATACCTTTTTTTGGGAAACAAATGGAATAAGCGTAACGCATATTTTTACAACGCTCCCTGGAAAGATCAAAACCTTGAAAGCCTTGAAACTGCCGAAACCTGTTTTCGTACTGCTCTTTATTACTGGGACGAAGCTGTCGCGTGGGCGCAAAAAGCCAATGAAAGGCGTTTCAGGTGGATCGACCTGCAGAAAATTCAATTTTGGGAAGATGAAGCGTTAAGAATAGAAAACGGAAAACTTAATTACGCGAAAACAATAAAACGCGAATTGGATTTACTTCAAAAGGTACGTGAAAAATTTGAAGCGATGGAACACTATTACTAGAAAAGTTCGCCCTGTAGGTGCTTTAATTGAGATTCATTTTTAGGTTTTGAGATTAACGCTAAAAATTCTTCCTCATTAATTATAGGGATTCCAAGTTCGACAGCTTTTTTATTTTTTGCAGAGCCTGACTCCGGATCATTTGTTACAAGGTAGGAAAGCCCCTTAACCACCGAGGATTTTGCCTGAGCACCCAGCGATTTAATTTTTTCTTCCGCCGCCGTCCTTTTTATGGTTTTCATTTCGCCCGTAAAACAAAAAGAAAGCCCGCGCAGAGGAAGGGTTTCTTCAGGCACAGGCGCCGCTATTTTTATTACTCCTGTTTTTAAAACGGCGTCTATTTCCTCAGTGCATTCTTTTAGGCCGTCAACAATAACTGTAGCTGTAATTTCACCTAAGCCGTAAACAGCGGATAAATCACCGGTTGAAGCCGCTTTTAATTTTTCCGGAGTGTCAAAACCGGCGGCCGTAATTTTTTCCATTGTTGTTTCCGCGATTCCCTCAAAATCAAATCCCGCTATAAATTCCGCAAGGGATAGTTCCCGCTTTTTTTGAATATGCCTGATTACTTTGGCGGCGGAAATTACTCCCATTCTGTCGTATTCCGCAAGTTCATCCGCGGTTAATGTATACAAATCATGAATGTTCCTGACTCTGTTTTTATCAAAAAGCTGCTTTATAAGTTTTATTCCAAGCTCGCGGATATCAAGTACTGAAACCCATTTTTCCAGTCTGTGCAATAACCTTTTCGGGCATTGGATATTCGGACAGTA